>JAGFND010000099.1 GCA_021409285.1 Candidatus Methanoperedens sp. | reverse complement strand
AGGATTGAATCGTATGTGAAATTTGGAATAGAAGAAGGAGCCAATCTTGTTTATGGGGGTAAAAGACCTGAGTACCTGAAGAAAGGTTACTTCTTTGAACCTACCA
Organism: Candidatus Methanoperedens sp.; assembly: GCA_021409285.1. GTDB lineage: Archaea > Halobacteriota > Methanosarcinia > Methanosarcinales > Methanoperedenaceae > Methanoperedens. The sequence continues at coordinate 9,465 of JAGFND010000099.1, read as the reverse complement.
TTTTTACAAATGTAGAACAGAAAATGAAAATCTGCCAGGAAGAGATTTTCGGCCCTGTGTTATCTGTTTCCAGGTTTTCAAGCATTGATGAAGTAATTAGCAAAGCGAATGATGTTGTCTATGGATTGGCTTCTTCAGTCTGGGGAAAAGATATTACGAACCTTATCAGGATTGCCAGCAAACTGAAATTTGGAACTGTCTGGATAAATGAGCACGGTTTGCTTACTTCTGAAATGCCGCATGGTGGCTTTAAACAGAGCGGAACTGGGAAAGACCTATCAATATTTTCACTTGAGGAATATACAATAATCAAGCACGTTTATATCGACCAGACCGGCCTTGTCAGAAAGCCATGGTATTATACTGTTTTTGGAGAAAAATAAGAGAATTCGATATGGGAGAATAATATGAAAAAACAATTTAAGTTGGATAAATCAATGGCGATGTATACGGAGGCCTCGAAGATCATCCCGGGAGGAGTGGGATCAAATGCAAGACTTATGAAAAGTGTCTGTCATGAGTTCGGACCCTGCAGCATTTTCATTGAAAAAGCTGTCGGTTCTCATATCTGGGATATAGATGGAAATGAATATGTAGATTACCGATTGGGTTATGGCCCGGTCATACTTGGTCACAGTTATAAAAAAATACATACTGCTGTGCATAAAGCAGATGAGAAGGGTCTGGTATACGCTTCTGATAATGAGCTTATGATCGACGTGGCAAAAAAAGTAATAGATTTTGTGCCATCAATTGATATGCTCAGGTTTGCAGGCTCTGGAACAGAGGCAACGATGGGAGCAATACGGGTCGCCAAGGCATTCACAAAAAAGGACAAGATAATAAAGTTCGAAGGGCATTATCATGGATGGCACGATGCTGTAGCGTTTTCCACGAAACCCGGATATCAATCCCCAAGAGAAGCAATTCCTGCTTCATGGGGAATTTCAAAGGGTATGTCTCAATATACGCTTGTTTGCGAGTGGAACGAACCAGAAGAAATTGAGCATATTGTAAAAGAGAATTACAAGGATGTTGCAGCAATAATTACAGAACCTGTTATGGGAAATTGCTCTGCCATCCCTCCGGCAAACGGCTACTTGAACTATCTAAAAGAACTGTGCGAAGAATATGATATTATCCTGATTTTCGATGAGGTAAAGACCGGATTCAGGCTTGGGAAAGGTGGAGCTCAAGAGCTCTTTGGGGTATATCCAGATCTTTCGACGTTTGCAAAATCACTGGGAAATGGATATCCAATAGCAGCTTTTGGGGGAAGAAAAGATATTATGGAACTTATAGGACCCGGGAAAGTCATGCATGGCGGTACATATTCTGCAAATCCAGTTTCGCTTAGTGCCAGCAAGGCTACTTTAGAAGAACTTGAAAAGGATAGCGTATGGGCTCATCTTGAAAATTATGGGAAAAGCATGATGAAAGGCATCGATGAAATCCTTGACGACCATAAAATTCCTCATGTTGTCCATGGTTATCCAACAATATTCCAGTATCTTTTTACAGAGAAGGAGAAAATAATAAATTATCGAGACCTCGCCCATTGTGATATGAAACAGTTTACAGAGGTGCAATATGAACTCTTAAAGAGAGGTATTATGATCGACGAAAATGGCGAGGAAGCGATATACACCTCATATTCCCATTCTAAAGATGATTTAAACAAAACACTGGAGGCATTGAATGAAGCTATTGGTGCAATGAAATGAAAATTGTCGTTGCAGGCAGGAATGAAGAAAAAGCAAAATTGTTTGCAGAATCCATCAACAACAACAATATCATACTGGATTCAAGTTTCAAAAAGAAAAATATTCTTGTTGTTGTGGGATGCGGTGCAACGCCAGGAATTACAAACATAATGGCTGCCTACGGTTCAGGATTCCTTGATACCATAGACTTCAGACATGTGCAGTTCGCTGACAAAGATTACACGAAGTACAATATGCCATTTGTGGTTCCATATTCGATACGTACGATTTCAGAAGTCGCTACATTCCCTTCATCGTTCAAAGATAAAGGTATCAAGAATTGCAGCTTTAAAGGTGGTTTCCCGAAAGAGTTTGTTAAAAACAGGTTTATTCCGGAAAAAGACAGGAGAAAAGATGTAGAGTTCCTGAGAGTGGAATTGCCTCCTGAACTGTGTATAGATCCCGAAATGTTTTTTGGGGAGTTGGCAAAAGCGCAAAATTTATCTTTCTTGGGGCTACTGTCAGCATCAGAACGGTGATGGGGTACTTTTTAATGAAGGAGGCGACCGAGGTTAATAGCAATAGAAAAGAGGTTTATTGATTTATGAAATACGAAACCAGTGTCTCGGAAATAATCGAACGAACACATGATGTAAAGAGCTTCAGGTTTAATAGAGCGCAAGGTTTTGACTACGATCCCGGTCAATTTTTATTCGTAACAATTCTGAGCGAAGGTAAAAAAATCACAAAGCATTTTACGATCTCAAGCAGTCCAACAGAAAAGGAGTGTATTGAATTCACAAAAAAGATTACAGACCATGAGTTCTCGGTTGCTCTTGACCGGCTCAAAATAGGGGATCGGGCATACCTTGATGGGCCTTATGGGGATTTTGCGTTCAAAGGCGAATATCCCAGAGTAGGGATGATAACAGGGGGTATCGGGATAACGCCACTCAGGAGCATGATTAAATATTGCACGGATGAGGGAATGAAATCCCGTATTACTTTTCTATACGGAAACAGGAATCAAGAAAGCATAGTTTTCAAGGAAGAACTGGATCACCTGAAAAAATTAAATCAAAACCTCAGGGTAATCCATACACTGTCCCAGCCAGATGAGAAATGGACAGGAAGGCGTGGACACATAGACGTTCAGATGGTCTTAGAAGAGATACCCGATTATGAAGAATGTGTTTTTTATGTTTGCGGTCCGCCGTCCCTTGTAAAAAATTCAGTAGAAATACTCAAAACATTGAAAATTCAAGACGATATGATCCATAAAGAAAATTTTCCAGGGTATTGACCATGATATCTCACAGATTAGAACATTTTACCGAATCGGTAATTCGTGATATGTCACAGCTTGCCGTAATACATCATGCCGTCAACCTTGCCCAGGGATTTCCAGATTTTCCTGCCCCTGATGAGATTAAACGCGCTGCTGTTGCTGCAATAATGGAAGACTATAATCAGTATTCCATCACGTGGGGTGGAAAAGAACTCCGGAATGCAATCTCTCAGAAAGCCCACAAATACAATCATATCGAGGCTGACCCTGAAACTGACATTACGGTAACATGCGGTGTAACAGAAGCCCTGATGGCTTCCATGCTTGCACTCATAAACGAAGGAGATGAGGTCATTATTTTCGAGCCGTTTTACGAGAGTTATGGCCCGGATTCAGCAGTTTCGGGCGCAATCCCACAGTTTGTACCTCTAAATCATGATTTCAGTATCAATGAAGAAGCTCTTGTATCTGCATTCAATAAAAAAACCCGTGCTTTGATCATCAATACTCCGAGCAACCCTTGCGGCAAAGTCTTCACAAAAGACGAATTAAAATTAATCGCTGATCTTTGCGTAGAGCATGATGTTATTGCAGTGAGTGACGAAATTTATGAGTATATTATTTTCGACGGCAGAAAGCATATCAGCATAGGTTCGTTTGATGAAATGAGAGACAAGACCATAACTTTGAGCGGATTCTCAAAGACATACAGCGTCACAGGGTGGCGTATCGGCTATGCGATAGCAGAAAAAACCCTCTCTTCTGCAGTCCGGAAGGTACATGATTTCCTGACCGTGGGAGCACCAACTCCGCTTCAATGCGCCTGCTTGACGGGTCTAAATTTTCCGGATTCTTATTATAAAGGACATGCAGCAATGTACCAGAGAAAGAGGGACTATCTCCATGACACGTTAACAAAGGCCGGATTCAGATGTCACTTGCCCGAAGGCGCATATTACATACTGGCGGATATGCCGGAGGGGACTGAAATGGATTCTTTGGCCTATGCAAGATATTTGACCAACGAAATTGGGGTTGCAGCCGTCCCTGGAACCAGTTTCTATCACAGCGAACTGGGAAAACATAAGCTTCGCTTTACGTTCTCTAAGAAAGATGAGACATTACAGGAAGCTGCGAGAAGACTTGAAAAATTGAATAAGTGAATAAATGTTATGACTATAAATTTTTCTAAGATCAAAGATGTTATTGATACGTCAAAGGGTCCTGTTGTCATATATCGCCTCAACAGGCTTGAAGACATGGGTTTTGAAAACATCTCCCGTCTTCCCTATTCCATAAAGATATTGCTTGAATCACTCCTGCGCCAGATGGATGGGAAACTTATTACTGAAGAGGACGTTAAATCATGTGCCCAATACTACACGAAAAAAAGAAATGAACACGAGATTCCCTTCATACCGGCCAGGGTTCTCCTTCAGGACTTTACCGGTGTTCCTGCGGTTGTGGATCTGGCAGCGATGAGGTCGGCAGTCAAGAGGCTGGGAGGCGACCCTGCATGCATAAATCCAGTAATACCCGCTGATCTTGTCATCGACCATTCTATTCAGGTTGACTATTATGGAACTTCAGATGCCAGAGAGTTTAATGAGAAGAAGGAATTTGAACGAAACTGTGAAAGATATTCTTTTCTTCGCTGGGCAAGTATGGTTTTTGATAATTTTCGGGTAATTCCACCAGGCAGAGGAATAGTCCATCAGATCAATCTTGAATACCTTGCATCAGTTGTTCAGGTCAAGAAAGTGAATAATGAACTTATTGCTTATCCGGATACACTTGTTGGGACTGACTCCCATACCACGATGATCAATGGAATGGGAGTTCTGGGATGGGGCGTTGGAGGGATAGAAGCAGAAGCGGTTATGCTCGGCCAGCCATACCATATGCCTGTACCGGATGTAGTGGGTTTTAAACTATCTGGTGAGCTTAAGGAGGAAGTAACATCTACTGATCTTGTTCTCACGATCACCCAGATATTAAGGGAACATAATATTGTCGGAAAATTCGTTGAATTTTACGGGCCTGGATTGAGCAAATTAAGCCTGCCCGACAGGGCTACCATTGCAAATATGGCTCCTGAATATGGCGCAAACGCAGGATTCTTTCCCGTTGATGCAGAAACAATAAAGTATCTCCTTGGGACTGGGAGGAAAATAGAGGATGTAGACCTGGTTAAGAAGTATACCATAGAACAGGGACTTTTCCATACAGATGAAAGTCCAGAACCCTTGTTCAGCGAGACATTGGAACTTGACATGAGTACCGTTGAACCAAGCCTCGCAGGGCCAAAACGACCCCAGGATCGTATTCCTCTTGACAAATTGGAGGAAAGTTTCCATAAGGCCATGGAAGATACTTTCAACTCAAAGAAAAAAGATGTGGAAGAAGATCATGAATATCATCGCTGGCTTGGGGAGGGAGGAAATTTCAGTGATGAGCATAAACGCAGTGGCCAGATGCAAGTTGAAGAAAAGTATGAGATGAAAGTCCCGATAAAAAGCGGTTCGATCGTTATTGCGGCAATAACCTCATGCACCAACACTTCGAACCCCTATGTAATGATAGGGGCGGGTCTTTTAGCCAGGAAAGCTGTGGAGCATGGGCTCAAAGTTAAACCATATGTGAAAACGAGTCTTGCCCCGGGTTCACTTGTCGTCACAGAATACCTGAAAAACTCGGGGCTCATGCCATATCTTGAGGCTCTGGGATTCCATCTTGTGGGTTACGGATGCACGACCTGCATAGGAAACAGTGGGCCCATACAGGATATGGTTACGAAAAAGGTGAAGGAGAAAAACCTGATAGTTGCGGCGGTTTTAAGTGGAAATCGTAATTTTGAAGGGAGGATAAACCCGCTTGTTAAAGCAAATTATCTGGTCTCGCCTCCTCTCGTGGTCGCTTATGCCATATCAGGTACAGTAGATATAGATCTCAAGACCGAACCTATAGGATTCGATCCCAATAATAATCCAGTATATTTAAAGGATATCTGGCCGGATAGCGAAGATATCAGACAAATAATAGAAAATACTATTGACCCGATGCTCTATGAAAAACAGTATTCTGAAATATCCCGTGGTTCAACAATCTGGGAGGAACTTGTAGTACCAACAGGTAAGCTCTATGAATGGGAGCCGACATCAACATATATCCAGGAACCTCCTTTTTTCATGGATTTTCCGGTTCTACCTCCTGAAAAAGGAGACATATCAGGTGCCAGGGTACTTGCATACCTGGGAGATAGTATCACAACAGATCACATTTCTCCAGCTGGTGAATTTTCGCAAGATTGTCCTGCAGGTCAGTATTTGATCTCAAAGGGATTGTCACCGGAAAATTTCAATTCGTATGGATCAAGAAGGGGAAATCATGAAGTCATGATGCGGGGAACATTTGCTAATATTAATCTTAAGAACAGGCTTGTTCCATATAAAGAAGGGGGGTGGACGCGTTATTTACCTGATGGAGAAGAAATGACTATATATGATGCAGCGATGCTTTACAAACAGAAACAGACACCCCTTATTGTCATTGCAGGGAAAGAATATGGCACTGGAAGTTCCCGCGATTGGGCTGCCAAAGGAACTTATCTTATCGGGGTCGTAGCAGTGATAGCTGAATCTTTTGAGCGTATCCACAGGAGCAATCTTCTGGGAATGGGTATTCTCCCGTTGCAGTTTGAGAAAGGAGAGAATGCAGATACGCTGGGGCTAAAAGGTGATGAGGTATTTGATATTCTGGGCATCAGCAATATTTTCCCGGGAAAAGAACTGCTTGTGGTTGCAGAAGCAGAAGGAAAAGAAACTAAATTTAAAGTCATATCAAGACTGGATGTGCCCATAGAAGTGGAATTTTACAGAAATGGCGGAATTCTGCATACATTCATGAGAAACATATTAAGAAAGTAAGCAGGATAGTTCAATACGGTACTATTTGCATTGGCTCGTATTCCATTTGAACGACATTTCGGGGATTTAGTTTCTTAACGCGCTTGCCAGCATTATCGCTCTCATTGCATCCTCTTTCACGCGAGAGGTATCCACGAACACTTTTTCCATCAAAATGGGTGCACCATATCCCTTTCCTCCTCCAAGGAACACAAGTGTCCTGAAGATGAGATTACCTGAGATACCCTCAGGGGCCACTATGAAGTTTGCCTCTTTTATCGCGTCCTCTATCAGGATCGCATAATTTTTTGCATCGATCCCCATTTCCCGGCATCGTTTAGTCACAAGTTCAGCTTCTGAAAGGGTCCTGTCTACATTCATATCCCTTCCTTTATCTTCAAATCTCCCGCCTGAGAGAATACCTACTTTTGCCCTGATCCCGAGACGCTCCAGATATGCAACGCTGCGTTTAATCAGCTCGATCTTATCTTTAACTGAATTTCCTTCATCTATCCCGACCGGTGCAAGGAAAAATGGGATACCATCTTCGGTTTCCAGTAAAGCAACTCTATACAATTTGCCGACACCTAGCGATGTTTTCAAGAATGAAAGGGTTTTTGTTGCGCTCAGCGTCCCTCTTACTGCTCCATCGATCTCCCCATACAAAAGTAATTCGACCAGCTTCTTTTGAGGCTCTGCTGAATGTATTATCTCAAGTCCAGTCCCGGTTGTCCTGATCTTTTCCTCATCACCCACAAGAACCACATTGGCATACTCACAAGCCATTTCTGCGCTTTTTATAAAATTCTCAGAAATTTCACCTGCACCCAGCCCGATCCTGGCATGGTTGCTTCTTGCTTTTTTCTCTATGATGGAAAGAAAATTCATGTCTTATTGCCAAGTTCTTTTGACCGCCCGCATGCGGCGATCACGGCGTTAATTAATGCGGCACGAACATTTCCCTCTTCTATGACCCTGATGCCCCTGATAGTCGTTCCGCCTGGCGAGGTCACCATATCTTTCAGCTCACACGGATGTGTTCCGGTCTCAAGAGCCATCCTGGCAGCCCCAAGGACCGTTTGTGCTGCAAGCAACCTTGCTGTACTTCTGTCAAGACCTTCGTGCACGCCGCCATCAGCCAGTGCATCGATAATCATGAAAACATATGCCGGACCTGATCCAGATAAACCCGTTACGGCATCAATAAGATTTTCGGATAAGACCACACTTCTGCCAACCGCATTGAAAATCTCGCTCGCGATCGCCAAATCTTCCCTGGATACTGCGCTTCCTGGACTGATGGCAGAAGCTGCTTCCTTTACCGTAGCAGCAATATTTGGCATGACTCTCACTACTTTTGTGCCGTGCGGAAGGTTATTTTCAAAAACTGCTATCGGAACACCCGCTGCAATAGATATGATGATCTGGTCATGAATGGATTTATTAATTTCATTAAGAACTGAAGGGACTATCTGCGGTTTCACAGCTATCAGAATTATGTCTGAATTGTTAACAACCTCTGAATTAGCCTTGCAGATATTAATTCCGCAATCTTTTCCAATAATCTGCAATTTCGCTATATCCATGTCGCCTGCATATATCCTATCAGGCGTTACTAACCCGGCATGAAGAATGCCTCGGATCAGGGCTTCACCCATTTTTCCTGTTCCGATAAATCCGATTTTTTTTCCAGAAATTGTCATTTTGCAAGTTTCAAGATAGCTGCGGCAATGTCGCCTTTTGTTTCCTTGAGCGTGTTTCTTGAATCGCTTTCGGATGAACCTGTCTGGTCCATAACAAGTTTGATATCTTCCTGTGGGATATTCATTTCGCGCTGGATTTCCTGCGGCGTCCCGACAACCTGATAAGATTTCATGCCTCTGGCATCCATAATCGTGACCTGTGCATCCTTGAAGACAATATCCTTATCCGGTGTCCTGATAATCACTTCTTCCACATTTTCAATATCATTTACATCAATCCCCATTTGCTTCATCATAGAAGCCATTTTTTTAGGATTGATACCTCTACCAAGTCCGGGCAACATTTAGATCATCCGCAGCTGCTGCATCCTGAGCCACATTGTTTATGGGGATTATCTATTATAAATCCGTTCCCATGTTCATTATCTATAAAATCTATCTTGAAATCCTCGATATCTTCCACGATTTTCTTATCGAGAAATATCCTAATTCCATTGCTTTCAACAGTCTCATCTTCAGTTTTTGCAGATTTCTCCAGCGTGAGGCCATATTGCACCCCACTGCAGCTCATTCCGGCTTCGAATACCCGAAGGCCATACTCCGTTTTTTTCTCGTTTTCAAGAAGCTGTTTCAATTCCATTGCAGCCGCATCTGTAATCTCTATCATTTTTATCTCCGACTTCTTTCTATGTTCTGGGTGTATATAAAAATATCATCGAAATATGCAGATTCTGGCTATGGCGTCAATAAACCGTTGGATTGACTCTCCAGATTATCCATCCCCTGTCCAATAATCTCGAAAAGCTAAGAATCATCATGCTTGAACTTGATTATCCTCCACCTTCGCTCAGCATAGAATCGCTTCT
>JAGFND010000098.1 GCA_021409285.1 Candidatus Methanoperedens sp. | reverse complement strand
TGCGATAGTACAGGATATTGTCAGGGACAACCTGACAGAGATCGAACTTTCTGCTTTTGTCACGGCTTCGTATATCCACGGGATGTCAACGGATGAGATCGAATGGCTCACGCGGGCTATGATAGATACTGGAGAAAAGATTGAGTTCGATACTCATCCGATCATGGATAAGCACAGCATCGGTGGTGTTCCGGGGAACAAGATATCTCTCCTTGTAGTTCCTATAATTGCGGCAAACGGTCTTCTTATCCCGAAAACAAGCTCAAGGGCGATAACTGGCGCTGCAGGGACTGCAGATCTTATGGAAGTCCTTGCACCTGTTGAATTCTCAGCGGATGAAATAAAGGAAATTACAGAAAGGGTCGGAGGTGTTATAGTGTGGGGTGGCGCTACGAACATAGCTCCGGCTGATGATAAATTGATCCATGTGGAATATCCGCTTTCTATTGATCCTCGCTGTCAACTGCTAGCATCGATCATGGCAAAAAAAGGTTCTGTCGGCGCGGATTGTGTGGTTATCGACATTCCTACAGGCGCAGGGACAAAGATCCCGACTATCCAGGAAGGTAAAAAACTTGCAAGAGACCTTATCGAACTTGGCGAGAGACTCGGGATGAGCGTGGAATGCGCCATGACTTACGGCGCTTCACCGGTCGGGCGCACAATAGGTCCGGTGATCGAGGTAAGGGAAGCTCTCAAGGTTCTGGAAACAATGCAGGGGCCTAACAGCCTGATCGAAAAGAGCACAGGTCTTGCAGGGATATTACTCGAAATGGGAGGCGCGGCCGCAAGAGGGCGCGGAAAAGAACTTGCAATGGAGACACTTCGGTCTGGCAAAGCGTTATCGAAATTAAAGGAGATAATCGAAGCCCAGGGCGGGAATCCGAACATAACGCATTCTGATATAAGCCCTGGTGAACACCGGGGCGAACTCATAGCTCCTGCAGATGGATATATCATAGAGTTCGATAACAAGCGGATCGTAGAGATAGCGCGTATTGCAGGTGCGCCAATTGATAAAGGATCCGGGATATGGATCAACAAGAAAAAAGGTGAACTTGTCAAGAAGGGTGAGCCTTTGATAACAATCTTTGCGGATAAGAGCTGGAAGCTGACAAATGCACTGAAAAGTGCTGAAAAGGATATCCCCATAATTGTTGAAGGTATGCTCCTTGAGCGTGTTCAGCCTATAAGGCCTTATTGATTATCGCACAAAATCTTTCTCAAGCTTGAGAGAGTAGAAAAATATCGGTTCTCCATCTGGAACATCTTTCCAGAGGTGTTTATCCACGCAGTCCTCACCCAGTTCTTTAATGAGGCCGTCATATGTGACCGCCGCTATTTTATCGATATTGATGACAAGGTTCTCAAGATGGCCATTTCCAGAATTTCGCACCCTGTAAACCCCTTTATTGAGAAATTTTGAGGATATGAAGGTACTTTTTCCATTATCAGAAGCCTCTTTTATCTTGAAATCGTCAAGCTCAAGCACATTCCCGATTCTTTCTATTTCCAGTTTGAATTTTAATATTGCTGCACTCAACTAAATCAATGATGAAGTATATACGTGCCAGTATTTAATGTTTATTTATCACAAAAGGGAATTTCAAATTCCATTAATTCTTCAGCGATCAAAACATTTTCAAATACTTTTTTTGCATCCCGAAAAAGAGGCTCGATGCTTTCGGAGTATCTTGAACTGATATGAGTCAATATCAATTTTTTTACCATTGCATTCTTAGCCAGGAGAGCGGCTTCGCCCACAGTTGAATGCTTTGTTTCGATAGCCCAGTCCTGAAGATCATCCGCCATAGTTCCATCATGTATGAGCAAATCTGCACCGGCGCTTTCTCTGGCTATATTAACGCATGGGCGTGTGTCTCCGCTGTAGACAAACTTCCTTCCTGGTCTTTGATGTCCCAGTACTTCTGACGGTCGCACAGTCTTGCCGTTAATGGTTACGGTTTCACCATTCTGGAGTCTTGAAAAAAGAGGGCCTGCAGGGACGCCAAGTTCTATTGCTTTTTTTCGATTGAATCTCCCCGGGCGCTTTTTTTCTTCAAGAACATAACCAAGGCTTGGTATACCATGGTCCGTTGCAACCGCTTTTATGATATAATCTCCTCTTTCAATTATATCCCCATCAATGAGTTCATGCGCAATTATCTCGAATCCAAGCCTGTAGTAACCGAGCTGGATCAAAAATGCTACGAACTGTTCGGTCCAGACAGGTCCGTATATATCAAGCGCCTGGGTCCTCCCGTTAAAGGACATCGTCTGTATAAGCCCCGGGATACCCAGAAAATGGTCAGCATGAAAATGGGTGATGAATATGGAATTGAGCTTCATGCCGGTCTTAGCTCTCATCATTTGCTGCTGGGTACCTTCGCCGCAGTCAAAAAGCATCATGTCCCCTTCCCTGTTCACAAATATTGCTGAAGGGTTGCGGTTCGTTGTAGGGAGTGTTCCGCCTGTTCCAAGAAAAGTTACGCTGAGCATAAAGAACTCATTTTGTTTTGAAAAGATTTATCTTTTGCCGCACACAATGTAGATTTTGATTCATGAAAATCTTGCTTGCAGAATATGCCGTGGGCGCAGGCATCGAAGAATTCATGCTTGAAGGAAGAAGGATGCTTGGCACTCTTATCCTGAGCTTTGCCAGATGCGGCCACGAAGTTTTTTATCCGACAGCGGGTCATGTGTTCAATGAAGGAAGACCCGTGAGATCAGAAGGATTTGTAGATGCCCTTATTGAATTATCAAACAAATGCGATGCAGGACTTGTGATAGCGCCTGATGAGATTCTTGGTGACCTGACAGAAATCATTGAAAAAAATACCATAAATCTTGGCTGTTCCTCAAGGTCAGTGCGGCTGTGTGCTGATAAACTTGAATGCACCCGTACGCTTTTTCGCGATGGGATTCCAGTGCCAGAAACTATCGGCTCCGGAGAGTACACAGGTGATTTTGTGATCAAACCAAGATATGGCTGCGCATCCGAAGGGATCCACAAAAGTGGAGGAGGGATATTGAAAAATGGTTTCATAGCCACGCGTCTTATCAAGGGAGAACACATTAGCGTTAGCATGGTAGTCGGGAAAACACAACTGCCTCTGACCATAAATAGACAATTTATCGAAATAGATGATAAATTTTCCTATAAAGGGGGATCGGTCCCGTATCATTGCGAAAGAGATGACGAGATAATCGAAACTGCAAAAAAGACAGGACATGTTCTTGGATGCAGTGGATATATAGGTGTGGATATTGTACTCGGAAAAAAACCGTATGTAGTAGATGTAAATCCCAGGCCGACAACATCCATTATCGGAATATCAAAGGTGCTTGAAACAGAGATCGCTGACCTTATCATGGAGTCAAAATTCGGGGGACTTCCGCCAAAAGTTGGCATTAAAGGCAGCTTTTCCTTCAGGAAAAAAGATCTATTTTTTTTTTAACGCTATCCCCAGGCAAATTGCGCCAAGTATTGTATTGAACCAGTAAGATGAAAGCCTGTAAAGCATGGTCGCAAGTATTGCTATCTCAACAGGAACGCCGCCAAATATAAAAAGTCCGGCCATGGTACCATCCACGATCCCAAGCCCGCCTGGAAGGAACAGGGGGAGCCAACCGCTGATCATTGATATCGTGTAAGTGATTATCAGTACACTGACATGGATATGTGAACCCGGTATTGCAAGGAATATCGTATAGATCGCAAGAATGTCAAACATCCAGCCGATATAAGAGAACAATAATGCTTTTTTCAGCAGATCTTTCGTGTTATGACGTATATCTTTCAGGCCGCCGTGAAAGGAATTTATGGATTCTTCAACTGCTTCGGAATAAGCTATGTGGTCAAAACCTTTCTTCATAAGACCGATAAAAGGCGCAAAAAAACGGATCGAGGAATGAACAAATGATGATAGTTTATCTTTGTACATATAAAAATAAATAAGGAGAAAATAAATTCCAAAACCCGCTACGATGGAAAAAACAAGACCTGTGATCTCCCAGAAATTAAGTGTAATCCCCGGTCTTCCGAACATGAGCACAAGACCTATGATGCCAACTGTGAGGAACGGCACCATGTTCACCATCCTCTGGGATATAACGCTTGCGAAACATTCCGCTTTGCTTTTTCCGGTCTGGGCCCCAAGAAGCATTGCTTTTATGGGTTCGCCTCCTGTGCCAAAGGTAGGGGTTATGTTGTTTATGAATGTCCCTGCCATATAGAACTTGAATAATTTATAAAGGCTGATATTTGCAGATGTGAGGAGCTGCCATGTTATCGTGAATGCCAGGAGGTTCAGCAAATTAAAAATGACCACGAGCAGAAGAAGTGGTTTATTAACTTCGTTTATAAGGTCAAGCAGTCTCTGGATACCAATTTGACTGGCAAAAACTGCGAAAATTATAAATCCTATTATTATGACGAACCAGATATTTCTTCTTTTGGAAAGTTCCATGGTATCGTGCCGATACTTTCTTCACAGGTAATAAGATTGCTGGTGGATATAATTTTCAAATGGTTTAAATAGAAACAGGTTGAATTATAATTGCCTTTGAAGATTAACTTTCGAGGCAGAGGGTATAACAAATGCCATCCATGAGCGAAGACGCTTTGTTCAAAGCATTATTAAAAAATAAACCAGTAACCTCAGCTCCCAGGCCGCAGGCTCCGGTAAGAAAAGAGCCTGTAAAACCTGTTCTTCAGGCCCCCCCGGCACCGCCGGTCGAAACTCATGATATAGAACGTCCTGCACCAGAGGTAAGAATAACAAAAGATATGAACCCTGTCCAGACAGAGCTGATCCTGGAATCGATCAAGAACCTGAATGCAAGTGTGAATGCAATTAATGGTGTGATCAAGTCTATGATACTTCCAGTAATGATATTGATCCTGATAGGGATTGCTATCCTGTTAATCAAATAAGGTTCAAAATATGAATGAAGAAGAAACGAAAGCAGCACCGCAAAAGGATAAAGTTCTTTTGAGCCTTGAGCAGATGCTTGTGGCTCTCCCGGAAAATGCCAGGCAGCCGATAATTAATTTGATCAACAAACGGAAGGTTGAGCTGGGACTTGCGAAATCCGACCTTTTGACTTCTGGCTATAAATTGAAAAAGAAAAAGGAGAAGCGTGTACCGCAGTCAAAAGAGAGTAAAGATTCTCTTCGTAAGATCGCCATGAGTGTGGGAAGAGTTCGGGAAACAAAGGAAATTATTTTACATGATATAGATGTCAAAGAAGAGCCTTTGAAAAAAAGCAAAAAAACGATTGAAGAGGCAGATTCTTATAAGTATTGATATTATCTGGAAGGGAATCGAATATGGTAGAAAATATCGGTAAGATCATAAATAATGGATTTGAGACATACATGAAGAATATCAATCTGAGCATCCCTTTTGTTATAAATATTTTCGCAACGGGAATATTGGCTGTGATGTTTGGAGTATTTGGATTGTTGTATATTTTCGGCTCATCTCTTTCTTCTCTTGAAAATATCACGGCTCCAGAGCAGGTATTGTTTTTCATAAGTTCCAGGATTGTCCCTCATGTAACGGAGATAGTATTTATTTTTATATTAATGTTCATCAGTATTACTTTCATAAACTCTTTCTTTATTTCGGGTGCCATTGGGATGGCTAAACAGGCAACAGAAACAGGAAAATCTGAGCTATCGACTATGACAGAGGCGGGAAAAAGGAATTTTCTAAATATGTTCCTGGGTCAGATCCTGGTTGATCTGCTCACCCTTGCAGGTATGATCTTTATTGTGCCAGGAGCCATGAAACTTGACTTCACAAATCTGCTTGCTTCAAAGAATGGGCCAGCTGCCGCATTATTTTGGGTGGGTTTACTCTTCTGGATACTTTATGCTGTAATATTGAGCCTTGTGCTTGTTATTTTCAAATATGCCCTTGTCATTGACGGACTTGACCCCACAGAAAGTATAACCACAGGATTCAAATTTTTCAATCAACATAAAGGGGATGTTTTCGTTTTATGGTTGATAATCGGAGTCTTTCTGTTTGTGCTTACAATTCTCGATATGGTTCTGGGACAGGTCCCGATCTTGAATATCTTATGGCCTTTTGTCAATCTTTTCATCAGTGTTCTTGTAATCCCGCCCATTACAACCATCTGGTGGGTGCGCCTGTATATGACACGAACCGACAAGAAGATATATTTCAATGATCTTCTGGTCCACCCCAACGACATTCCTATAGTGAATCAATAAATACTTCGATCCGCCTGAGCGCTTCTGCGATCTGCTCGCGTGATGTCGCATAAGAACATCGCAGATACCCTTCTCCGCATTCCCCGAAAACATTTCCGGGAACTACGGCCACCTTCTGCTCTTTCAGGAGCCTCCCGGCAAAACCTTCCGATGTCAATCCTGTGTTCTTTATAGAGGGAAATGCATAAAATGCGCCTTTTGGCTCAAAGCAATCAAGACCGATTTTATTCAGGCCGGTAACTATTAAGCGCCGTCTCCTGTCGTATTCTCTGACCATCTTTTTCATCTCAACATCACCGTTCTTCAGGGCTTCGATCGCTCCGATCTGCGCCGTAACAGGCGCGCAGAGCATGGCATATTGATGTATCTTGGTCATGGCGTCAATCAGCTCCTCGCTCCCGACAGCATATCCAAGGCGCAGGCCTGTCATAGCATGTGATTTTGAAAAACCGTTCAATACAATAGTTCGTTCTTTTATTCCTGAAATTGAAGAAAAGCAGGTATGTGTGCCATTGTATGTCAATTTCCCGTAAACCTCATCTGAGATCACCACAAGGTCATATTCATTGACTACATCTGCGATCTCCTCAAGGTCGCTTCGACCGAGGACCGCTCCTGTGGGATTATTTGGATAACTCAGAACAAGAGCTTTTGTTTTAACTGTAATATACTTACTTATCTGCTCAGCAGTGATCCTGAATTCGTTCTCCTGGATCGTGGGCACGGGGACAGGTACACCCCCAGCAAGCGAAACGCTGGGTTTATACGAGACATAGCACGGTTCCGGGACTATCACTTCATCCCCAGGATTTATTATCGCCCTGAATGCAAGATCTGCCGCTTCGCTCACCCCGGTCGTCACAAGTATCTGTTGTTCAGGATCATAATCAACATCATATTCCATCCTGAAACTTTTTGATATAAGTTCTCTTAATTCAAGGAGGCCATAATTTGATGTGTAGGATGTGATACCCTTTTCAAGAGAATAGATACATGCCTCTCTAATATGCCATGGCGTTACAAAATCCGGTTCTCCTACACCCAGTGATATTACGTCATCCATTTCAATGACAAGATCAAAAAATTTTCGTATTCCCGAAGGCGGTATATTCTTTACTGCTGTTGCTACGAATTTTTCTGGCATGGCTTCACGGTGATACTGCAAGGCGTTCAGAATGTTCTTTTTCAAACAGGACATCTCCGTCTTCTTTATACGTCCTTAAAACAAAATGCGTTACTGTTCCCTGCACCTGCTCAAGTGTGGCAATTTTTTCAGCAACAAAAAAAGCCACTTCTTTCATGGACTTCCCACGCACCGTAAGATGAAGGTCATGATCCCCAGAAATAAGGCGCAAAGACCGGATTTCAGGGAATTTTGCGATCCTTTCGGCGATAGCATCATAACCTGTCCTTGAGCGCAGCATGACCTTTACCTCGATAATGGCATAAACATATTCTACCCCGGCTTTTTCCCAGTCAATAACGGTCTTGTATTTGCGGATTATCCCCCTTTTCTCCAACTCTTTTATTTTTGAGGCGACCTCAGCTTCCGTAAGCCCTGTCATTGTTGCTATTTCTTTTGGTGATATCTTCGGATCGCTTTCTATTATCTCAATTATTTCTTTCATGGTCATGCCTTTGCGTTTCTTATGCTTTAAGGGTTAATAGGTTTTACCATATGAATTATTGACGGTTTTTTATACTTTATTTGTAATAGATATATAAAGGTTTGGAGACAAATAAAGGTATACTACTAAAAGATTTAGAGATAGACGAGCGAATAATTGAGTGGTTCATTAATAAGCCATTATCCGCAAGCACTAAGGAGTTTTATCTTGGGTCACTGAAGATATATTGCGAAGTTATGAAAATGACTCCAAGCGAACTGATAACCGAATCCATAGACGACATCAAAAGCGGAAAGCTGATGAGCGAGCGTAAAATCTGGAAGCACATTACTTTATTTAAGGCATTCTTGATTAACAAATACGGAACGTGAGCCAACGGTAAGCCTGTATCGACTGTTGCATATCGCTTGTCGGCAATCAAGAGCTTTTATACCGTTTTTGAGATAGACCTGCCGAAATCGATTAAGAACGGCGACACGAAGCCCAGTCCTGAAAACATGAACTCCGATTTCGGCTTGGAGACTATCAAGCGGATGCTGATGTACTGCTCAAATATCCGTGACAGGGCAATAATACTCACAATGAAATCCAGCGGCTTGGCAAGGCAGGAGATAATCAATCTGACTTATAAGCAGTTCCGCACCGGATACAACAAGGATGACAAGATAACAACGATACGTATGGTTCGAGCCAAAGTGGAAGTAGAGTTTATTACCTTTATAGACCCCGAAGGCTCTGAGGCAATCAGGGAGTATCTTAGAAAAAAAGGAAGGCTGACAATTAATGGAGACTTTGACAGCCGTTTTGACAATTCTTCCCTGTTTCTTTCACATAGGAAGCCCGTCAGAGGGATTTATAGGGAGACATTTACCGAGATATTCCGGTATCTGTCGATAAAGATGGACTGCCATACGCCAGTAAAAATGGGAACGAAGTACCATTATAATCCTAACAGGTCGCATAATCTGCGTAAATTCTTCAATACGCAGTTGAAGAACTCGAAAATTGGGGATGATAGAGTTGAGACGATGATGGGGCATACTGCGGATAAAACGAAATCAACCTATTATTTACAGAATGTACAGGAATTAAGAACATTGTATAAAGAACACATGCACGTTTTGGCAATTTATGCTGACAGGATAAATGAAAGCGATATTTTAGAGAAAAACCGCAAACTAACCGCAGAAGTGGAACGCCTGAAATTGGAAGATACACCGGAGAGGGCTTTTATGGACTTTTTGAAAGATGAATCGAAAGTGAGGCTACTGTTTGAGAAATTCAAGAAGTTTGATGGCGAGAAATAGATACTACAAAATATCCATAGCGTCATGATTCGCTTGTATTATATAAATAATCAATAATAAATGGCTTCTTCACTCGCTTCTATCCATAAAATGGATTGAAGAGCAGGTATCAATTCAAATAATGAATCTTGATAAATTATTAATTTTTTTATAATGTAATACAAATCATGACTTCTGTATTAATTAAATTCGTTGAGGGATGATTTCCTAAATGCAGACGCTGATGCAACCCAGGATATAGAAGGGGCTGGGTTTTGAGCGTGGTTGTTTGGTTTGATGAAATAGTATTCATCAAACCGGAGGGAACACGGATGACACGGATTCGACAGATACGCACGGATTTGGGGTTTCTGATTCAAATCTTTCCTTCCTGTCATTCGTAAAGATCACTCTTTTGAATTCTGGGGTTTTACCAAAATTCAATAATAGCCCGACTTCTTT
>JAGFND010000097.1 GCA_021409285.1 Candidatus Methanoperedens sp. | reverse complement strand
GGCATTGATGCTCTGTCCGGTCTTGACGGGATATCCGGGACACAGGGAGAGCGATCATGCTGACAGATGCAAAGTTCCCGGTGACTTCAAGATATTCGAGGAGATGGATTCAGCCATTTTCATATTCAGGGAACTTGGAACAGATGCAAGGACCGCCAGTGTTACGCGAACACAATCGGAAAAGCCAAAGACCTGAATATCTCAATAGATAAATTCAAAGAATTTCTGGAAAAGCTTAAAAAACAAGTTCATGATATCGAAAACGATGATAATACATGGAAGGAACTATATCGCGAATCTAAATTCAAACTCAATACCTTCCATCTTCAGGAATTCAAAGACAAAGAAGATAAGAAGGCAAAACAGGCAGAGAAGAAAAGATATTCTGGATTCATAGACCTTTATGAAGAATACCAGAAATATTCAAACTTCATATCAGCCTGGGAGAAATACGAAGAAAAGAAATCTGGTATAGGCGCCCTGGATTACGGCGACCTGAATAAGATCGCCCTCTGGTATCTCGACGTGTATGGCACGCAGGAATTAAACGACACCTTCCGCTACATCATAATTGATGAATTCCAGGATACGAATTATGTCCAGTTCGAGCTGATCAAGAAACTAACAGCAACGAATAAAAACATAACAGTGGTGGCAGATCCCAACCAGACCATATACGCATTCCGTGGAGCGTACACCAACAACATCGAGGAGTTCAAAAAGCAATTCTCACTTTCGGATAAAGACATCGTGTCACTGGATGTCAGTTTCAGGTCAACAAATAAGATCCTCAGAGTAGCTCATACCCTGATCGAAAAGAACTATGGAGATGATAAAAAGAAGGAATGTCTGCTCCTGAAAAACCACATAGATATAGAAGGGGAGAACGTCAATATTGTTGAAACAGAAGACGATAATGAAGAAGCAAGAGCCATAGTCGAGAAGATCGAAGACTATCTGGCACAGGGTATCCCACCAAAAGAGATTGCTGTATTATACAGGACACATGCCCAGGGACGTAAAATAAGACAGGCTCTTGAAAACAGAGGTCTGCCCTTCCGGGTCAAGGACGACACCGATTTCCTGAAACAGCCTGAGATAAAGACCGCCCTCGCTTACCTATATGTTATCAATAATATCTCTCATCCTAAAGCCCGAGGGACAGAGGCGTGGTGGAGGATATTCCATTACAATAATGCCCTGAGCCAGGAAGATTCCATAAGGATAGGAGAATACATCAAGAAAAAGTGGGTCACATTCCAGGAAGCGATTTATCATCATATTGGAGAGCTTGGACTTTCAAAGAGCGCACTTGAGACCATAAGCAATGTAAAAAAGAGAATAGATTCGCTTTGCGGTAAGAAGAATCTTGACGTATCAGACCTCATCCTTGAGGTTTATGATCAATCAGGTCTCTCAAGGCAATTCTCCCATACTGACACAAAGCGCAGCAGAGAAGCACTTTTGAATCTCCGACAGCTTCATGAATTAGCCAGTAATTTTGAGGAGTTCCACGGAAAAGACCTGAGTTTGTTCATCGATTATCTTGAAATCCTTGACGAGATGGATGGAAACCCCTCGCCTGCAAGAATAGCGGATGATGATGCCATAAACCTCATGACAATACATTCGGCAAAAGGGCTGGAATTCAAGGTCGTATTTGTCACAAATCTTGCAAAAGATAAATTCCCGCTGTACAGGGGAGGCGCAGAACCTCTCATCCCGCCTGAATTAATGGAGCAGTACAGCGACATTTTTGAGGATAAATCCATCAAAGATACTGAAAAAGCAGTCAGGGAGCGCAAGAAAGAAATCAAACAGGAAGAAGAGAGACGGCTTGCGTATGTGGCGCTTACCAGGGCTAAAGAACATCTTTTCCTGACCCTGTCAATAAAATACGCTGACGATGAAAGGGAGCCGTCTGAGTTCCTTCTGGATATTGGATATGATAACTGGAGAGCTGGAGGGAATATTACTGCCGGATATCTTAGCTATTTCAGGGATACTGATACGAAAGTCAGGGAAATGGTAAAGGACAGTGCGCTTGAACGGGAAAAGGCAATGCGAAAAAAGCTACTCATCGAGTCGCTTGATTCTGGCGATTTTAATGAGATCATGAAAAATACGCTGCTGTATCAGGCTTTGAAGGTGGGGGAAGCGCCGGATTTCAAGGAACTTTTCGATTCCAACTGGGAAAAAATAGACCCTGCGCAAGATGCTGAGAATATTCTGAGTAAAATCAAAGAGAATAAAAACGGATTGAAATTCAATCCTGCGACCATGACTTTCAGCTATTCCACAATAAGTACCTATGAGAACTGTCCAAGGCAGTATGAACTCAAGGAACTTCTCAGGATGCCCACACGCGATTCTGAGGATTCTACCGGAGCCATGAACAGGGGAACTTTTGTTCATGAAGTGCTTGAGATAGCGGTGAATGAGAAAATAACCACGAAGGAAAGGCTGCATGAGATCAGGGACACGGTCGCAAAAGAACCTGATTTCAAGGGCGTTGATGTTGAAGCTGCAACTGGAGCGCTCGATGTATTCTGGGAGCGGAACAAAAATAGAATTGTGAATAACCTGATGGTTGAGCAAAGATTCGCTGTACCGCTTGGAGGATTTACTTTCAAGGGATTCATTGATCGAGTGGATCTGCTGCCTGGCACCAAGAATGAAGTCGAGATCATCGATTATAAGACCGGAAAATCTGAACGAGGACCCGATGCACGCTCAAAACAACTTTTACTTTATGCCAGGGGTATTGAGCATGTTTATCCTCAATATAAGGTAAAAAGACTCACTCTTGAGCAACTTGGTCTTCCCAATCCCAGGACATTTGAGCTGATCAATGGGAAGTTTGAAAGCGCAGGCAGTTTGCGGATGGAGGGGCTTGATGAGAAGGCTGTTGAGGATATGATCGAGATTGCGAGGAAGATTGCGCGTGATTATGAACATGGGTTTGAGAGGACGAAGGATGAGACGGTTTGTCGGGAATGCGGGTATAGGTTGTATTGCGGGGAGTAAATATGGGGGAAATATTAGCACCATTATTGACAGAATTCAACAATGGGTTATATAGCAAAGCCACAAAAATCGATGAGGAATACCCGAACTTGGAGTATATGTAAAAAAATGATGCGGAGCTTCTTTTTTGAGGGAATTTTAGTCTAGTTTTCCTTCACTTTCAAGACAACTTTACCCCTGGGGTGTCCACTTTGCAGATATTCGAGTGCTTCTCCTGCCTGTTCCAGAGGAAATGTTTTATCCACATGCAGTTTGATAACGTGATTATCCGCGAGTTCAGCCAGTTTAGACAATCGTTCACTGTTTATCTGAGTGAATTGCCCTATAGCGTTCACGCCATATTGTTCCATGAGTTCTGAACGAGGCTGCTCCAGCATAGAAACAATTATCCCACCTTTCTTGAGAACCCTGAAAGATTTTACGTAGGTTTCGCCACCAACTGTATCGTAGACTGCATCATAGTTGTGCAACATATTTTCGAAGGATTGATTTTTGTAATCTATAGCTTCATCCGCACCCAGTTCTTTGACATACTGCAAATCTTTCGCACCAGCAGTAGTCGCCACATATGCTCCCAGATGCCTTGCGAGCTGGATTGCAATTGTCCCTATACCACCAGCTCCGCCATGGATCAGGATCTTTTTGCCTCTGGAAAGACCTATATGATCCGCAAGTGCCTGCCATGCGCTTACCCCTGTAAGCGGCAGTGCAGCAGCTTCAACATGGCTCAAGTTCTTTGGTTTATGTGCCGTGGTGTTTACATCAGCCGTTGCGAATTCGGCAAATGATCCTGACCCGCCCCTTATGATGCTAGCCTGCCCATAAATTTCATCGCCCTTTTCAAAACCTGAAACGCCTTCTCCAACTTCCGTTACAACACCTGAAAAATCTCCCCCCAAAGTTGCCGGGAACTGCAAGGGTGCCATTTGCTTCATATACCCTTCCCTTATTTTCCAATCAACAGGATTTACGCCAGCTGCATGTACCTCTATGAGAAGCCGCCCCCGGGACACACCGGGTTTTGATGCATTATTATTAATCTTAACAACTTCACTCCCTCCATAATTATTAATTTGTGCTGCTTTCATGTTTCTTACCTGTACAACTATATATTCTGATGAGACCTTATTTATCATTAATGGTTCAGATTGTCCTTGCAGATGATTAGTGAGTGTTCTACCTGCTTATGGCTTTCTGCCAGGAACCCCCGTATATGGCGGGGAGTGAGGAAAATCCTATGGACAAGATACCGATTGGACAGAACTTTTTCATCCCTATGCCGGTGGTTCTCGTGGGAACCCAGGTGAACGGAAAAAACAACTTCATGGCCGTGGGCTTTTGCGCCCGGGCGAATGCGAATCCGCCAATGATCCTGTGCGGGATCGGGAACAACCATTATACGCCGAAAGGAATTGCAGAGACAAAGACATTCTCAGTGAACATCCCATCTTCGGACCTACTGGAGAAGACCGATTACTGCGGTCTCGTTTCCGGAGAAAAGACCGACAAGTCCCAGGTCTTTGATGTGTTCTACGGTTCGTTGAAGACCTCACCGATGATCAAAGAGTGCCCGGTCAATCTCGAATGCCGGCTCATCCAGGCTGTCTCGCTTGCGACAAATACGCTCTTTATTGGTGAGATCATTGGGGCATACGCGGATGGCAGGGTGCTGAAGGATGGGAAGCCAGACTTTGAAAAGATCGATCCGCTCTTCCTGACGATGCCGGACAACCGCTACTGGACATTAGGGAAGTATGCCGGCGATGCATGGAGTGCCGGAAAGAATCTGATACAATAGTCCAAATAAAATATCGATAAATGTAGATGTAGTAATGACCAAATCTGGAAGACTCAAGGAAATGCGTAAAGCATTCACGCAGCGTGACGTACAGGCATCAGCATTATTGCATTCTCCCGACCATATTGCTCAGGCCGCCCAAGAGCAGCACGGTGGGGCGAGCGATCAGTATATTGGCAACATTGTCTATGGCGGGTTGGACGGCATCCTTACTACATTTGCTGTAGTCAGTGGAGTAGCTGGTGCCCGACTGGGCAGCAGTATCGTTCTTATTCTGGGAATGGCCAACTTGCTAGCGGACGGTTTTTCAATGGCTATAGGAGCATATCTTTCTTCAAAGAGCGAAAAGGAGTATTACCAACGCGAGTGGCAGCGAGAAGCCTGGGAGGTTGAACATTTCCCTGAAGGCGAAAGGGCTGAACTCTACGAGGTTTATAGAAGCCATACTTATTCGGAAGATGATGCCCGCCGCCTTGTTGATATCCAGGCCCGTGACCCTCAGAGGTGGATTAATGCAATGATGATCAATGAGCTTAACATGCTGAAAGATGAACGCAAGCCGTTATACAGCGCAATGGCTACACTTATGTCCTTCATCCTGGCTGGATTCATGCCTCTTATCGTATACGTGCTGGGACTGTTCTACCCGATTTCATCGACCGAATCCTTCACAGTATCCGTTATATTATCCGCGTTGACAATCTTTGGACTGGGAGTTGCGAAAGTGCCTGTTACCAAATTAAATCCCTTAAGAAGCGGCCTCGAAATGCTATTGGTCGGTGGACTGGCAGCGAGCGTAGCCTATGTGGTTGGCGCATTGTTGAGAAGTGTTGTTGGCTAACTTTCTTGATCCAAAAGTTATCTCCTGTTTCTAACAGAAAATACCTCTCCCAGTATACTGGCTGAATTCCCACTTTTCCCTTTTGATCCTAAGAAGCACCCCTCTAGCTGCCTCCTCCGGCAGGGCAAGCATAAGCGCGCCGATATGCTTGCAAAATCTCTTCTCTCGCTGAGTTATTTTCCAATCACCACAATCATGCAGTATAAACCGTTTTTCAAGATCAATATAAACTGAATAACCCCTTACATCAGCTATGATCTTGTCGGTGCTCAATTCGATCATCTCAATATCCTTGATCTCCTTTGCTCTGTCAAGCCTTGATGCATCAATATGTTCCAGGAGCAAAGTCATTACATCATCTTTTTCCGGCTCAAGAAAATCGTTTAGCGTCTTCGCAACAACTTTTCCTTTCACTCTACCTTTCCAGTAATCCGAAATATGCTGTCTCGCTTCTTTCTGTTCAGGAGTGGCTACCCCCAGCATTTCCAAAACATCTATGCAGTTTTCAGGCGCATATCCGTGATAATGATTGTTAAAATTGCCATATACTTCTGCGCTCTGTGACATCTCTTTAATTTTTGGCATCCATGCTACAAGTTCGTCTTTTGAATAGCGATAATTATACCACATATTTTTTCCTCGCCCATGCCAGCGCATATAAGCGATATCAGAAGTCAGCCTGATCTCAGGCGGCAGCAGCGGCTCATCTACAGCAACAGCGGCAACATTATAATGAGATAGCAGGTCATTCGCTTCATTGCAAAGCCAGGTCTCATTCCTATACTCAAGTGCAAATCTCATATACAGAGGCAGTATTTTCAGAAATGCTTCTATCCGTTCTTTTTTGAATTTCATTCCGGGTGGAAGCTGGATCAGGATGCAGGCAAGCTTTTCTGTTTCCTGCAGCGGTTTCATGAGTTCGCAGAATCTTCGTAGATCATCCTCCACGCCTTTTGACAAATCAAGCATTTTTTCATGCGTTATCATACGGTTAAGCTTCACTGCAAATTTAAAATCCTGCGGTGTATGCTTTGCCCAACCAAACACAATTCCAGGCGCAGGATAACTGTAGAAAGTAGAATTGATCTCTGCAGTGCTAAAAATACGCGAATATGACCTGAGCTTAGACTCATCTGCGCTTTTATAGAATACATCTGCCCAGTCGCGATAATCCCAGCCTGAGCATCCCAGACGAATTGCGCCCATAGCAATTAATTATATCCCTTAAGATTAATACTTATGTCTATGCTTTATATTGGTGCAGGAGGATGGGCTTACTTCCAGGTTCCGGGGATGGATTCCCTGACTGCTTATGCAAAGGCATTTAATTTCGTAGAGGTGAACTCGACCTTCTACACAAATCCTTCCATCGAAATGGCGCGGTCGTGGAGACGTAGAGTACCAGATGATTTTATGTTCTCGGTTCGCTGCCACAAAGACCTCACGCATAAATACATGCTATTCCCTTGTAAGGAAAGTCACGAAATACTTGCACGCTCGATTCGCATTTGCAGTGAATTGAGATCTGAAATACTCCATATCCAGACGCCGCCATCTTTTAGTCCAGATGAAAAAATAAAAGGTATCAGGGACTTGTTTTCTTCAATCGACCTAGGTCATGTAAAACTGGCATGGGAAATACGCGGGAGCATGACAAAGGAAACGATTGAATTAATGCATGATATCGGGATAATACACTCTACTGATATCTCAAAAGAAATGCCTTCAACCGACTCTGATATTCTTTACTCGCGCCTTTTTGGACATGGGGAACATAACCTCTATCAATTCGATGACGCTGAACTGCTGGATATCGATAAGAAAATAAGTGATAAAAATCTGGAAAAAGCGTATCTGACTTTCCATGGCGCAAGAATGTACGCTGACGCGGCAAGGCTCAAAGTTTACAAGAAAACCAGAGAATTTCCAGATGTTACAAAGAGCAAAGGACTGGAATCACTCAAATCCGTTCTCGAAGAAGACGCTAAATTCCCCACCACGAAGAGCGAACTGACAGAAAAACAGGGCTGGAAGGTATTCGACCTGACTGGGACTGAACGCGTGCATGCAAGCATACTGCTCAATAAACTCCCTGATGTAAAGTTTGCTCATATTGAAGAAGTGATTGAAGCTTTGAAAAAACAGAACTAAATCACCGACTTTTGCATGGCTTTCATTCTATGCCTCTCTACTACAAACTGTAATGACGTTCTTTCCCCAGCTTCGACGACTCTAATCTTTTTGAACTTAATGGTTTCATCAACATGTTCAAATGGCCGAAAGCCTTTATGGAGAAATATCGGGATAATATCAATCTGCAGCTCGTCGGCGAGCCCTGCGTTTAAGACTTGCTGCATGGTAGCAGCGTTTCCGATGATTGTAACATCTTTTCGACCAGCGGCTACTTTGGCTTGCCTTATGGCGCTTACGATACCGTCCGTAACGAAAGTAAAAGTTAACTTGTCAGTTTCCTTTGGACATTTTTTAGGCGGGATATCCGTAAAAAAGAATATCGGCACTTGATACTCATAATTACCCGCAAACCAATCAGGGTCTTCTGCCATCGCAAACTCTTTCCATGCCATAACGACTGACCCTGTAGTGCGTATAGATTCTTGTAATAAGTCGGTCTTTCGCAATGCATCCAGATCAGGATATAGTGCGCCTACACTGCCTTTGCTATCTTCAGCAAACCCATCCAGTGAAATTGTTACTCCTAAAATAACTTTTGCCATAGTGTTTTATACTCAAATTTTAATTTTGACCGCTCCAATAGAACCTAATAACATAATTATGTGTTCGATGACATAAGGATTTTTTGTAATAAATTCGAGTCCATCAAGCTCCATCACTGCAAATAAAATAAATACCATAAACAGAGTAAACAAATCATATGCCTAAACAACAAAAAAGCAAAGTGCAAGAACTTTATGATCCATTCGAAGATGATGGCCTCAATCAATATCAAGAGGAAGTAGAACAACGCTGGGGCAATACCGAAGCGTACAAGCAAAGCATGAAGCGAGTACAAAAAATGACAAAAAAGGAGATGGAAAAAATGAAAGAAAACGCGGAATTGCTTGTACAAAATCTGGCTCGAAGTATGGATAAAGGAATTAGGGACAAGGAAGTACAGGTGCTCATCGCCCTGCATTACAGGGGCATCCAGTTTTTCTATAATTGCCCGTTTGAGATGTATCGGGAGTTGGGAAAAATGTATGTTGATGACCCAAGATTCGGCGTATATTACGACAGGCATCGGCCGGGTCTTACCGTATTCATGCGTGATGCGATTGCATATTTCTGCGATATACGAAAAAATCGAGCATAACAGAAAAAGAAGATCTATGAGCAAAAGAGAAAAATTATGAATTTTTTTGATTCTGCATACAAGGGTATTCCTCCATGGGACATCGGGCGTCCCCAGAAGGAAATCATTCGGCTTGCGGAGGATGGAGAAATAAATGGAACAGTGCTTGATGCAGGATGTGGAACGGGCGAGAACGCACTATATCTTGCCAGTCTGGGTTTTGAAGTATGGGGCGTCGATGCAGCGGATTCTGCCATCAAGAAAGCAAAAGAGAAAGCTAAAGAACGCGTAAAATCTGTAAACTTTCTCGTTTGCGATGCTCTCAGACTTCAATCACTTAAGAATAAGTTTAACACTGTAATCGACTGCGGCCTGTTTCATGTGTTCTCGGATGAGGAGCGTCCAATTTTTGCTGCGAGTTTATCTTCTGTGCTCTTTCCTGGAGGCAAATATTTTATGCTCTGTTTCAGTGAGCATGAGCCTGGGTCGTATGGACCAAGAAGAGTATCTCAAGCAGAGATACGGACCACTTTCGGTAAAGGATGGAAAATCAATTATATCAGGGAAGCGGAATTTGAAACAGCGTTTGGTCCGCATAATGTGAAGGCTTGGCTGTCCTCAATAACTCGTCTGTAGTCACCGCCTGATTGTTTTCACATCCCTTATCTAAAGACT
>JAGFND010000096.1 GCA_021409285.1 Candidatus Methanoperedens sp. | reverse complement strand
TTAAACCGTAGAAAGTGGGGAATTTTACACCGGAGTTGACAATGACAGCAACCCCTGAAATATCCTTTCTACTCAGCAACCTGGATATTTGCTTAACGGTATCATTTATTGATACCGTTACTACATCTCTGATCATTACATCTCTTAACAGCTTATTTCTCTATATCAAGACTATTCGTCCTTCTTAATCCGTATTTATGATTACTGGATTTAAATAATTACTCCCTAATGATTTATTATGCAACTCTTACCAAAACCATTTTTTTCGCAGAATAGCCTTCCCACCATTACCCTTTCAGGAGCATGTGCAAGTGCGAACTCTTCACCAGGTATAAGTCCGGATTCTTCATTCAATATATCTGCAGCAAAACCCTTTGTGGTTCCGGGCGTTATCGTGGATTCAAGAACCACGAGAACTCCCTCGTTGAGATTTTTTCCTATCTGGCGGATACCCTCTTCGAGCGCCCCAAAATCAGGCTCCAGTTCTCCCTTATCCTTGAACGGGGTCTGTATGGCAAGCGTAACCGCATCCACGTTTCCAATTTTTGAGAAATCACTGGTGCTTTCAAATTATCCCTCTAAGCGGACTTTTTTTATCATGTCTTCAAGTCCTGGTTCTGAGGGAGAATATGGAATGGATAGAGATGCTGGAGGGAAGGTGGAATGAATCATATATGAATCACTTTCCCAAGAGCTGCTTCTGCAGCTTCTGCGAGAGCTTCAGAAAGTGTTGGATGCGGATGCATGGTTCCTGCTAAATCTTCAAGGAACGCAGCCATCTCTATAGAATGCGCAGCTTCGCTTATGAGCATGGAGGCGTTCGCTCCCACTATGTGTATCCCGAGTATCTCCCCGTTCTTTTTTGCCACTATCTTAACGAACCCATCGGTTCTGTCAATGGTCATCGCACTTCCCAAGGCACGAAAAGGGAACTTCCCGGTTATGATCTCAAGACCGCTTTTTTTCGCACTCTCTTCATCAATACCTGCGACTGCTATTTCAGGGTCAGAAAATAGTGTCAGAGGTATTGCCCTGTTGTCAAAAGCACTTGGCAGGCCAGCAATAACTTCTGCTGCGACTTTCCCTTCCCTGAAAGCTTTATGGGCCAGGAAAGGTGGTCCAGCCACATCCCCGACAGCATATATTCTTGGATCCGTGGTTCGCCTTTTTTCATCCACCCTGATAAAGCCGCTCTCGCTCAGTTCTACCTTCGTATTTTCAAGTCCGGTCTTATCGGTGTTGGGTTTTACACCCACGGCTACAAGTATCTTTTCCGCTCTTAGTTCAGTCTCCTTTCCTTTATCATCGCTGATCATCACAGCTGCCATATTGTTATCCACACTTAAACTCCGGGCCATGGTATTATAATATATATCAATACCCAGTTTTTTCATTCTCTGGCTTACAACTTCTACAACTTCCGGATCGAATCTTGTCAGGATTTGAGATGAGCGCTGCACGATACTTACTTTAGCCCCAAGTTTTGCGAACATTGTCCCAAGTTCAACACCAATATAACCTGCTCCTATAACCACCATATTTTCAGGCACTTTCATAAGGCCAAGAGCCTCATTTGAGTTTATAACAATTTTACCATCCACAGGAAATCCGGGGAACTCATCCGGATGTGAGCCTGTGGCTATTATTGCATTTTCAAATTTAAATGTGGAAGTACCCTCCTGGGAGGTTATCCTTGCTTTATCAGAAGACTCAAAGTACGCTTCCCCTTTTATAACCTGGACACCATATTTCTTGCAGAGGTGCTGTATGCCGTCCCTTAGCTTTTTTACAACTTCGAACCTCCATTGCTGGATTTTTCCATAATCAAATTCAACAGATGCCTTAATTCCAGCGTTTCCGGGATTCTTCATATCATAAATAAGATTTGCAATATGTATCAAGGTTTTTGAAGGGATGCACCCGCGATAAACACATGTGCCCCCAGGATCATATCTATCTACGAGTATTACATCTTTCCCAAGCTGTGAAGCCCTTATTGCCGCAGTATATCCTCCTGGACCTGCACCCACTACCAGGACATCGCAGCCTGTAACAATATCTCCCATTACCATTAAGTCACATCCAGCAAGAGCAGGTCTGGATCTCTCAGATGATCTATCAGGGTATTCATAAAGCGAGCTGCCTGTGCACCGTCAAGCACCCTGTGGTCAAATGAAAGTACAAGAGGCAGGATTTTCCTTGGCTTAATCTCTCCATTAATAACGACGGGCAGGTCCCTTATCCTGTGCACACCAAGAATAGCAACATCGGGCGGATTGATGATCGGAGTGGAAAAAATTCCGCCGATACTTCCAATATTGGTAATGGTGAAGGTATTTCCTTTCAGATCCGAAAGCTTGATCTTACGGGTCCTTGCTTCTTCGGCAAGATCCTCCGCTTCTTTTGCAAGCTCCATTATGCTTTTCTTATCGGCGTTCTTTATGACAGGAACCATCAAACCCTCAGGAGTATCCACTGCTATCCCTATATTATAGTAGTGTTTCAATACTATCTCATTTTTTTGCGAATCGATGGAAGCATTCAAGTAAGGATGCTGCTTTAATGCCACTGTGGCTGCTTTTATGATAAACGCAAGATAGGTAAGCTTTACTCCTTTCTCTTTCGCGGTTATTTTTTCCTTTTCCCTCAAACTAACAAGCTCGGTGATATCCGCCTCATCCATTGAGACCACATGCGGCGCTGTAAAAAGAGACCTGACCATTCTCTCTCCTATCGTCTTTCGAACGCCTTTTATCTGGATCCTCTCTTCAGAGAGCAAAATCTCAGGGAGATTCTCACAGGCCTCCGGTTTGATTTCTGGTTTTGCTTCCATGGATTTCTTTATATCTTCATTGATAATCCTGCCGCCTTGACCGCTGCCTGTGACTCTGGATATATCAACACCAAGTTCTCTCGCGAGTCGTCGAGTGGCAGGAGCGGCCAGGATCTTTGATGACCCTTCAGGTGCTTTTTCAGGCATACTGATCTCAGGCCCGGCTAATGCAATACCCTTGATTGCCCCGATCTTCTTTTCAGGTGTACTGGCCGCGGGAACGCTTATCTCTTCCCCTGTCAGTGCAAGTGAAGCAAGTGTACTTCCAACTTTTAGAATATCTCCTTCTTTGCCAAAAAGTTTTAACACCTTTCCCGCTTTTGGTGCAGGTATTTCAACAATAGCTTTATCAGTCTCGATCTCTGCTATGGCCTGGTCTGCTTTCATTTCATCTCCTAATTTTACAAGCCATTTTACAAGCGTACCTTCGGTTATACCCTCACCCACATCCGGAAACTTTATTTCGACCATAACTAACTCCTAAAAATGCACAGTCTCCTTTATTGCCTGGGCTACTTTTTCAGCATCAGGCAGGTAAATGTCTTCAAGCTTTGGCAAAGGCACCGGAATATCGTAGCCTGTAACCCTTTTAACAGGGGCCTCAAGATAAAGGAAAGCCTTCTCATTGATCCTTGCTATTATCTCTCCCCCGAAACCAAGCGTCTTTGGCTCCTCATGAACAATCACGCATCGCCCTGTTTTTCTGACCGAATTCATTATTATCTTCTCATCAAGCGGCGATAGCGTGCGCAGGTCTATCAGTTCAACGCTGATGTCCTTAACTTTTTCAAGCGCTTCTTCGCATACCCTGACCATAGCGCCCCATGAAATCACAGTGACATTATTCCCTTCTGTGAGCTTCTTGCCCTCACCAAGCGGTACCGTGTATTCTCCTTCTGGCACTTCCTCCCTGAAAGCGCGGTAGAGTTTCTTGGGCTCAAAATAGAAGACCGGGTCAGGGTCCCTGATAGAGGAAAGAAGGAGACCTTTAGCATCATAAGGCGATGAAGGGATCACCACTTTCAGACCGGGGATATGGATGAAGAAGGTGGCAACTGCTTCTGAATGATGTTCAAGGGCTTTTACACCTCCACCATAAGGCGCCCGGATCACCATAGGGCAGTGATACCTGCCTCGAGTGCGGTACCTTATCCTTGAAGCATGTGCTGCAAGTTGATCTATGGTCATATAACTGAAACCCTCAAATTGTATCTCTGCAACAGGTTTCAAACCTGAAACAGCCATTCCTATTGCAGTCCCCGTTATCCCTGACTCAGCCAGCGGTGTATCAATCACTCTTTCGCTTCCGAACCTGTCAAGAAGACCTTCGGTAACCCTGAATACTCCCCCATCCACTCCCACATCCTCACCCAGGACCACGACTGCTGGATCTTTTTGCATTTCCTCCTGCAGGGCAAGGTTGATTGCCTGCACCATATTGAGTTTAGCCATTTTCATCGCTTCCTTTTTGCTATGAAGCCCAGAAGTTCATCCATCTGCTCTTTCAGGTCAGGAGTAATTTCAGCATAAACGTACTTGAACATGTTCTCCACGACAGGACTATAGGCTTCCGCCTCTTCAACTGCCTTTTCTATTTCCTCTGAAGCTTCTTTGAGGAGCTTATCTTCATAACTCTGGTTCCATATACCCTTTTTCTCAAGGTAAGTGCGAAATCGTTTTATCGGATCTTTTTTCCTCCATTCTTCCTCTTCCTCTTTCTTTCTATATCTTGTGGGATCATCTGAAGTCGTGTGCGCCCCGAGGCGGTATGTGAAGCATTCTATCAACGTGGGTCCTCCTCCTGACTTTGCTTTCAGAAGTGCAGCTTCTGTGGCGCTGTATACTGCGAGTACATCATTGCCATCCACCTGGATCCCTTCAAAACCATAAGCTAAAGCTTTCTGGGCCAATGTTTTTGATGCTGTTTGCTTTTCTCTTGGGAGAGAGATAGCGTACTGGTTATTCTGGCAGACGAAAACCGTCGGTGTCTTGAAAACACCTGCGAAATTCATGCCCTCATGGAAATCCCCTTCTGATGTTGCACCATCGCCGAAATAAACGACAGAAGCTATATTCTGCTTCTGTATTTTTGCAGCCAACGCCGCTCCGACTGCGTGCAACACCTGCGTGGACACGGGTATGGCGACTGTGAAGTTCCTGTGAGGGAGCATCAGGTTCGCATCTTCTGACCCCATCCAGTATATATAAAGAAGCTTCATGGGAATCCCTCTGGCTATCTGGACCCCATGTTCCCTGAAAGCAGGGAAGAACCAATCATCGGATTTCATGGCAAAAGCGCTCCCTATCTGGCTTGCCTCCTGTCCGAGACACGAGCCAAAAGTGAGCATCCTGCCCTGACGCTGGAGCTTCAATGCCTTATCATCGAACAGGCGTGTAATTACCATCGTCCTGTAAAATTTTTCAAGCGTTTCATTATCAAGAGCTGGCTCCAAAATCTTATCTGCATTGCCTTCATAGTCAAGTATCGAAAGCCAATCCACACTTAAATCAAGAATTTTTTTTCGCGGCAACTTAACACCCTGATTATAACTCTGTTCTTAACCTTTTTAATCTTTGCTGAACAGGGATTTCTCTGCCATATACGAGCTTCGGACAAGCGGCCCGCTCATAACTGAAATAAATCCCTTCTCGCAGGCAATTCTCTTATAATATTCAAATTTTTCAGGTGATATATATTCTTTGACTTCAAGCTGAATCACGGAAGGTCTCAGGTATTGACCCAGTGTAAGAATACTTACCCCTGCAGATCTTAAATCATCCATTGTCTTCAAAATCATACCTTCTGTCTCCCCAAACCCGAGCATCAGGGAGGATTTGGCATGTATGGAGGAAGACATTTGCCTTATTTTTTTGAGAACCTCAAGGGATAAATCGTATCCTGCTCTTTCATCTCTTACATGGGCCTGAAGCTCTTTGACAGTTTCAATATTATGCCCCACCACATCGGGGTGAGCCGCTATTATTTTCCGGATGCACAATTCATCCCCACGAAAATCTGGAATCAAAGCTTCGACAATAATTTCCTTATCCATACTTTTTATTGAATTTATGCAATTGGCGAAATGCTCTGAACCACTGTCTGGTAGATCGTCCCTGTCCACTGAAGTAAGAACAACATACTTTAAACCCATTTTTTCCACTGCCCTGGCTATCCTCCCGGGCTCTAAAGCAGAAAGGGATTCTCCCTCCGTACCTTTTTCCACGCCGCAGAACCCGCAATTTCTTGTGCAGATTGAACCCAGTATCATAAAAGTGGCATTTCCATTGCTCCAGCATTCCCCCATGTTGGGGCACCTGGCGTCAGAGCATACCGTATTTAATTTAAGATCTTCAATGATTTTCTTTATGCCCAGGAATTTTTTTCCTGAAGGCGGTCTTATTCTAATCCAATCTGGTTTCTTGATAACATGTGTCATCACGTTCACTCACCCATTATAAATAACGCAAGATCCCATTTGCATGGCACATGAGCGGATCTGGTGCATATATTCCACCATATTGTTTAGCCCTGAACCTGCATCCACCTCTGCAATCGCGGATTTTCCTGCAATCATGGCAATCAAGTTTATTGAGAGTGAAGAGATCAGTCCTGCACAGTTCTTCCCAGGCTGACCGCAAATCACTAAAATTCCCGACAGGCTCATCTTCGAAAAATCCGCATTTACTCACTGAACCATCAGGAAATATTGCACACATATGAGAACCGCAAGTATAGTCTCCTGTGCTTTCATGTACACCAGCACCGAATCCGTATTTCAGGTACTGTGCCGCTTCATTCACATTAAGTGCGAATTCCTGGTTTTCTGCCAACGCTCCGGTAATGCAGGGAAGATCAACGCTCCATGAAATGGCACCCAAACTTGAAAAAAGCTTATTCATCTCCCGAAATTCCATTACATTGAAGGTATGTATCATACTGGCGATTGAAACCGGTATCCCTGATTTGATCAAATTGGAAATACCTTTCATTGATTTAACATACGAACCTTTTCCACGCAAGATGTCATGAGAATGAATTCCATCGATACTGACTTGTACTTCATGTGCATAACAGGATAATTTTTTAGCCGCTGTTTCATCTATTAGAGTTCCATTTGATAGGATTACGACCCTTAATTCATACGATGGAAGTATTTCCATAAGTTCCCAGAATCTGGAATGAAGTAGTGGTTCACCTCCCGATATCATGAGTTTAAGACCGCCCATATCTTCAAATTGCGATATTATATTTTCAAAAACGTCGATGTCCATTTCCAGGTTTCCTGGATTTCCAAGATAGCAATGCTTGCATTTCAGATTACATTTATCCGAAATATTTAAAAGGAGATAACGAAGGGATGGTATTGGAGAAGAAGGAATTTTGATCTTTCTATGATCATCTCTTTCTTTCATATGAATAATCCCTTCATCCAGCATGAATTCAATGGTCTCTGTGCTTTCGCAATCAATAATATCTGAAGCTGGATTCATTCCATTGCATTTTAATAAGAAATGAAAGGCTTCTTCATCCAGTTCATACAGCTCATCCTTACAGGTATCATAGACAAGAGGCGACTCAAGCTTTCGGAGGCAAAAGCCTGGCGCTAAAACGGGATACTCTTCTTTTGGCATCTTATAACTCTGAAGTAATATCTTCGTGAGTAATCTTACCCTTGTGGAGCATATTTTTTAAAACCTTAAATGCAGCACATTCAAGCTCAATATCATCTTCTTTGAAGAATTGGCAATGTGTGCATATCAGAGCTGCATATGGATTTATTTCTTTCTTTGTCACGGTAATCTTTATGCCACCTTTTATTTTATTTCCACTTAAATTTACTGTTTTAATGAGACTGTTGGTATTTGCTTTAGTAGAAACCAAATTGTTGCGCTGAAACTATCATTGCTGAAACGTCGATTAAGGAGTCGATCGCCACTTCAATTGTTTTCTCGCAGGTTCTCCTTTTGATGAGATCGTGCTGATATTCTTCTTGATCTGGGAGCATGCTTTGTAGTTCTTCAACATAGTTTATCATCTCATCAAGTCTTTGAGAGTATGCGTAACGATCCGATTTTTCCAAAATTAAACCCCCATACTTGAATAATACAATTTAGGACGCGGTTTATAATCCTCTAATTCTCTGATGGTTTTCATGAATGTATTAAAAATCTCTGTGTAATCATTGAAATAGAGGACTTCACCACTTGATAATATTTCATTATGAATATATAATGGCAAATCCTGATAAGTTTGAATGTCAAATTTATTACCAATTCTACCAAGGATTTTCACCCTGAACTGAAATCTTTCCCTTTTATCTTAACGGCGCCGGGGTTGCGACCCCCTCCCACCAACGCCAGCGCCCAAAAGGGGAAAGGGGAAAAAGGAAAATCAGAAAATCATCAAAAATCCAATTTTTCAAGTTCATTTCATGACTTATTTGCCATTATTCCTATATATATGATTTTTATCCAATCGCAATGTCAACAATTTATTAATGCCAATCGCATATCTCTGACCATTTGCTCAATTTAATTCTTGATACTAATATATTAAGCTGAAAGGCTTGTGACAATTGTGTACATGTTGACAGGACAAAAATGAAGTTTTAATACAAAACATATTTTTTTGAGAAATTTATCCTTCTTTTAATAATCGAGTATAGATCGACTGCTATTTACATGTTTTAATTTTAAATTAATAATATAAGTAGCGGCAGACAGACCAACCTATTTATACTTTAAAAACAATCATTATAATGCTGTAAATTAAAAAATACAGCTCCAAAATGTATATAAAACAAAACGGAGAAATATAATATGAAAATAGTTGAAATGAACCCGAATGGGAATGGAAAAACTTCTGGCGGCAAGAAAGAACTCGGAGCTGCAGAAAAGTGGCTCTTCGATACAGAAAGCGGCGAAGTCAGACTGAAAGCATTGATGAACATGTCAGCAGGCCAACAGGGCATCGCAGATCTAAGTGAATTCAAAACCTATGGCTCCGATGCAGAAAAAAGCTATGGCTTGGATATTGCTCTGAATCGAGTTTTCATACTCGGAAATATACCGCTGATTGCCAGAGGCAGAGAAGACAGAGTTGTCATAAAAAAAGTCGAGACATTTGATCTGGAGATATACAACAAGGCAGATAAAAAGGAAATGGGAGCCAACCATATCGAAACCGTGAAAGCGAAACTGGCAGAAGCACTGGCTTAAAGACTTCAATTTTTTTTGGAATTTTATTTTGCATATGACCGGAGGTCAGACATTATGACAATTAACAATAAACTTGAAATTCAAAATATAATAGAAAAAGTACTTCAGAAGCATAACATCGATTCATCTGCAGAGAGCTATTATCTCAAACTCAGAATGCCGAGCTATGATGATTTAGTTATCGAAAAAGAAGGCGAACAGGTTCTTGTCGGGCATTACTATCATCATCCAAGTGGAGATCTAATTAGTGATCCTGTCGATTATAATAAAGGATACTGGTATCCCGTAAGAATCGAGCTGGCTCTTGGCGATACGATTTGCAGCTTTGTTGAGAATGGAAAACGGATGATATATCCTGCCAGAATTAAGGAATTCAAATCATTTCAGAGAATGTTTGCACGGAATATCATAAACCAGAAATGGCTTGAGAATGGAGTGAAGGAAGATGATTAAAGTCAAGTCACTCGAAGTTCGGGAAATCGAATACAGCTATGATAAACGACCTAAAATCAGCAGCATGGATGATGTTGTTCAGATTATCAAACCAATGATTGCAGACCCGAATAAAGAATTCTTCATAGCTCTATATCTGAACACAAAGAACGGCGTAATGAAACAGGAAGTGATCAGTATTGGAAGCCTGGACACTAATGTCGTTCATCCACGAGAAATATTCAAGACGGCGTGCACGATTTCAGCGGCGTGTATCATTGTCGCACAT
>JAGFND010000095.1 GCA_021409285.1 Candidatus Methanoperedens sp. | reverse complement strand
TTTTTCCTGGAGAAATCTTAGAACTTGTTCCCGATATATCATTCGAACTATGATTTGACGTAATGTTTAAAGATTTATTTTTATATCAGTGTATATTATATTGTTTAGTTCCGATGATGGAACTAATATAGGAACAAGTTGGATGGATGAATGAAGACGTTTTAAATTGTAAACCTCAATAAAATATTCAATGTTCTGGAGTGCATCATTGAACGTTCCTTATTCGTTCAAGAAGACTTCCTCATATTTCAGAGTATCATAAAGCTCAGTTGTCGCATGGATTACCCTTGCGGCTAATATACTAAGCGCATAATAAACATAATCATTTGTTTTCAATTGGTTTGATCCAAAAAATCAAGTTTTGATGCCTTTTACTCTGCATATACATTATGATAATATAGATTTCATGTTAACCATATCCTATTATACTGATAAGTAGATATTAGAACTTGTGCTTTAAACGCCCTCGAAGCACAACAAATGAAGTCTAACCCTTGTGAGTACCTCACCAAAAATTCTTCCATCAGCCAAAGATTTACATCTCACAAGGGGTATAGGAATTGGATAGGATTATGGAAAAAATCAAAAACAGCAGAGTTAATACTCATTGGAATCATTAGAATTCTTGAGACTTCTATAAATACATTGATTATTATGGAATTGCCAATAAATGAAGAGACTCTAAAAAATACTACGAAATGTAAAAAAAAATTCTCATGCTTAAAGGGAAACAGAAATGATCTCTGCAAGGTTAAATCTTCTATCAATGGTAAAATTAATTTTGTAGAATGTATAAATAGCAAAGACTGTAATTACAGGATTTCATACGG
Source organism: Candidatus Methanoperedens sp. (assembly GCA_021409285.1). GTDB lineage: Archaea > Halobacteriota > Methanosarcinia > Methanosarcinales > Methanoperedenaceae > Methanoperedens. The sequence continues at coordinate 8,959 of JAGFND010000095.1, read as the reverse complement.
TTATTCGTTTATCTGTATGTGTCCTGTGAGGAACGAATTCTATAATCACTTTAATATCTAAATCATTACAATTGTGTTGCACATTAGGATACTACCAATATTAATTGTAACGGTTACAATTCTTAACGTATTGGAGACTATAAACACTTATCCCCTTCTGGCGGCTTATTTTTCTTAAATTATATTTAATAATGTAAATATTGTATATAATTGAACCAGAGCGAAAATTTGTTCCATAACCTTTAAATCAGATTACGTTAATTTTCTATAAATCAAGAATGTGGTTGGTAGAATATCTTGAAAATAATTTTTGCTAACGTTTGCGATTCTGTTGCCTTTGCAGCAAATATCTGTAAAGGACAATGTAATAGGTGAATGCTTCAACTTATGCAGGGTATGAAACTTATCACATGGAGATATACAATGGTTATGGGAGGAATATATGATACGAAAAATTAACCAAATTTTAATAGGCATGATATTGCTGTCGCTCAGCACAGGATTAGTATCAGCAGGAACTCTTACTTCTGTAAAGGTGACTGTAGCACCTATAATAGATGGCATCTCGGATGCAGTATGGAACCAGGCAACTACTATGATGGTAAATGTATCTGGTGGAGCAAATTCAGGAGCGCATACCGTCACGTTGAAGAGCGTCTATACCGATGATTCTGTGTATTTCCTTGCAACGTGGAACGACCCAACGGAAAGCTTAAGGCGCTTGCCCTGGCAGAAACAGGCTAATGGTAGCTGGATGCAACTCAATACACCGGATGCAAAGTTAGGCGGCGAAAATACATATTATGAAGATAAGTTCGCTCAGATATGGAACATAAATACACGCACATTTGATACAACGGGTTGCTCGGCCTTATGCCATGCAGGCGAGAATTCAGACGTCAAAGCGTTTGGTAATAAATATACTCCAAATCCTGGTGAGATGGCAGACCTCTGGCATATGAAAATGGTGCGAACAAACCCGACAGGTTACATGGACGACCAGTATGTGGATTCCACACATTACAGCAAAGACATGCCGGATGCCGGGCGGCACCCTGACCCCGGAGGCAGCCCTTACTCTGACAACATCAACACCGCCAAGACAGCTCCAAACTATACCTCAGCAGACCAGCCTGCACCGCCGTACTGGATATTTGATGAACAGAAGCAATCATTCAAGGATACATACAAGGCTAACGATGAGATTGCGGGCATCATTGTAATGCCTCCGACAGGGGACAGAGCGGACATAAAGGGTAAAGCTGTCTATAAGGATGGCATGTGGACGCTTGAATATGGCAGGAAGCTGAACACCGGAAGCAAGTACGATGTTCAATTCACAGATATGAAAAATGAATACTCCTTCGGGACAGCAATATTCGATAATGCTCAGACCAGACACAGCTTTGAGACCGGTGTGAGCAACCTGGTATTTGCCAGGCAAGCCACCCCAACAATAACTTCGACCCCAACAACAACTTCCACGCCAACACCAATTTCAACTCCAGCTCCAGTAGCAACAAAGAAAACACCAGCTTTTGAAGCGTTATTGGCTATTTCAGCGTTGCTTGCAGCAGTACTGATCAAAAGAAGGTAAAACAATACCTTCTTTTTTTTCATTTTTTGATATTTGTTACAATTGGTTAGTTGTATACAAATTTGATAATTAGTTTAGACTAACGTATTAATCCGTAGATGAAACTTTTGTCATAAACTGGTAATGATTTCGGGGTATGGGGTCAGCTTGTGATTATGCCGAAACAAAACGCATGAATTTGAGTTCTGCGTTCATGATAAGATATATGCTGAAAAATGCGCAAAAGTATTGATTATTATAATCTTGTGTGGTATAAAAATGAGTGACTGTCTTCTAAGATTTACACAGTAATTTAAAATCAACAGACCATAAAAATACTGGTGATTTTTTAGATGAAAATGTCTTTAGAATATCCTGCTAATTAAGAAAGATATAGGGCAATGCTGAGACAAAAAAAAGTGTATTGAAAAACGGGTGAAATTTTTATTCTTTTATTTCCTTCCAATACCCATCCTCATCTTCACATCCTCGACATCCCAATCCTTTACAAGATCTCCCTGTATCCCTGCATCTGAACCGATATCAATGGACTTTGCCCTTACTTCGCCTGCAATAAAGTCTTTAAGATCAATAACAAGCTCAAGGACACGTTTATCTTTTATCTCAACGGTCACATTTATCTCCTGTTCTACAGCAAGGTCAAGCTCTTTTCGCATATCCTGTATCCTGCGTATCACCTCGCGAGCATAGCCTTCTGATTCGATTTCCCGCGTAAGCCCCGTGTCAACATACACGTCACCTGCTGAAAAACCAGCGCTTGCAATAGCCTGAGGGATCGTGTCCTTGAAACTCACCATGTCAGCAGTGATAGTTCCGGATCTCAGTTCAAAGCTTCCCGATTCGAGAATTCCGGTCTTTATTTTACTGCCGTCAACAGCTCTTAATTCTGCAATGACTTTGCCGGCATCTTTCTTGAATACCGGCCCGATAACTGCATGATTTGGGAGTACTTCAACGCCAAGCTCTTCCCAGGTCTTGCCTGCGGCAAGAAGAACTATCTCTTTTGCATTTGTCTGCTCTTTCAATACTGTGTCCAGTCTCATGACAGCGGCTGCAACCTCTTCTTTCTTAGGCGCCACAACTATCTTCCTGACAGGCCATCTCAATTTTCTCTTCAATTTCTGCCTCGCATTTGACGATGCTTCTACTATCTCTCTGATCAGATTCATCTGCATCTCAAGCTCGGTATCAATAAGCTCTTCTTCTGGCTTTACCCAGTCGCACATATGAACGCTGGAAGGCGAATCAGGATCAACGTTCCTGGCAAGGTTCTGGTACATCTCCTCTGAGATATGCGGCGCAAAAGGCGCAATGATCTTTGTGAGTGTTACAAGCACCTTGTATAAGGTATGATAGACTGCAAGCTTGTCGGGGTCGTTCGCTTCGCGCCATGTCCTTGGCCTGATAAGCTGGATATACCAGCGAGAGAGGTCTTCAAGCACAAACTCCGAGATCGGGCGAGTGGCTTTATGGAGGTTATACTCTGCCATGGCCGAATCAACCTGTTTGATGAGCGATTGGACGCGCGAGAGGAGCCATTTATCTTCCAACCGCATTGCATTTTCAGGGACATCAATCATTTTAAGAGGATCATAATTATCAAGTATCATATACGGAAGCGGGAATCGATACACGTTCCAGAGTATATTCAGCATTCGGTGGACATTACCGGCCTCATCCCAGCTGAATTTAAGGTCTTCCCATGGCGCATTCTGAGAAAGGACATACAGACGAAGCGAGTCAGCTCCTACTTTAGCGATCACTTCTTCAGGAGATACCACATTTCCAAGGCTCTTTGACATCTTCTTCCCTTCGGTATCCAGCGTGAAACCGTGCATCAACACATTCTTATAAGGTGCTTTCCCGAATGCTATCATACTTGCGCCAAGCTGCGAATAGAACCAACCTCGGGTCTGGTCATGGCCTTCTGTTATAAAGTCTGCCGGCCACCATTCATCAAATGCTTTTTGATCATGCGGGAATTTCAATGTGGCCCATGATGCAACAGCTGAATCAAACCAGACATCAAAAACATCCGGAACACGGTTCATCTGTTTGCCGCAATTGCATTTGATATGCACATTGTCCACATTCGGCCTGTGAAGATCGGGTATATTCGTGACACCTGCTCTTTTTTCCAGCTCGGCCTTTGTCCCGATTACTTCTGTCTCACCGCATTGTTCGCATACCCAGACTGGAATTGGGATACCCCAGTATCTCTGGCGCGAAATACACCAGTCGCGGGAACCTTTAACCCAGTCAGCGAATCTGGCATATCCAGCCCATTCTGGATACCATTTGACCTTTTCTATGCCGGACAGCATTTTTTCCTTGATGTCTGTGATCCGTAAAAACCATTGTTCAGTGGCAAGATAGATTATTGAGGTCTTGCATCTCCAGCAATGTCCATACCTGTGTGTGATCCTTCCACTTGCAAGGAGAAGCCCTCTTTCTGAAAGGTCATCAATAACCAGCCTATTGGCTTCCTTGACATGCATTCCTCTGTAATCACCTGCTTCTTCAGTATATCTGCCATCTGGGCCCACAGGACAGAATATCGGGAGGTTATGTTTCATTCCGAGTTCAAAGTCATCCAGCCCATGACCCGGAGCAATGTGAACGCATCCAGTGTTCTCTGTTGTGACAAATTCAGCCATGTAAACATTATGTTTGAACTCTTTCTGCACAGGCACCTTGTCGCCAAGGGGAGAAAGATATTTGAGATCCAGGTCTTCACCCAGCATTGTTTGAAGGACTTCATGCTCTTTATATCGTCCCTGCTTCAGGACATTTTCCATGAGCTCTGCTGCCATTATCAATATCTCTTCTTTCCCGTCCTTCTTTACTTTCACCTTTACATACTCAAATGATGGATGCACCGCTACTGCAATATTGGCGGGAATTGTCCATGGCGTTGTTGTCCAGATGACAATGTAAGTGTCCTCCTCATCTTTTATTGGGAATTTTACATATACCGAAGGGTCGGTTTCATCCGCATATTCGACTTCTGAATCAGCGATAGCAGTTTCACACCTTGGACACCAGTTCACGACCCGCAGCCCTTTTTCAAGAAGTTTCTTTTGATGCGCCTGCTTCAGCGTCCACCAGGCCGCCTCAATATATTCATCGCGCAGCGTCATATACGGGTCATTCCAGTTGAGCCATATCCCAAGGTTCCTGAACTGGACAGTCATCTCATCGCGATGTGATAATGCAAATTCCTTGCATTTATTTACAAAATTTCCCACACCGTATTTCTCAATATCCTTTTTTGATTTAAATCCGAGTACACCTTCAACTTTTACTTCAATCGGGAGACCGTGCATGTCCCAACCTGCCCTGTCAAGGATATGGAAACCGTTCATGGATTTATAACGGAGTATAGAATCTTTTATGATCTTATTCCAGGCAGTCCCCAGATGTATCCTGCCTGTTGTATAAGGAGGGCCGTCCACAAAGAAAAATTTCTTTCCTTTTTGTCTGGATCCTCTTACCTTCGAATAAGCATCTGTTTCATCCCAGAATTTCTGTATTTTTTGATCCGTTGCCTTTGCATCGTATTGTGAAGCCTCTTTAAGCATAAAATAATCTCCAGAGCAATTTGTACTGAGTAAAAAGATTCATATCATGTCTTTTAATCTCTCAACAAGTTCTTTTCTTATGACCGATTTTCGGTCTCCACCGCACACGCATCCCCTTACCCCGATTATATCAGGCGAGATGCGCTTCAAGGCAGGGATATCCTCGAATTTGATCGTTCCTGCAAGAGCTGTTTTGAGCCCATGATCTTTTGCGCTATTGACAAATTCGGTAAGTTCTTCTCCGTTCAGGAACTCAAAGGTCGAGCGCCCATCCTTGATGCCGGTATCCATCATGACAACATCCACACCGGCCAGAGCGCCAATTGCCGGTAGCTCAAATGGCGAGATGGAATTTATCCTCCTGTAATCAGAATAACCTGAAGCCACAACTTTCTTATTTCTATCATAATCCTTGACCGAGCGGACGATATTAACGAGCATATCAAGCGCCTGCTCTTTTGTCTGGATATCGTATAATCCCACTTTGATATAATCAGCGCCAGCAGCTGCAGCGCCAAGAGCTGCCAGTGAAGCAGTTCCGGGCTTGTAATTGAAATCGCCTATCGTCGCGCTTACAGGTATACAGCCAGCCGCATTTTTCACAGCTTTGATCATCCATGGAAAATTCGCACCAAGTGACCCTTCTTTCGGATTCTTCACATCTATTATATCTGCACCGCCAAGTTTGGATATTTTTGCTTCTTCAACATTAATGGGACTGACAAGCAATTTCATAACAATTAAACCTGATTAACTCACTAATACATTTATGTTTCGAATTATTTTCGTCCTGGACATACTGAACGGCAGGGCTGTCCATGCGATAAAGGGTGAAAGGTCAAAGTATCATCCCGTGCAGGACAGTGTCATATGTACTTCTTCTATTCCACTGGATATAATCTCTGCGCTCTCACCCAAAGAAATCTACATCGCTGATCTCAACCACCTGCAGCATCTGGGAGATAATTTTGAGTTGATAGGACAGATATCTGAAAATTTAGTGACGATGGTGGACATTGGTGTAGAGAACATGATGGATATTGAAAAATGCGCCAGAATAGCAGATACCATAATACTTGGAACTGAGACTGTCTCTCTTGATCTGATAGAAAAAGCCGCCGTTAGATTTCCCGGAAGGATCAATGTAAGCATAGATATGAAAAACTGCAGGGTGCTAACGACAGATGAAAAAATGGCCGTTCATCCGTTGGAACTTGCTGAGATCTTGAATGGATACGCCATAAAAGACATAATTTTGCTCGATCTTGCCAGGGTGGGAACTGGCCTGGGGATCGATCGTGATTTTTTCCAGGAAATATATGAAGTGTCGGATCATAACCTTCTTGCCGGAGGGGGGATCCGGGATATGGATGATATTGAAGCCTTGAAAAAAATAGGTGTGAGCGGCGCACTCGTAGCAACCGCCGTCCATAATGGAAAGATACCTGGAGAACTATTGAGATTGAAACGATGATCTATCTGGCAATATGGCGTTTTGCAGCAAAGGTTGTTTCTCTTCCATGCGGTGTACGCTTGATAAACCCTATCTGGATAAGATATGGTTCATAGACTTCTTCGATCGTCCTGGTTTCTTCTCCGACCGAGATAGCAATGGTCTTGACTCCCACTGGCCCCCCGCTGAAATCTTCTGCTATTACGGAAAGAATGCGCCGGTCAAGGTCATCAAGTCCGAGTTTGTCTATACCCAGCATCGTGAGCGCGTTATCCGCAACTTCCTGCGTTATTTCACCTTTCGCTCTTACTATCGCAAAATCCCGTACGCGCCGAAGTAGCCTGTTGGCGATCCGTGGAGTTCCACGGCTTCGTTTTGCTATCTCCATGGAACCATCCTGTGTTATCGGGATGCCAAGGATTGAAGCGCTGCGTGTCACCACTTTAATAAGTTCATTAACATTATAAAGGTTAAGTCTTGATATCATTCCGAACCTGTCCCTGAAAGGGGAGCCAAGTAATCCCACTTTTGTGGTAGCCCCAATCAGTGTGAAATGTTCAAGATTGAGTTTGATCGACCTTGCTCCCGGCCCTTCCCCTATCATAATATCTATCTTGAAATCCTCCATCGCAGGATATAGTATTTCTTCAATGATATGATTGAGGCGGTGTATCTCATCTATAAAAAGGACGTCTCCTTTCTTCAGGGCTGTAAGCATGGCTGCCAGATCTCCCGGGCGCTCAAGTACTGGACCTGAGGTGCTTTTTATACTGGAGCCCATTTCATGCGAAATAATATTGGCAAGAGTTGTTTTTCCAAGGCCAGGAGGGCCAGAAAAGAGTAAATGGTCAAGTGGTTCTCCTCGTGTTTTTGAAGCTTCGATAAATATTTTCAATGATTCTTTGAGAGAAGTCTGGCCGATAAATTCATCAAGGCTGGACGGCCGGATTGTGAGGTCTTCTTTTTCCTCATTCTGAGAGGTAGTGGTAACGATTCTTTCTTGGGATATTATTTTTTCTTGCATATATCATAAAGATTGTTTCATCTTTCCTTCAATTTCACCAGCGCCGCTTTGATCAAAGCTTCAACTGTCGCATCTTTCACCGTCGAAGCTGCATAATTTACAGCTTCTTCTGCTTTTTTCTCAGGGAATCCAAGCGAAACAAGCGCGCTAACCGCATCATAATTTACAGGACTCTTCACAGTCCCATTATATCCCTGCATCTTCTTTTTGATCTTATCTTTAAGTTCAAGGATCAATCTTCTGGCATTTTTCTGACCCACGCCAGAAATGCGGGTCAGAACTCTTTCATCCTCGTTGATTATTGCGCCGGCAAGCTCCTCTATGCTTATCTGGGAAAGTACATTCATTGCCACCTGGGGCCCCACGCGTGTCACGCTTATCAGGAGCATGAACATCTCAAGCTCGTCCCGACTCGCAAATCCGTAAAGTGCCAGCGCATCTTCCCTGACATGGAGGTGCGTATGGAGCTTTACTTTCTTTTTTATATCTGAAAGCCCCTGAGATGCTGTTTTTGTGACATTGACATGGTATCCTATACCCTCCACATCGATTACCACAAAACCATCACCTTGATATGCAATTTCGCCATAGATATGTGAGATCATAGCACTATCCCATTAAATTGATATGACATAAAGCGATCGAAAGACCATCCGCCGCATCATCTGGCCTGGGTATCTCATCCAGGCCCAGAAGCCTCATTATCATATCCTGCATTTGCTTCTTGTCAGCGCGCCCTGAGCCAGTTATCGCCTGCTTGACCCGGTTCGGGGAATATTCAAAGACCGGAATGCTCTTTTGTGCAGCTGCAAGAAAAATGATACCTCTTGCTTCGCTCACGCCCATACCTGATGTTACATTCTTCGTAAAAAAGAGTTTTTCTACAGAAACTGCGTCCGGATTGTATTTTTCAAAAAGGTTTTTGACCTCATCGTATATCTCCAATAAACGTTCAGGAGCTTTCTTTTCATCTGTTGTCCTGATGCAGCCATAGCTTATAGGCGATATTTTTTGCCCATCTTTTCTGATTACCCCAAAACCGACTGTTGCAAGTCCAGGATCAATGCCAACAACTATCATGATATTCTAAAGGCTTTCAGGTCTTATTTGCTTTTGGCAAGAATAAACCATAAATGATATATTGTTTGACCCGGTATTATTGCTGTGCGGCTGTGGTCCAGCGGTATGACAGGGGCTTCCCAACAACCTTTTTGCAGGCAAAAGGCCTGGACAAAAAGAGGGAAATAGCCTCTAACCCGGGTTCGAATCCCGGCAGCCGCATCTAATTATGCGTTATATTCGCT
>JAGFND010000094.1 GCA_021409285.1 Candidatus Methanoperedens sp. | reverse complement strand
TATTAACAACATCAAGATCGTACCTGCTTTTCAGTTCTTTAAAGATCAGTTCAATATCCCATCTCGCTCCATAGAGTTTGGCTACATCTTCAGGACTTAAATCATCATTTGAAATATTAGTTAGATAAACATGATATTTTTCCTCATCTAAATTGTAAATCGCTACCAATCGGAACCTTTCAGTATCCATTCTCGTCTTACTTTTTCCATTATAATTCGGTCGTTTGAAAGAAATTTCAACTTCAACATCAAGCACTTGTCTCTTTAACTTTGATATGATTTCGCTGAGTTTTTTTCCTTTTACATCAATGCTGTTCCCTGGACATGTGTTATAAGCATCAATAATGAGGGGATCAGCATTTCCCTTCAACCTGGATACAAAGTATCCATCATTTTCTTTGATCTTTGCAAATAGCAGATGTTTATAAAAACCAAGGTCAATAAGAAGGATTCTATCCTTTATCCATGGACCAATTCGCAATGTTTTCAATTCATTTATAGTTTCAGCGTATATCCCGATAGATTTGGGCTATTTGCGACTGCACTTACGAGCATACCAACTTTGACACCTGCTGCTACTGTTCTGGAACGAGCTGCTGGCCATTTTTTGGTCTTCGTAGATCGATTATAGGGCACTTTTAGATATGCAATAATGGATTTATACCCCAATTTCTCATAAGCTCTCTATTAGAATTCGATAGCATAAGCAGACATGCAGGTAAATTTCAAGGGTTACAAAATATTTTCATTTTTTCACTTTCTTGCGAGCTTATAACAATAGAATGAAGAAAAAATTAATGTTATTGGAGAATAGAATATTACATAATAGAAATCTGATAGTAAAACCCTTACAAAAATAAAAAACGAGATGTATTATGAAAAAAGTAACTTTTGATATCGCTGGAATGCGCTGTGGCGCATGTGCCGTGGGCTTAGAGCTTATGCTTGCAAAAAAGAAGGGAATCAAAAGTGCGAAAGTCTCTTTGAATGAAAGAATGGCAGTTGTAGAGTACGACCCAGCAATAGTGGCATTATCCGACATATCAAAGGCGGCGAGTGACCTTGGATACATTGCAACGGCGACGAGTTAAATAAGTAAATAAAACTCATCCTTTCACTTTCTTGCGAGATTTCTTTTTCTTCTTTATCGGCTCAACCTCTCTTGGCTTTTCAGATACCTCAAAATCTTCTTCAGGTTCAATCTTTTTTGAGCATAATTCAGCACGCCTTTCTTTTAACCATTTATCGCCAGCCTCAGACCACCTTTGAATAAAACTCTCCATCTTGTGTGAGAATTCTTCCTTCATTTTATTTCCTTGCTCTTCATCGAGCAGCCCTAGCCTAACTTTTCTATCTAGCTCCGCATTATAAGCCGATATCCCTCTGGTTGCGTGATATTTGGAAGCCATTTTTTTCCTTAGGTCATATTTATTGCCTATATTCCTTTATATAAGAAATAGTCATCTATGTATGCTTATTTTTAATCTTTTTATAATAGTTGTGATAGCCATTTTTTTCAATTATATTCAAAACAAAATAACTAAGCAAAATAATAATTTACTGGGGATTAAATAAGGCAATCGTTTTTCCAAGAACATCCACGAACTTTCTCGCTTCATCTTCCGTATTGTAAAGATAAAGAGAAGCCCTCACCGCAGCCTCACATTTATGGTAATTGAACCATGAATGCACACAGAATGCACCTGAGCGCACAGCGATATTCTCTGTCTCATCAAGTACTATCGCAATATCGTGGGCATCGCCGCCTTTTGAGAATTCAACCGTGAATGAGATAATGCCTCCTCTTAAATGCGGATCCTGCGGGCCTATGATCGAAAGACCGGGAATGTCCTTTATGCCCTGTGTTATTATCCTGTTCAGCTTTTCTTCATGCTTTTCGATATTTATTAGACCCACTTTGTTCAAATAATCTACAGCAGCCCCGGCTCCGATAATCCCTGCGTAGTTCTGAAGCCCGGCCTCGAATTTTTCAGGAGGAGGGAGGAATTTTGCCCCATCGTAGGTTGTATCGATTACCGTATCGCCGCCTACGATAAAAGGAGCAAGCTCTTCAAGCAGGTGATGTTTCCCGTAAAGCACGCCCATACCTGTTGGCCCGAGCATCTTATGGATCGAGAATGCAAAGAAATCAACATCAAGCCCTCTGACATCCACTGGTTTATGAGGCGCGCTCTGGGCGCCATCAAGCATAACGAGAGCGTCGTGGTCATGAGCTATTTTTATTATCTCTTTTGCGGGGATAGTATAGCCATCAAGGTTGGCAGTATGCACCATGCTTACAAGCCGCAGGTTCCTGTTATTCTGCAATATTTCCTCAAAGGCGTCGATATCAAAAGTATTATCAGACGCTGAATAGACGACCATATGCTTTATTCCTTTTTCATGAGCCTTTACCTGCCAGGGTACAAGATTGGAATTATGTTCCCTGTCTGTTGTGAGGACAATGTCGCCTTTTTTGAAAGAGAGGCTGCCGGCAACAAGATTCAAAGCTTCTGTTGTATTGCGTGTGAAGATCACTTCTTCTGGTCTTTGCGCTCCGAGGAATTTCCGGAATTTTTCACGGGCCTCATTCACTTTCCCATCAACTTTTTTTGCCATTTTGTGAAGTGAACGCCCGCCGCATACGGGATATTCATTATAATATTCATTCATGGCATCCATTACCTGCCGCGGTTTCATGGTCATGCAGGCGTTGTCCAAATAAATTGGATATTTGCCGTTCCATTTTTTCTGGAGCGCCGGGAAATCAGAGCGTATTTTCTGGATGTCCATGTGTCAACACATGATTGGAAAGTGATATATATTTTAGCGTTGTGGCTTTCTTTGATGGAAAATAGGATCATCCTCCATATTGACATGGATTATTTCTTTGCACAATGTGAGGAACGAGAGCACCCTGAGATAAAGGGAAAACCTGTTGTGATCTGCGTATATTCAGGGCGCGGCGGGGACAGTGGAGCAGTCAGTACGAGTAATTACGAGGCGCGAAAGTTCGGGATTAAAGCTGGAATTCCTATCAGCCGCGCAAAAAAAATGAACCCTGAAGCCGTATTCCTGCCTGTAAATAAGGAACTTTACCAAGACATTTCCGATGAAGTTATGGAAATATTAAGAGGATTTTCTCAAAATATCGAACAGGAAAGCGTGGATGAAGCCTTCCTTGATATTACCGGGAATGTGCCTGACTTTGAAGCTGCAAAAGAACTTGCAGCAAAGATAAAGAATGAAATAAGATCAAAAACAAAATTGTCATGTTCTGTTGGGGTCGGGCCGAACAAACTAATCGCCAAAATCGCTTCTGATTTTCAAAAACCAGATGCATTGACCATTGTCAGGCCGGAAGAAATTCTTCAATTCCTGTCTCCTCTTAAAATAACAGACCTCATTGGCGTGGGAAAAAAGACAGGTGAGCGCCTGAACGAACTTGGTGTAAGAACGATAGGCGATCTTTCAGGAATGTCTGCACAAGACCTCATCCATGAATTCGGACAGGCGAAGGGGATCTGGTTAAAACAGGCATCACAGGGAATAGATGATTCTCCAGTCGTTGGGCGAGAAGGCACTGAGCAGATAGGACGGATAATCACATTGAAAGAAGACACCATAGACCCTGCCATAATCAGGGATGCGATCAACGTTCTTTCAGAGGAGGTTTATGGAAAACTTGCCGTAAGAAAGCTTGGTTTTAAGTCGGTCACTTTTGTTGCGATATCTGCTGATTTCAAGACACATACAAGAAACCATACGCTCGAAACAACTGCAAAAGATCTGGATGTGATAAAGACAACTGCAAATAAACTTGCACAAACATTTCTTTCTGAACACCAGGTTCTTCTCAGGCGGATTGGGGTCAGGGTCGCGAATTTAAAGCAGGAGAAAGGGCAGATGACGCTGGGTGAATTTAATAAAAAAGAAATTGAATATATATGAAACTTTCATGCGCTTCTTTATTTCTCTGGGATTACAGCGTCCCTGAAATCATGGAGATACTGCTGGAAGCAGGCATAGAAAGCGTTGAGTTCTGGGCTGAGACCCCTGATTTCTGGAATAAAAGGAACAGCGAGAAGGCAATGATCACACTTGTGGATGCAATATCCACCATGCCTGGCGGCTGCAATCTCCACGTCCCGATACTTGATCTTAATCCTTCATCGTACAATGATCTCGTTCACGAAGCCACTGTAATAGAGACCCTGTGGTCACTTGATCTTGCAAAAAGGATTGGAGCAAAAGTTGTCACAATACACGCTGGCAAGAGGACTGTCCACCGTACTCCAACCAATGAAGACCGGGAAAAGTTCAGGAAATATCTCATGAAATCCCTGGAAAAAGCATATAGCCTTGACCTTTCAATCGCGCTTGAGAACAGTATGCCTGAAATATCGAATATGTGTTCAGGACCTGATGAGCTAAAAGAGATATTCGAAGAATTCCCCGCACTTTATTTCACTTTCGATGTCGTACATGCCACAATCGCATCGCCTTTGGTTGCCATGTCTTTCATAGAGGAGCTTTGCGATAAAATAATCAATGTGCATGTCGGTGCGCCACATAACGGAAAGCCGCATTTTGCCTCGCACAGGAACAGGAATATGGGTACAGTGCTGAAAGCGCTCCGGGATTCAGGTTATGATGGCAATCTTACGATCGAGATAGATGATAAGACATATTCAAGGAAGCTTTCCAGGAAAGATAAAGTCCAGGAATTGATCAGGGAAAGGAAATACCTGGAATCGATATTTGAGTAAAAGATTGATTTCAGAATTCCATTTGCCAGGGGTGTGGTATCCTACAGGAAGGATCGCCAAGATTATCCAGAGGCCTTAAACCCTTCCGGATATGGTGACTTCGGCTCTGCTATCGCCGCTAATGTCCACCGACCTCTTGGGGTAAATCCATAGAACGAATATTGAACAATAGACCATATTCCGCAATTGTTTGACATGGTATCTTGAAGATTATGCTGTAGTATCTCTCGTTTTTACCCCAACGGGTCTCTGGACACTAACCTTAACACAGCTGCAATTCAGAAAATTATTTATAGCATCACATTTAATGATATATTGAGTGCAGGATGCTCAGAAATGCATCATTGGGGCAATAATATGATTAATTCAATTAAGAAAATAATAAGAGCCAGGTCTGGTGGAAAAAAAAAACAAAATAATTCTTTCGCTCATATTGATTCTTCTTTTACCTTCGAATGTTGTGGGGTTGAAAATGTTATCGGGGGATCAGTTACGTGTTGATTCACCGATAGAGGACGATATTTTCGCGACAGGAGGCACAATCGATATAAACGCTCCTGTTGATGGAGTTGTAATTGCAGGTGGCAATATTAACATCAATGCACCTGTGAACGGGGATGTTTTCGTTGCAGGCAGTCAGATTTCTGTAAATTCCGATGTTAAAGGAAAAATCGTTGCGATCGGAGGAAATATAGATATTAAAGGTAATGCAAAAAATGTTGTGATTGCAGGAGGAAATATAAACATTCACTCTACCGCTATTATAGGCAGGGATGCGGTAATTTCAGGTGGCAGCGTAAACAATGCTGGCAAGGTTAATGGGAACCTAACGGTCAGAGCTGAAAAGTTTCAAAATACCGGAAGTGCAGGCAGTGTAGAATTCATCAAAAGTGAGGGATCGCAAAGTTTTCAGCGAACAATGGGCATATTTCGAATCCTGATAACTCTCGGATTCCTGATACTCGGTATAATCATCCTCAAATTATTCCCGGTGCAATTTTTTAAAGTTGAAAAGGAGATAAGGGAATCAACTATATTAAAGACAGTAGTAGGTTTTGTTCTTATAATCGTATCTGCAGTGGTCATAATATTGGTTGCTGTAACATTAATCGGTCTTCCAGTTGCGGCGATCATTGCTATGCTTTTTATAATAGCGCTTATGCTCTCCACTTTTTTCGTGTCGTTCACTTTAGGCAAAAAGATTCTTGACCAGTTTAGACTTAAGGCCAGTGATTTGTGGATATTCGTCGTTGGCTTCATTATCTTAAACCTTCTATTCAGTATTCCTTATGTTGGTGGGTTAATTCAAATTGTAGCGATAAGTTTAGGTTTTGGAGCGGTTTATTTTGCACTCCATGCAGCCTGGCAGAG
The DNA here is from genome assembly GCA_021409285.1 of Candidatus Methanoperedens sp. GTDB lineage: Archaea > Halobacteriota > Methanosarcinia > Methanosarcinales > Methanoperedenaceae > Methanoperedens. Next base: position 3,661 of record JAGFND010000094.1, on the reverse strand, counting down.
CATGATTCATAGAGGTGCATCTGGTCAATAATATTAGAATTTGAACTCAAAAAGGAACCAGAGTAAACCAACTCCATACAAAGGAGATTTTGCCAACTCTTATGGCTTCATTGCATCCCGCCTGAGCTTCCTGACTCTGTCCAGTGCAGCCCCTGTACGTGCTTATCAAGCGGTTTATTATGGAACCTCACCAATTCCTCTTCCCATGCTCATGTTCCAGTAACTTGAAATCACAGCGACGCCTACTTTTAGTTTGAACATGAAATCATTGGCTATTACGATAAATCCAGGACGTTCTATCAGAGCTTTCATTTCTGAGGTCATATCGGCGAAATATTATTTTCATGACATGATCGCCTCCATCCGTAAATATTACCTTCTCGAATAAAATATTATGTGTTACTTTCCCGGCTGTTGAGTTTGATTCCTCACCTCAAAGAGTGGTGAATTGAGGGAAAATAGGGAAAATATCACAAATTACTTATAGTTTATCATCACTTGAAATGTGGTAGTGATACAATGAAAAAAATCTTGATTCTTTTACTTATAGCCGTTATATTATTCAGCGGTTGCGTTGGTGAAAAAACTGTGAAAATGGGAGATAATATTTCTGTAGATTATATAGGGAGTCTTGAAAATGGGAAAGTTTTTGACACTTCCATTGAGAAAGTGGCAAATGAAAATAATTTAACTCCTCACGGTGGCGGATATAAACCACTTAAATTTAACGTTGGAAAAGGAGGGGTTATCAAGGGATTTGATGAAGGTGTGATAGGAATGAAAGTGGGGGAGACCAAGACTTTAACGATCCCGCCGGAAGAAGGATACGGACAAACCAAAAACGAATTGATTCAGGTATTTCCGATAGTGCAGACAATCCTTGCGACAACAGAAATGCCAAAAGAAATGGAGATTCCAGTGAGCGAGTTTGAAAAAGTAGTCGGTCCAGGCCATAAATCAGGAGATAACGTTGGAATCCCAGATACGAATATTAACATTACAATCCTTAATATTACAACATCTAATGTTTCATTATCCTACAAACTAAAAGTTGGAGACAATATCTGGTCAAAGGGATCGCCGTGGAACGAGACCGTTATAAAAATCGATAACAAGAACATAACCCTGAGGGCAAATGTGAGCAAGAACGTTATTGTTCAGTTGCCGAGCGCCCCATGGAACAGCACGGTAGTTGGTCTGGATAATGTGAATATAACCTTGAGGCATAATCCGATTCCTGAAACAATAATCTCGAGTATGTTTGGGCAGACGAAAATCAATTTCAATGAGACGTCAATCATAATGGACCAGAATCCGGAACTTGCGGGTAAGACGTTGGTATTTAAAGTGACTCTTGTATCAATTGACAAATAGATGATGCAAATCATAAGTTCAGAAGACATGAAATGGATAATGTCTGAACCAACAGCAACTGCGATGGTATCTGCGCTGGCGCTGTTGTTAAATGAGCTTGATATCGAATCAAATATAATATATATGGACCACCATCCTCTGCCTGAAAAGGAATATAACAAAAGCTGGTTTCATCACGACAACTATTCATCTTCGGAACAGGCATACCGGATTTTTGAGGATAAACTCAACCGGGATATGAGAAGGGTGGCAATTTATGGCGCGATAGGTGATTTCAGTGAAACGCCTCTCATAAAAAAATGGGAGCGCGACTGGGATACGAGAACGCTGTATTTCTATGCGGGGACATTAATCCAGGGAATAACGCAGGTTGGCAGGGATTATGCATAAACATGTGTATGATATAAGTATCCGCAGGCGTAACGGTGATGTGGATTTAAATATAATACTGCGCCGTTTGGCGCCAGATCATGGCGGGACAGGAGGCGGTCATCCATTTGCAGCGGGAGCGCGTATACCAGAAAAAGAGTTGGGAGCATTTCTATATGACCTGGATGAAGCGATAAGCACATAGTTTAATAAAACTATATATTAATAATCCAATAGTAATCATTGCTTTAGTAGTGACTGCCTTTTCTCTTCAAAAAAAGAAATTTTTCAAAGATTTATTTTTTAAATATATTCGAAGAATGACAGGCAGGACATTCAATATAATCTACTGGCAATCCTTTAAACTTATTTCCACAATCCCTACATATACATTCGTATAGCTTTACGTCTCTCAAAATATTTATTTCAAATTCATCTCTGACACCATTCATATTTTTTACTCTTTTTTCTTCTTTATCGGCTTAACCACTGGCTTCAATATTAAATCCTCAAAATATCTTCTTCAGGTTCAGTCTCTTCTTTTGTTGAGAGTAATTCTGCAAGCTTTTCTTTCAACTTTTTCTCCTTATCCTCAGACCACATTTGAATTAAAATATCAATCTTACGTGAGAATTCTTCTTTCATTTTATTTGCTCGCTCTTCATCGAGTAGTCCCAAGCTCACTTTTTTATCTATCTCTGAATTATAAGCCGATATCCCTCTGGTTGAATGATACTTGAAAGCCATTTTTTTCCGTAGGTCATATTTATTGCCTAAATTCCTTTGTTTCCAGAGGATATTCTGTCTTTTCTTTTCATGAACTTGCTTCTGACGTTTTGGACAGATCTCATTATTTCTATTTCTATTTTTCATGATTGTTGAAGTTCATTATTATGTTTATCCAAAGTGTCCCAAATTTTTGCCTGAGTAAGGAATTTTGCCTTTACCTGAAGTATTGTCTGGTTAGAAAAATGATTCATATGAAAAAATATAAAACCAAACTAAAGTATCTATTTAGCTTTGGGTATCGGTGCTTTTCGGTTTCTTAATTGTTCATTGAACTTTTTTAGTCTCTCATTTTCTGCTTTATCAACTTTTGGTTTTGAAACAGCCATTTAATAGACCTCCTAACTGATATTATATTTAATATAAGTTAAATCTTTCTATGATCATCTTAATGAGGGAGTATAGGGGAACTCCTCAAAGGACAGAACCATATAATAGGTTTTTCTGCCCATGATAACTGTGTCAATTGATGACAAAAACTCTTTGTAACCATAGCCACATACATCACTAGCATGACAAATATAATAATCACTCACGAAAAAGACCATATTCCGGCCTACGTTGCCGGTAAGGAAAATAATCGTCCTGGTGTCATTCTCATTCACGAAGTATGGGGGCTTAATGAAAATATCAGAAACATCACCGACCGCTTAGCGGCTGAGGGCTATCTCGTGCTCGCACCCGATCTTATTTTCCAGACTGGTATCACTGAAAAAATAGACCAGTCCATTTTTGCCGAGGTCGCCAATCCTGCTACTCGTGATGAAGCCCAAAAGAAAATGCGTGCAATCATGAGCCCAATCAGGTCGGAAGAATTCGGAAGGGAAACCGTCGAACGGCTCAAGGTATGTTTCAACTATCTAAAGCAGGAATACGGACTGGAGAAAATTGCAGTCATGGGATTTTGTTTTGGCGGTACCTATAGCTACAGCCTGGCAGTCAATGAACCGGATCTTGCTGCAGCTGTGCCATTTTATGGCCACGCGCCGGAAAAAGAGGAAGAGTTGGCTAGAATCTCATGCCCCATCATGGCATTTTATGGTGAAATGGATACCGCTTTAGTACAAGATTTGCCGCGACTTCAAAAGTCTATGAAAACATTCAATAAAGATTTCCGGTTTAAAGTGTATCC
>JAGFND010000093.1 GCA_021409285.1 Candidatus Methanoperedens sp. | reverse complement strand
TTCCAGGCACTTTTCAGGTTTTCTATCTCGTTTTCTATTATTTCCATGGCGATTTTCCAGATACCCATCAGGGTTTTTATGGGAGTTAAGGTGGCCGCCATTTGACGGTAAGGTAATTTGTCAAGTTACTTATATATTGATTAAATGCTCTATCCGGCGTTTGGTATAAAAACGGTATTTTGCTGCCTCAATCGCAGCCAGGGGTTTATCTTGCGCCGGCTCTTGCTCTCAGGAGGGCCGCTTCTTCATCCTCATTCCAAATAGAAACCTGAGCAAATTGAACTTGCTAATCGGATAGAGTAGGGCAACGATGATAGAAAACGATGCAAGCACTATCAGGAAATACTTTTCAATAACGATCAAATCCAAGACCACGACATAGAAGGCGATCGCAACGATTACGGACTGGTGAAGAACATAGAACGGCAGAACGAGTTCATTTGGGACCTTCAGGTATTTGTGGTCGAAGGAAAGATGCTTGCGCCCGAAGCCAAGTATCGCCATTACCCAGCACCACCCGTTCAGCGCCCACACGATGGAAACTGGAACATAGTAGCGGTCCAAAGCAGATGAATCAGACAGGACTATCGTCGCCAAAGCAAATACCAAGAGGCTGGTGATGATACCAAACAACAGTGCGGGTACCCTGTTCTTCTCGATAGACTCTTCGAATTGAGGGCTGGAAGCCATCACATAAGCGGTAATGAATAATACGAGGTATGCGGGAAGCTTCCAGCCTCCATACCCACTGGGAAAGATAAAGTATGGGGGCACCGCTGCTATGTTCACAATGATCAGAGGAACCGCGAGCAGTAAGATGCCCCCGCGCATGTTGCAGACGGCGTATAGTTTCGAGAGTCTGTTGCGGTTTCGCTCTTCTGCGAGCCATTTGAATAAGTTAAATGTGGCCAGAGAGAAGACGAAGAGCCAGAAAAGATACCAAAGGTATACCCCCTGGTTTGAGTTTGCGAAATAAGTGGGTGAGAAGTTGAGGTCGAGGGGGAAATATTTCGTGAAGTACGGCCCTAGATAAAAACTGAGGAAATTTCCGGTGAAATAGCGGTGGAATACTGCGTCATAGTAAACGTTTACGGGCAGGATAACGAACAAGCCGATGAAAAGGAAAGGAATCATGAGTCTCATGAATCTGTCGCTTATGAATTGGAAGGTACTTCGTTTTGCTAAAGAGGAGTAAACTGCGATACCTGAAACCGCGAAGAACAGAGGCATGATCCAACCAGAAACAAAGGCGTCGAACAGGGTAAAACCCAAGTCCAGAGTCGGGTTCATAATATGCCATGAAGGAGGGGCGAAAGGCCTGCTACTATGAAACAAGAAAATCACGCCCATGGCAAGAACTCTGACCCAATCAAGCCAGAACATTCTTGCAGACATTATTGCCTGGGGTTTGTCAGCGATTACCATTGCTCACTCTCAAACAATAATATTAAGAGTTATCCGAATAAATGTTTTGGCTCAATGTGATTTATAGAATTTTCAAATCCCCTATCACTTCCTCCACACTCCCAAATATCCTGTCAGGCAGCTTCCCAAGCAGCACGCTCGCATGCACATGCTCTTGTTCCGTTAGGTCAAACACCTTCCATCCCTGCTTTTCCATCAATTCACCCTTTGTTGCCGAGAATTCTGCATCCTCTTCAAGAACGCTTCGCAGCGATTCCAGTCCGATAGCTTTTGTGACTTTAGGAAAAGTCCCGCTCTTTTCATATACTTTCAGCCTTGCTGCATCAGCATACATTCTGGCGCCGTGGAAGGTGAGATACGCTTTTTCCAGATTTGTATCATGTATTTTCATATCGATATCCAGCAGTTCCGAGTCATCAAACTGATAGAGGTTGTGTTCCCCATGTCCAAAAAGGCGCGTGTAAAGTATGTCAGAGTTTACAGGGACTGGGTCGATATATTCTATGAAAGCGGATACGAGTCGAAGCTCAAGGCATATTCACGTATCTTCAACACAGCCGAGATCAATTCCACATTCTACAGCTATCCCGCGCAGGGCATAGTTTTCAGCTGGGCAAGGTGCACACCTGCGGATTTCAAATTCTCTGTTTTGAAGAGATCGAGAAAATGGGAGAGAGAATAAGAAAGATCGATGAGCAGGTGCAGGTATGCATACTGGATTACAGGCCTGCATTTCGAAGATTGGATATACTGAGGCCTGGATATGAAGAAATGGTCAATGTATGGAAAATACTCTCAGGTACGGGATTGAAAACTATTATTTGCCAGACCGCCAAAGGGCATATTGGGCCTGAATTATAACCGTAATGAGAAATCTTTACCAGATTCAAGTAAAAACCTTGTTATAAAGTCAAAGAATATATACAGCAATACGCAGTTAATCCAATATAATAAAGAGGCGTAAAGTGTATGTCAAAAAAGAGTGATGGAGTTTTTCAGTTTAAAATAGGGAATTTTGAATGCATAGCGATTAACGATGGTACTTTTGTCTACACGGGTGAAAGTTTTTTCATCAATGCACCAAAAAAACACATGGATAAGGTACTTCTTGAACACAATATCCAGTCAGGAGAAATAACAACTCCGTGGCCCGGTCTATTCATAAATACCGGGAAACATAGAGTCCTTGTAGATACCGGGGCTGGAGATGGTACAGTTCCAAGCGCAGGAAAGCTACTTGTAAGACTCAAGAACGAGGGGATAGACGCCAAAGATATTGACACTGTCATTCTTACACATGGGCACCCGGACCATATAGGTGGAAACCTTGACCCCAGCGGGAAGCCAGCGTTACAAAGCATAAAATTCTCAACAGGGCTGCTGCTGAGAAAGCCATGGTTTTTGCCTTTCATTTCCCTTTCCCATGTCTTGGCCATGTAATTAAAAAGGGAAAGGCATGGCTGTGGCAGTCGGTTTGAATATTCAAATCCAAAGAGCCCATGATTATCGAATAAAAAGGAAAATCTCCAAAATAATATCGATATGAAATCAGATAAACATGAAATCCATGGAATCGCCAGCATGGAGGCGGGCTGGAAGGCATTGATAAAGGAACAACCGTTATTAATAGATCACGTTCATCGCCTGCTTCAGAGCTTTCGATGCTGGACCGGCCGCGAATTGATCCATCCTTCAGGCTCAAAAGAAGATAGAGCAGAAGCGCTATTTCAAGCTCCATTCGTTGTGCTTTCTCATGGAATCCAGGAAGATCCGATCCTGAACTATGGAAACCAGGCAGCACTCACTCTATGGGAGATGACATGGACTGAATTCACAAATATGCCGTCGCGCCTCACAGCCGAGCCTGTCAATCGCAAGGATCGGGCACGGCTGTTAGACCAGGTAAAGCATCAGGGATATACCGATGCTTACCGAGGCGTTCGAATCTCAAGGAGCGGTCGCAAATTTCTGGTTGAACAGGCTACAGTCTGGAATATCATGGATTCTAATGGACAATATGCAGGCCAGGCAGCGACCTTCGATCGCTGGACTATACTGTGAATATATCTTCTCGATCATCATCAACAGTGTTTTCGCTTGCTCGGAGATTTCATCCATGGTGATATATTTCTGGCGTTTGTGGGTTAAACCTTTTCAAGGTTGCCTCTCAAGGACTGGGATCATGGCGGCCCTGGTGATGCCTGGGCGCCTTATCATGTTATTCACATTCTACCTCTCATAAAAACAAAAGAAGCTTTTGAGCTTCTGCTCGGTACAATGAGAGATAAGAATGATCTTTTAGGTGACTGGATCATAGAAAGCACTCCGACTTTGCTTGCCGCATTTGGTGAATGCATAATAGAACGATTGAAGGAACATGTTCTTGATGAAACACTTGATCTATATGTACGAGGCTCGATTGCAACAGCCTTGAATGTTATCGGCCCTCGGCATCCTATAAAAAAGAGGAAATAATGGCTTTCCTTTCAAAGCTTTTCGAGGAAACCAATGATCCTACGTTTGCGGCATTCCTGATAGATGAATTGCTTTCATTCAAAGACCCTAAACATCTGCCTCGGGTGCGGAAAGCATTTGAAGATGGGAGAATTAATACGAGAGTAATAAGTCAAGACAATGTGGATTAGGTTTTCAATCTGCCAGGGAAAGAGCAAAGCTATTTCAAAATATATGAAAAGCCCGCTGGAGCATTTTTCCAGAGAAAGAATCAGCTATCTCAAAAAGATATCTTATCCCGAGAAGGAAAACCCGGGGAAAAACACCCAGACGAAAATAGGCCGTAATGATCCATGTCCGTGTGGGTTATGGGAAAAAATACAAGAAGTGCTGCATGGAAAAATGAATAGAAGGAATGATTAAAATGGCAGAGGAACTGGAAAATATTGAGACAATAGAAGAAAACGATGACCTTGAAGATCTCATAGACGAGAACACCGACTATTATTGGAAGGAAGTTCAAAAAGAACTCCCGGAAATGGATACCCAATCATTGATTAATACAATGGTTGTGCTTGAGCTTTTTGTTAATAAGACTCTTGCTCTTGAAATATCGAAAAGGGATAATGCCGTATTTCATCTACGAAAGATTATCCAGGATGGTGATTACTGGGGGGATGAGGGTTATGGGAAAGGATGGGCGCCAATTCATATTATCCATATACTTCCACTTATCAAGAATGAGGAAGCTCTGCAGCTACTTCTTGATATTTTGAGATATCGCCGAAATGATATCACAAATAGGATAATTAGTGAGCTTTCTAGTCTTCTTTATCACTTCGGAGAAAATGGCATAAAGAACATCATCGATTTCACAAAAGATGAAACCCTTGAGCCTTTTGGGCGGGCTGTTGCAATAACGGGTCTTGTGGCCCTTGCGAAAACGCATCCTTCTTATAAAGAGGAAATTATGAGACATATTTCAGACCTGATAGAGGTGACTGATGATGTTATCTTTGCAGGCCTGATAGCTGATGACCTTGCAGCATTTCAAGATAAATCTGTTCTTCCCCTATTGAAAAAAGCATTTCAGGATGGGAGGATCAATAACTTATTCATTGACGAAGAAGAAGTAGTATCAATTGTCAATGGTAAGACCATATTTGAGATGGAAAGATATATGGTTGACCCGCTAACTCACTTTTCGCGTGAGAATATTGAGGAACTTTTCTTCGAATATTATACCGATGATGAAGACGAAGAAACAGAAATTCGATCATTTTTGGCTGATGAAGCGGAAAATGATGAGGAAATATATTCAGATACTATCGAGCCTGAACAGCAGGTGAGGCAAAAAAAAGTGGGTAGGAATGCCCCCTGTCCATGCGGCTCCGGCAAGAAATATAAGAAATGCTGTCTGCTAAAAGGGACATAGTGCGTTGGTTTTGTTTTAGATCAAATCTCCATACGGCCCTTCTTCACCACAATGTCGGCAGGCTCAATAATTTCTTCCTTTGTAAGCCCTAATTCTTTTCGAGCGGACTTATCCGCAATTGAATTCAAATGTCCTGGGATTGGGAAGATTTAGCAATTCCAGAGTGAGTCTTTTCACCTTGTATTTGGGATAAATATACTCGATCCCGCGAGCATACAGCAAAAGCTGTCTTCCTCGTTCAACAGGTCCAGGTTCATATTTTCCAGCCTTGTAATCTATGATCTCGACCTCATCCTTTGCCCCCGGTATAAGATCCACACGGTCAATGAATCCCTTGAAATTGAAGCCGCCAAGCGGTACAGTGAAAGGCTGCTCAACCATTAGATTATTCGCAATTGTATTCTTATTGCGTTCCCAGAATACATCCAGTGCTCCGGTTGCAACTTCATTATCAACACGCTTAAATTCAGGCTCTTTGGCGACTGTATCTTGGCATTTCTTTCTTTAGCATTGTCAATAGTTTATACTGCCATTTTTTTCTCCAAAATTTATATGGCATGTAATTATCTAATATAATAGAATCGACAGAAAGGTTATTTTTAGGTAACCCTCAAGTCACGCCTGCTATAACGACCTACCCCTTCGATGATTGTGAGCAGTATCAAGAGGATAGCAATGACCAGCAATATTATATAGAAGTTTAAACATTACGAAATCTGCATTATCTGTATTATTTAATTATTCAGGTTCTGGAGGATATCTCGATGTTGAAAGTAAATAACCTTGTTAAAGACTATGTAATCGATTCTGATACAATTAGAGTGTTGAATGGAGTAAGTTTTGATATTAAAGATGGCGAGATACTGGGGATCATCGGTAGAAGCGGTGGCGGTAAAACCACTATATTAAGAGTCTTAAGAGGCCTTGAACCTTTCGTGAGCGGGAGCATTGAACTTGATGGGTTTGTTTTTGCTCCGCAGGCGACTCATGCGGACATCAAACAGTTACAGAAAATGACTGCCATACATATGCAAAGGAATTTTGGATTATGGCCAGGCGCTACTTATGAGAGCGTACTTCGCAGACTCAATGTTGAGCATGCGGGGTTTGAAGTTCTTCCGGATAAGTCAGCTCCATATTATGATGAATTATATGAAAAAAGCATGGAATATTTGAAACTTGTGAACCTTGACAAGAAAGCAGAGCATTCGTCTGCTGTCCTGAGCGGGGGAGAAAAACAGAGATTGTTAATAGCAAGGCAGCTTGCAGCAAAACCAAATCTGCTGCTTCTGGATGAACCTGCGACAATGACATGTCCTGCAACAAAACAGGAAGTTCTCGATGCCATAAAGAATGCGCATAATAAATTAAAACTCAAAACGCTTGTGGTTTCTCATCTCCCTGAAGTCCACTCATATCTTGCTGACAGGGTGCTATGGCTTGAAGATGGAAGGATCATAGAAGAGGGAAAGCCAGAGGAAGTATTGAAGAAATTTATCAAGAAAATGAAACCGGCAGTTCCCATGCCGCAGCCAAAGTCGGATAAGCCGATAATTAAAGTGACCGGCCTTTCAAAGCGCTACTGGCTGATAAGGCAGGGCGAAGTGTTAGACCTTGACAATATCAATATCGAATTCAAAGAGGGCGAGATCACTGCTCTTATTGGACCAAGCGGGGCAGGTAAGACCACGCTCCTCCATGCTATGGACGGGCTTGTTTATCCTGATGAAGGTGAGATAGAGTTCAGAGTCGATGATGAATGGATCGATATATCTATCTATTCGTTCAAGAGAATGGAGGTCCGAAGGATCACAAGTATTATGTATCAGGAATTCGCACTTTCTCCCCAGTCTTCGATAAAACACCAGCTTGCGTATAAACTGGGTGTAAAAGGGCAGAATGTGATCGAAGAATCGCGAAAACGCGCAAAAGAACTTGGTATTTCGGATAAGAACCTTGATGAATTGTACAGGATGACGGATATGCCTGAAGAGAACTCAAAAGACCTTCTTGAGAAAATGGGCTTTACTCCGGCCATATTTGGCGTGCTATTCCCCAGCTATCCTCTCACTGAGGTAATGAATTATGCTACGCCTATATTCAAAGCCGTGGATCTGCCGCTTGAACTTCTTGATGTTAAACCGTATCAGATGAGCGGCGGTGAGAATGTGAGGGCCGCTCTTTCTCTTGCACTCGCATCAAAACCAAAGATCCTGTTACTTGATGAGCCATTTGGCGATCTTGATCCGATAACCTTACGAGATGTTGCCAATTCCCTTAAGAATATCAATAAGACATTCAATACGACTATAATATTCGTGAGCCACCATATCGACTTTATAAAGGAAGTCGCACAGAGAGCCATTTTAATTGATAATGGTCATATTGTAATGGATGGTGAACCCAGGAAGGTCTGTGATGAGTTCGTTAAAGCCAGTAATGCCAGATATCTTGGATGCAGTCCTGATTATTCAGCATAACCTTTTTTTAAGATGATAACATTGTCTACATAATGACATCAAAGAAATTCAGATTATATTTTATCATCTTTTTTCTTTTATTGGTTTTAATAGCAGGAAGCATATATCTTATTCTTGCAGGCAAGGATTTCGGAATATCTGCGAACAGGATAGAAGTGATCTACGTGCAGGGAACAATGCTTACAGGTAGTGTTCCGTCAGGATTTGACATTGCAGCATCTGAGGACATCACAAAAAGCTTAAAAGATGCTTCGTTAGATGATGGAGTAAAAGCCATTGTTATGAGGATCAACAGTCCAGGTGGATCGCCTGCTGCAGCGCAAGAGATCATCTCTTCGATGAAAAAAATAAAAAAACCCATCGTGATCTCCATGGGTGATGTCGCTGCAAGCGCAGCTTACTATATCAGTGCACCTGCAAATAAGATCATTGCAAATCCTGATACCATGACAGGGAGTATTGGGGTAATCTGGGAATTCCAGAACAAATCAAGGTCATATGAGAAAGATGGCGTTTCATTCTATATTTCAAAATCCGGAGAAATGAAGGACATGGGCGGCGACTGGAGAGGGCTATCGGATGATGAGAAAAAATATGCTGACCAGTTGGTCGCACAGGCCTATTCCCGCTTTGTGAAAGAAGTAGCGGACGGCAGGAATCTTTCTCTTAGCAAAGTCAAAGACCTGGCTGATGGCAGGATATACACTGGAGTAAAAGCAAAAGAACTCGGGCTCGTGGATGATCTGGGAAATCTTGATGATGCAATCGATATTGCTGCGAGGCTTGGAGGTATAGAAGGGACACCTGTTGTGACCTATGCCAATAAACCATCACTGTCGCGTCTCCTTTTTGGGTCAGAAAAAGATCAGAAATCCGGGTTCATAGATTATTTTTTTGATAGTCCTTATGGGCACCTGCTTTCGATCTCATGACTTTTTTCTTTTTTGCTCTTTTTCTTATTTCAAGTACTTTTTTTTCAAGGTCACCTTTAAGTTCCTCTTTCAATTCCCCTGAATAAAGGTCACAGCGCGCTGCCAGACATATTTTCGATGCGACTGCCCTTGCGATCTTCCCGCGCTGCCATCTCGGAGCCATATTCACATAAGGATGCCTGAAGATGACGCCGTGTTTAGGTGATGGTGATTTTCCCTTCAAATGCTTAAATAGTGCATTGTTAGCACCTATTACCTGTACTGTGCTTGAAGGCATTGAGGCAAGTTTACAGAGGCTTCCTGCCATGCAAAGGAGGCGTGCTCCGAGTATATACCCTGCGATGCTGCTGAGATTTGGAGCGACCGCTGGCATATTTTCTTTCAGGTATTCTTCAATGGATGAACGTGCGTCATATAAACCAATCAGGGAAAGAGCCAGGTTTTTCATGATCGGTGATCCCACAGATTCTTTCATGCCGGCCACATGGCGGGCAAGGTCAAGACTTTTGAGGTTTGTCTCGTTGAATTCCAATATGTACCATTCTTTCAGTCTTTCTGCAAGGAGATTGGCAGCTTCATTGAGACTATCTATGGCCTGTACTGCTGCGATTATCTGCCTGTCAGGGGTAAGTGCCCGGGATATCTTTTTTTTCGCAAGAAGGATGTTCAGGTCATGGAGCATCCGGTCATATTCTTCCCGGGACTCTGCAAAGCCGTATTTTAATGCAAGATCCCGCAGGTCTGCACCTGCCACTTCACCTCTTAGTAACAATGGTTCCCTGAGCAGTGTATCAGAGATGGCTTCCAGGTCTTTTTCAAATAATTCGACATCAGTTATACTATTTCCATCCAGAGTGATAATGCCGAACCATGTTTTCACAAGCATATCCCTATCTTCTTCCTGAAAGTACTAAATCCTTTTTCAAAGGAGATAGTTACAATTCGTGTTGGAATCATGGCACAAAATGTGTATAGTTGGGAGTATATACATCGATTTTTTCCATCTGAAAAAGTTGAACAGTTAAGAAAACAAATAATCGAGGAATGGAAATCCGACAAATTCAATGACCGAGAAATTTGGGAACGATATG
>JAGFND010000092.1 GCA_021409285.1 Candidatus Methanoperedens sp. | reverse complement strand
GGATAAATACAACTTCCCACACATTCCTAATTAAATTGCTAAGTAAACACATGTTACTGGTTTTGTCATCCTAATACTTTTTAATATGTCCTGTAAATCTGCGCTATTTATCATGATTCTTCTCTTAACCGAACACTGATGGAGCACGGTCTCATGAGAATAATCAGGGCTAATTCCTAGACTTCATTGTGGAATACGGCCGGTTTAAAAACCTTGGCAAAAGACACTTTCGCACCGCTTGCGTGAGACTTATAAAGAGACCAAACAACCAATGAAATAAATATGCATATCCAGAAATCCATTAAGATACCAATTCATTACGATACAACAAGAACCAAGCAGGATAAACTGGGCAAGTTGACTGCTCAGATAACCTACTGCATCAGGCTGATTACAAAGCCAATTATTATGAGCTTCATAAAATAAACGAAGGAAAAATAGAAATGGTGAACAAATCAGGGAATGGAGAAAGCAACCTTATTCAGGATTTCATTTCTATTATTATATGTTTCTGTGTCAGACTCTCAGGTTGAGAAGAAGTAAGTGGAGTGAACCCCAATAATCAGACAACCAGTTAAGAAACTTTTCTATTTAAAACTTCCTCTGACTTTTCAAATTCTTCTGGGGTGACGTATCCCAAAGAAGAATGAACACGCTTTCTATTGTAGACGATTTCCAGAAATTTCTTGATATTCTTATGAGCAACATCAAATGTCTCATATTCCCAGAGATAGACCTCCTCATATTTGAAAGACTTAAAAAAGCTCTCCGCATATGCATTATCGTAGGGATTTCCCCTCCTGCTCATACTTATTCGAATCCCTTTCTCCTTGAGTCGACTTACATATTCCAAAGAAGCGTATTGGACTCCCTGATCTGAATGATGGATTAAATTCGAAATGTCTGTCCCTTTCCGATTCGATAAAGCCATATCGAGTGCCGCAACAGCAAGTTTTGCATCGATATCTCGTCCCAATTTCCATCCGATGCATTTTCTGCTGAATACGTCGATTATCGCGGCAAGATAGATGAATTCCTTTTCCAGGCGAATATAGGTTATATCAGCAGCCCAATACTGATTTATTCCTGTTACAGGCATATCCTTTGTCAAATTGGGATATACAGGCAAATTATGTTCAGAATCAGTAGTCCTCGGCACAAATTGCTTTTTGTTACAAAGTAGATCATTTTCTTTCATGATATCATAAACTACCTTATGATTCACTTTGGATCCCCTGCGATTCAATTCGATTTTCACTCTTCTGTACCCGTATCTTGGGAAATCAAGAACAATATTCTCTATTTCACTCTTGATTTTCATTTTGGGATCATCTGGAGGCGATATTTGATCTTGTCTCATATATGCGTAAAATCCACTTCTGCTAACCTGCAGATCAGAACAACATCTACTGATATTCAATTGGTCCGAATCGTTGGGAATGTCTTTTAACATCATGTAAATCAGCTCCCTTCTTTCTGTGCTCGATGCTCTTTCAGTTTCATTTCTAATCTTGTTAAGACTTTTTTTAAAAATGCATTTTCAGCATACAGCTGTCCTATTAATCGTTCCGATTCAGCCAGCTTTGCTTCTGGTTTGCTGCTATTACCGTTTCCAGAAAATGCCGTTTCAGGATTGTCTTTGTATTCTCTCTTCCATTTTGACAACATTGATGGGTGGATATCATGTTCACGACAAACCTGTGCTGCATTTTTACCGTTTTCAAGTTCACGAAGAATTGAAATTTTAGATTCTTTTGTGAATTTTTTCCGAGATTTCATGTTTTCACCTTATCTGTTTTCTTTTGTTAAGAATGTTGCTTAACTAATTGTCCAGATTTTGGGGTGCAGTCCAAAGAGAAGACTGAAGAAAAATAATAAGGGAAGTGAAAAATGATAAAGAAACACAAGCGAGTTCATAGCGGATGGATGAGACGGGCTTCACGAATATATCTGAATGACCTCAATACCAGCAAAGCTTCCATCCTGAAAGAGTTTCTTAACAAATTTCAGCAGGCAGCAAATTATACAATCACTCGTTTGTGGTCTGAAAAAGACATGTCCTCTGATCTGTTACCGAAAGAGGTTACTGATGTCATCGGTGAGAGGTTCCAGACAACAGCAAGGTTATCACAGTGTATCGGTAAACAGGCCAAAGAGATTGTCACATCTCAAAAAGAGAAAAGCGTACTATTAGCGTACTATTAAAACTTTCGTTCAACATTAGCATTATAGCGCTGGGGTTGCGACCCCAGACCCCGACGGAAGCGCCGCCGATGGCGGGGTTTAACAAGATATCACCGGTTGCATATAATAACAACATTCAATACTTGCACGATAAAATAAAATAGTATCCACTATCAGTTTGTCTGGTCGTTTCCCTTTCAATAGATTAAACTTAATTCAGTTGTGTCTGATACTCCTTATTATTCTTCAAAACCCAGTAAACTATTCTCAATATTTTAGCAGCAACTGCATTCAAAGCAGAAAAATGATGCTTTCCCTCACTTTTCTTTTTGTCATAAAATCGTTTCAAGTTCTCATCATTCTGTCTTGCCACATTAGCCGCCAGGAATAAAGCCTGTCGAAGCAGTGGAGAACCTCTTTTAGAGATCCGTCCAGATGTATTTTGAAATCTTCCTGACTGGCTCACAACAGGATCAAGTCCAGCAAAAGCAATCAATTTCTTCACACTTGAAAACCTGTCAACATTCCCTATTTCACATAGAATGATAGGACCCAATGTATCTCCAATACCAGGTATTGACATTATTTTTGAATTAATCCGGTTCATTGATTGATCTATTTTAATCTCAACTGAATTGATCTGTTCTTCATATAATTCAAGTTGTCTGATAAGTGTTTTAATTTCAAGAGTCATAATCGAATCGAGTTCGGGTATAGTCAATATATTTCCTGCATGAATGTATATTTCCTCTGCTTTTTGGCGGGAAATTTTTGATCGACTTGCCTTCTTGACAAGGTCATAAAAATCCTCAAAAGATTTAGCCCTCACACTTGAAGGTACAGAATATTTTTTCAAGATTGCAATCGAAGTAGTTCCAAGAACTCTCTTCATAATACTTTCATAACCAGGCCAGATGGTATCGATATTGCGGACCAGCTGCACCTTGCACAGTGTTTGTTTTTCTATAAGCCGATGCCGTATCCTGACTAATTCCCGCAATTGAATTAGATTCAAATCCTGGAGATCACTGACTTGAGGCGGTTCAGAATGACGAAGCATATCTGCTATGTTAGCAGAATCTATAGGATCAGTTTTGGTCTTTCGAATATTCATTTTCCGAAAGCCATTGGTTTGGATAGGATTATATAGCTTGACCTTATGTTCATCTCTTTTCAGGGCTGAATATAACGGTAAAGAGTATATCCCGGTGGCTTCCATTCCGAAGACAACATCGCTCTTTCCTGGTGTTCTTCTTCTTATACTTTCAATTGTTTCATACAACATCACCAAATCTGCTTTATTGTTTGCGATTTTAAATCGAGGGATCAAATCGTTCCCAAAGTGGCCTTTGATGCAGACATCGGATTTGTCTTTGAAACGTCTATTCCGACATATAACATTGTTGTGGTATTCATTTGTCTCGACCTCATTTATTTTTGTGTATAGGTTAGATCGAGAGAGCCAGGTCCCTCCTCCATCCTTTCCTACACAAGTTCGCGAGTTATATGTGGTACATTTATATATGTCCAAAACGTACTTATTCGTGTATTAAAAGGATGAGAGGGCAACAGGTTAATAGACGGGAACGAATCCCAAACACAATTTTTGTTACCCTCTCGACCTACTTTTATGTAGGTGCAAGAATTATTTATTTATTCTTGCAAGGATGTTGTATATACGAACACTTTCAACTTATGGGTTTATACTATCAATTTATGGATTCAGTTCACATCAGTTTACATATATCAAGTATCCTGAGTGCAAGATGAGCTGCATTAGCCCCGTTATCTATTCCCACACAGGCAACAGGTACACCTTTTGGCATCTGGACAATGGATAAAAGAGCATCAAGCCCTCCGAGTTTCGAACTCACCGGGACGCCAATAACCGGTCTTATTGTGCGGGAAGCTATTAAACCAGGGAGTGCTGCTGATAAGCCTGCTATTGCAATAAATACTTTTGCGTCGCTTTTCGATATGTATTCTTCCAGAAGAATCGGATCCCTGTGTGCGGATATTACACGTATCTCATAATCCATGCAGGCTTCTTTAAGCACTTTTGATGCACTTTCTCCGATTTTCATGTCGGATTCTGAACCAATTATAATCGCCACAGTGACCATAAAGCGTAAATGGTCGATAAATGATAAAATCTTTTGGTTGATGTCGTGATAAAAAAGTTTTCACATCTATGATACAATATCATAGATGCGATCATTCTGAATCATCAAAGTCGATCTGAACGTGCCGCGAGAACATTGAAAGCCAGAGCGAATACTTTCCCCATGCCATAAGGCCGCTGTTTGGGAAGGATTCCTCATTGATATATGCTGAATCCTGACCAAGTTCTGACGTATCCTGGAAATACAATCCTAATACACCATTTTTCTCAGAGCCCAGCGAGATTTTCATCCGTTCCCTTCTCTGGTTCTGGACTGGAACTGAAGTTATATATTTTAAGATCGATTTCATAACTAAACCTGCGTGTGGCATTTGAGATAGTGATAGACTGCTTTGCTGATTGCCTCTTTAATAGAGGTTTCACCGGTTTTTACTTTCAGGGCTACTACATCTTCCTGGGGTAGCACCGATTGGACGTGTACTATTTTCATATTTTATTTTGCCTCCATAAATCTACATTATGATAATGATCATTATGATAGTGATGATGTATATAGTTTTTGGTAAACGACGAAAGCCCTGACTAAAAAAGAAATGGCTTTTCTAAAAATTGGCAGATTTGAGTTAAAATGTCTTATAATATCGGCAGCTACTGGATAGGAGGCGCCCAGCGCTCGCTGGTGGATGAAAAACTCCTGAAAGAACCTGGGGCGCCTAAAGAATATATCACTATTGCGCCATTGATTTTCGGATATCCGAAAGGAAAAACTGAGGCACCTGAAAGGATAGAGCCAAAAGTGGTATGGGTGAAATAGGGAAAAGAAAATTCATCCGAATTCCTTAAATAATGCCTGATTATATACAAATAATAGGAGGTGAGTTATGCTGTGTATACTATGGTTTAAGTGGCAGCCTGAGAACACTTCACGGCTTCTTGAACTCTGGAGAGAATTCAAATATCCCGAAGAAGTGAAGCTGATAGGCAGGTATCTCCTCATTGGAAGGCACATCTCTGTGGCTATATTCGATGCCCCCAACGAGGAAGCTATCCTGAAAATAACCTACCCGTTCAGGGAGTTAGGAGTGCCCCATATAGCGCCCGCGCTGCCGCTTGAAGAAGCACTGGAAATGATGGAAAAGATGTAGCAATGGGTAGGCTGATTGAAGAAATTTCTCTGAGAAATAAACTCCATGTCTTTGAAGACAGAACCGAAGCAGGCGGCCTCATTGCCGGAAAACTGGTACGACCTTTCGGACGTGGAGGTTCTTTCTATCATATGAAAGTATTAATAAGGAGCTGAAAAGAAAAGTGGATAATATGGTAAAAGTAGGTGTTGTCAGGAAAAAGGATATAATTCAATCTGTAAAAACCTCTGTTGACCTTGCTGGCGGCATGAAAATTAAGAAGAATTCTACTGTTCTGATCAGACCGAATGCGAACACAAACGATTTTCCGCCTGGCTCAACTAATCCTGAAGTCCTGAAAGGAGCTATTCGTGCGGTCAAAGAACACAACCCTGGAAAGATTATCATAGCTGAGAAATCAATGACCACACTGGACACCACTAAAGTGATGAAACATCTGGGTCTATATCAGGCGGCTGAATCAGAGGGCGTGGATGAAATATTATCTTTTGACGATGTAGAATGGAAGAAGGTGTGGCATCCAGATGAAAAATCTTGGCCTCACGGTTTTTCAGTCCCTGCAATCCTTGATACTATCGATTATATGGTTGCGCTACCCATCATAAAAACGCACTGGACTGCATTATTTACAATGGGATTGAAATCCCAGATCAGCATTACTTCGGATCTTGATAGGAGACAGCTTCCACATGGGCAGAACAACGATGAACTCTTCGGTAATATGATCGCAGAGTCAAATCTTGTATATAAACCCGATTTTTACATATCAGATGCCACGAAATGCTTCGTGACGGATGGACCCAATGTCGGGACTTTGCGGGAACCTGGCATTGTCATGGCTACAAGTGATGTGATCGCGAATGATGTGGTAGGTCTGGGACTTTTAAAGACGCTTGGAACGATCCATAAAATACAGAACAGATCTGTATGGGAGCAACCTCAGATACAAAGGGCTGTAGAACTTGGTCTTGGAGTGAAAAGCTGGAATGAAATCCAGATCAAAAGTGATGGTGTGAAAGAAATCGAGAATATTGCAGGCAATATTATTTAAATTATAAGAAAATGGAGTTGAAAATGATGAGTTCTATTGGAAAGGAATTTATGGAAAAAACAAAGTTCCAGTATCTTGACAGGCCTGACCAATCCCGTAACTTACCCCAACCTCCATTAGAGATGAAATATGATGCATCAAGACCAGTAAAGGATCTTCCCGGACCTGAAAATATCAAAATGAGAAGCTTTGACCTGAGACAGGCAATTGAGGGTCGAAGAAGTATACGCATGTATTCGGAGGAACCATTAACAATTGAAGAACTGTCATATTTACTGTGGATTACCCAGGGAGTGGTTCAAGTCACACAAGGTGCAACTTTCAGGAATGTGCCTTCTGCGGGTGCAAGACATGCTCTTGAAACATATCTGCTTATCAATAATGTCAGGGATGTCCCAGAAGGTATCTACAGATTCTTAGCTATCGAAAACAAACTGGTGGAAATAAATATGGATCCTGACATAGCTGACAGGGTGATGCAAAGCTGTTTAGGCCAGGATTTTATCCGGAAGAGCGCTGTAACTTTTATCTGGGTAGCAGATGCATATAGAATGAAATGGAGGTATGGAGAAAGAGGATACAGGTATCTTCACCTTGACGCAGGACATGCCTGCCAGAACCTGTATCTAAGCGCAGGCTCTTTAGATTGTGGTGTTTGCGCTGTTGCAGCTTTTTCAGATGATCAGCTGAACGATTTGCTTGAGCTTGATGGGGTGAATCAATTTGTAATATATATTGCAACTGTGGGAAAAAAATGAATTAAAAATTAATTGATAAAATGGATAACATTGAAGCAATTGAAAAGGGTCTCTGGGCATCCAAAAAAGATGAACTCCAATTTGCCGCGAGCAAGCGCCACACGCGCTTTTTCGTTGGTCTTCACCTTGAGCAACGATTTTACCCGGCTAATCCTTCCTATTATCCAAATCCCACTCTACCTCGCGATTAAATATTTCTGACATTTTTTCTCTTCTTACCATCAATCTATGACTTCCGTCTTTTGAAACCACTGCCTTTGCAGTCCTTGGAAAAGAATTGGCATTTGATGAAAAGAAATCCGAATATGCACCCGTATCGTAGAAAAGCAAATAATCTCCTCGAAAAGGCTTTCTAATTAATTTATTTTTTATCCTGCAAAGAAGGTCCCCTGTAAAACATAAATTCCCTGCAACAAATGTTTCAAAGTGTTCTCCTTCTTCGATATAATTAGCAATTTCTATTTTATGCAACTGCTCTGGAACAGCAGTTCCAAACGTATGGGAATTTACACCGATATCCACATGAATGATGTTCTCTCCACGCGGGGTTTTTGAAACATGACAAATTTTTGCAATTGTCACACCTGCATTTCCCACGATACTTCTCCCCGGTTCGATAACAAACCTTGGAGACCCGATTTCTTCTAATTTTTCCCTGAAAGTCTTATTTTCAGAAAAATTTTCATTAAGCAATTTTTGGATGAATATATCTGGTGTATATTCGATTGAAAGTTCCTCACCGATCCATTCCAGATCATTCAATTCTGAATTATATTCATATCCAATGAATTCATTGGCCCATGAATAGTTTTCATTTCTCGTATTTTTGATTTTCCTTTTAATTTGGTCCCAGTCTTTTTCATCAAAGTAAGGTATGCCCAGTCCTCCTCCCAGATCGATCTCATTTATATCGAATCCAATTTTTTGTGCCTCTTTGGATAGATGGATGAGGTTATCAAGCACAATGTAATATGCGTTAATATCTGTTATTTGCGATCCAAGATGGACCATTAGACCGTTGGGTACAAGCATATCCAGGTCCAGTACTTTCTGGAATACAGAATTCGCCCGTTTTATATCAATCCCAAATTTACTCCAGTCGCTTGATGTTGAAATCGCCCGTGAAGTAATATGCTTAACAGGAAAACCTGAAAGGCGTAGATTTATTTTTGCAGAAATTCCAGATTCTTGAGCAATTGTGTTGATGATCTTTAATTCTTCTTCAGGATCAACACTTATCACTATTCCTTTTTTTATACATTCCTCCAGGTAAGCATCACTTTTGCAATTCCCATTTGCGCGAATTTTCTCTGCTGGAATTCCTGCATTGAGTGCTAATTCCAGCTCATACTCTGAAGAAACATCTACTCCCGCTCCTAATTTGGCAAGAAGGTTAAGAACATAATAACTTGTGTTTGCCTTAACTGCATAACAAATAAGATGATTCTTGTACTCTATTTCAAGACTTTCCTGGTATTTGTTATAATTTTCCCTGATAATATCGTCGAATAAAATATACAATGGTGTGCCATATTTTTCTGCCAGCATAACCATGTCAACTCCAAATATTTTCCGATGATTTTTTTCTGTTTTGCCAATATACTTTTTCCATGGCCCTTTATCCTGGATCATTTTAAAAACTCCTGAAATCTAAAGTGAAATTGATCTATATACACTTGAATGCTGCCATTACCTTTGGAGCATATCAAGGAATTATCTGCTGTAGTTGTAGCCATGAAGTTGATCCGGTCCGGAAATACAGTCAAAGGTCTCTATGAAAAAAAAATGCTGAAGAAAAAACTTAAATTATGGAGACCAATAAAATTAAAGGACATCAAGTGGTAATGCGGGAGCTATATGGGCACACTTATGTCTCTGAACGGTTAGTTTATCTTTAGAATTGCCTCTTCATTTTTTTTCATGCCTATCAATGTAGTAAATCTACTCAACCTTTAATGGCGTCTTTTTCTTGATCTCCGTCTTGGGCATGGTTATTTGAAGAATTCCGTTGTTATATGATGCCCTGGAGTTGTCAGAATCTATTGAAGAGGGCAAAGATACCATACGATAATATGATCCACTGCGTCTTTCTTTGTATATATAACCTTTTTCTTTCTTTTCCTCATCATGTTTTGTTTCGGCTGAAATTTCAAGCTTATCTTCAGTTAGATTGATTTTGATATCTCCTTTGTCCAACCCAGGCATCTCAATAGTAGCAATTACTTCTTTATCTGTCTCAACGAGATCGATAAATGGTTTCCTGTATTTTTCAATTGCGTCTGTTGTTGTTCTTTCCCCTGGTAGTAAAAGATTTCTATTTACTGGTATACCCCAGATTTTTTCAAACATTCTGTTCATATTTTCTTCAAATATTCTAAATTCGTCTGACATTTGTTTTCACCTCATCGATTTTGGCAGTTTTTATTTAATTTTTTTTCGTTCTACGGCTTATTATATAGATATGTTCCTGTAAATGTGCTGCAAAGATGCTTCTCTCTCAGTGACCCCCTTCGCCCATTTTGACTTCCTGCATGACAGGTGCATCTCCAAGCTTTCCTGGCCTGGTGTATTTCTTTTTCACTTTATTAGC
>JAGFND010000091.1 GCA_021409285.1 Candidatus Methanoperedens sp. | reverse complement strand
GTATCGACCATTAGTTCATCAAAAAGGGAGGTCCCAAATGTAGTTGCACTCGCAACATGTTCCACATTTACAAATATTCCACCTGGTCTCAATATTTCAAATATTTCCTCAAACAATTCATATTTCCGTCCATTTTTTAGATGGTGAATCGCATATCCGCTTACGACCAATTCCGGCTTTTCTTTAATATTGTCTTTCCAATTGCCAATTGATAAATCGCATTTAACGATCCTCTGATTTTGAAAAGCAGTCATCCGACTTTTTGCTGCACCAATCATGCTGGAAGAATAATCAAGTAATAATCCATGTGCATCAGGATAATGCGTCAATATTGTATGTGCGAGAATCCCGTCCCCACAACCAAGGTCAATGAAATTATTTACAATTGGCTGCGATTTTGAAATTAATCTGAGTAATATGTCAAGCTGTTCTCCTCCCAAAGGTATCGCTTTTCTAGTGTTTGTTAAGAAATTATCTACGATTGCTTGGTTCTTCCATACATGCATTTCTATATCTCCGTTTGTCTTTGCATTTTTTTACTGTGCCGATTCTTTTTTCAAGTGCCTCGGTATTACCTCCAACGGATCGGGCATAGATGACGTCTTGCTGTAGCGAAGCATATATGCGCTGTTAGGCGCTGTACTTGTTGCATTTACTTCTTTTCCTTCTTCTTAACATTTGCTTCTGCTTTAAAATTTACTATTTTTTTTATTAGTTCAATTGGTAACGGTTCTTCTATTGGAAATTGAACCGAACCTTTTGCATATTTATATTTTGACAACTCACTTTTAAATGCATCAATGCCACTTGCTCCTGGGTAAAAACCAATATGTTTGGAATATCCCGCAAAATAAACAAGATTTCCATTTAAAAAAAAGGCTGGCATTTGATAACTAATCTTCTCCAGAGCTTCAGGAACTTGTTCTTTTATTACGTTTCTAAGTTCCTCTAACTTCTTTTGTATCTGTTCAGGAAACGAACGAATGTATTCATCAATCGATGAATACTTTTTTTTGTATTTTCCCATATGATTGTTCTCCTTTTCCAATTACAATAAAGTTTATTAAATAACCTGACTTATTCAACATGGATGGTGCCTAACGTTAGGGATATACGATCTTTAGACATATTAAAATATTGAGGTTAGTTTACTATTTCTCGGCCCAGTTCGGCAAGTTTGGTAACGGTGTTGATGTTGCGGACAGTTCCTTTTTGAGGCATCTTGGGGAGTTTAAGTCTTGACCGCCCCATTCCGTTAGGATAGTGAATATAAATCTCACGTTCGGAAATTTCTACTTCTTCCGATCCTGGAATGGTTATGTCTTTTAATATATCCTTCGGTACTGGGTTTGAAAAAAACATGACACCGACCTGCGCAGATTTTGCGTTTGGAAACGGATTGCAAGAAATGACTGATTCAAGTTCCTTTGCTGTTCGTATGATAACGGGAATGTGTTGTTGTTTGCTTGCTTGCAGTGCTCGTTCTAATTTTTTCACTAGCATCTCTTCTGAAAGTTCGCTCTCGAATATGACATTACCGCTCTGGATGTAGGTGCGCACGTTTTTGAATCCTATGTCATTACATGTCGACTTAAGTTCTGACATAGGTAACATGGTATTCCCACCAACATTTATGCCTCGTAAAAATGCAATGTGTGTTTCCATATTATTCACTTCTTTATTAATAGAATTGTAATCTTTATATAAGGTTTCCTTTTTTATATTAAATCGTTTTCGTAACCAAGTGGAGAAAACACATTATTATCCCACTTATTAAAATTAAATTAAAAATCAAATTTAGTCTCTTTGAAAGCCTATCATTTCTTTTCTCAGCATTTCTCACAGCATTATCTGATATTTTCTCTACACTTCGTACAGTGCCTCAAGGAATAATTAGAATGAAGCCAGATTTCGCACTGCGGTGCTGAAATCGGGCGGGTTCAGGTAAAGCAACATCTTAAAAAATTACGAGGTGTCTATGCAACAATATAAACTTAGAATCGAAGATATTCCAGCAAAAGAAAGACCGAGCAACCGGTTGATGTCGAACGGAGCAACGTCCTTAAGCAATGCCGAACTCCTGTCAATAATTCTCAAATCAGGCTCGGTCGCTGAGAATGCCATTAACCTATCACAGAGAGTCCTGTCTCAATTCGACTTAAAGCAACTCTCTGCAGTAAATGCGACCCAGATCATGAAGATTCACGGCATCAAATCAGGCAAGGCTGTCCAGATCGTAGCCTGTTTTGAGCTGGCAAGAAGACTGGAAACATTTGACAGTTCATCAAAGTTCAAGATCAACTCACCCGAAGATGTCTACAGGCGACTCTATCCGGCAATGAGGGAATCAAAGAAGGAGCATTTTGTGGAACTGTGCCTGGATACCAAGAACCAGGTGATAAGAGAAGATACCATATCCATTGGTTCGCTCAACGCAAACGTGGTTCATCCAAGAGAAGTATTTCGCACTGCTCTGATGGAGTCAGCAGCACACATTATTGTATCCCACAATCATCCATCCGGCGATCCCACGCCAAGCCGCGAGGATATCGATATAACAAAGAAGCTGGTAGAAACCGGGAAGATAATGGGCATTGACGTTCTCGACCATGTAATAATCGGCGACTGCAGGCACTTCAGCATGAAGGAGGCTGGGCATATATGAAAGAGAATATCAGTACTTGTGATAAAGCAATAGAGATACTGCAGGCTACATCAGATGGGGACAAACTTGCCCCAGACGATCTGAGTCTTGTAGAAAGTGCAGTCAACGGCTTTCTAACAGCAGAGGGTATTGAGGCATTCAACAAACTTCATAAAACAGTTGCAGCCGGGGAATATAAGCAGCCCTGGTTCCACGGTATAGAGAACATGACCATAGACGATGTGGGATTCATTTACTGGAAAGGTGCCAAAGTAGAACACTATGAACAGCCATGGGCTTATTCAAAAGAGGCAAAGGAGAGTGCTCAGGAGCTGAAAAGAAGATGCGAGATCCTTGAAAGCAAAAGTATACCACTCAATATCACAACAGTGATATGGAACTGGGTAGAAGGTGAATGAAATGTACGGCTGGATAATAACAAGGGACGTCCTGTTTGAAACCGGATACCACAGTGAATTGGAAACAGATGCTACCGGGACAATGGGTGGCCATAATACCACTTTCTCAAAGGAAGAGATTTTGAAAGGAGTTGCCTTTCAGATGTTTGATGATGACATGAACCTGTATTATGAAGGAAAGATTGTCGGGGATTATGATGGCTTTGAACCCCTTGATGATTTCGGGATGCCAAATGCTGGATGCACATCGATCTGGTACGATGGCAAGCGATTATGATTAACAACTACCGCAATTAACGCGGCTTCTTTTTGTATTACAGTAGTAATACTTACATTCTTATAATACATATACATTACTATTGTAATTAAACATATAAAACTCAAGGAGAAACAATATGTCAAAAGATGAAAATCCAGTAATAAGCGCAACCGTGCAGAACTATTGGGAACAAGAAAACGTAGACCGGGAGGATTCGACTTACGAAGATGCCAGATCAGCTTTCATGGATGGGAAATCGGAAGCGCAGAGCGAAGCACAACGAGACAGTTTATCAGAATACGAACGCCTTGAAATAGAAGGAAATAAACCAAAAACACTGCATGATAAAACCACTCGGATGTCGATGCGAACCCAAATGTGGGTGGCTGGTAGCCAAAGGAAAATATTGTTATGAACAGCACGGTATGGACGTGTAAAAGATGCGGGAACCAAAACCACATCACAGAACAGAGGTGCATAAACTGCGGGGCAGCTTACGGGTCTGACGATATCCGGCATGACCGACAGCCAGATTACATTGCACCAGGATATTGAAAATGAATGAAGTAATAAATAAATCAAGCATGTTATACTGGTTCCCACTCATAAAGGATCTGCCAATTCCTCAGCCAAAGACTGAGTTTGTACTGAGTAAGGATGACTGGTGGCAGTACCTGGATGGGAAACAGCTTCCTTACCAGGATATAGCGACTCTTAAGGAAGCCAACAAAAGGCTAGGATACCCTGTGTTTATGAGAACTGATCTGGCCAGCGGAAAGCATCAATATCTGGATACCAGCTACGTTGATAGTGAGGATAAGATATTACAGAACTTGTTTGGCCTGATAGAACAGAATGCTCTGCGAGATCTCTGGTTTGACACTATCGTTGTGAGGGAATTTATATTTCTCAGTTACAGGTTCAGGGCATTCGGTGGACTCCCGATCGGCTGTGAAAGGCGTTATTTTATCAGAGACGGTGAAGTGCAATGTCACCATCCGTATTGGATCAAGGAGGCCATTAAGTTTTATCAGCAGTCGAAGAACTGGGAGAACCTGCCCTGGCAGATGTGGCTAAAGGAACTTAATACGGAATCGGAAATTGAAGTGAGAATACTCACAAACATCGCAGAGATGGTCGGGTCGGTTCTTCCCGGATCCTGGTCGGTCGATTTCGCTAAAGATAGAGATGGCAAATGGTGGTTAATTGATATGGCGCTTGCTGAACAGTCATGGCATCCGCCATGCAAGAATAAGTTAAGCGATGACTTGAAAGGAAACTGAAGGTCGCCTCTTTTGGAGGCTTGGTTGGATGGGTGGGTGAAGAAGAGTTTAAACTCACCCTTATAGTTTTTTTCTATTACAATAGTAATACTTATATTCTTATAATGCATCTGCATTACTATTGTAAATGTTTAAATTAAAGGTGAAAAAATGAAGAAAGATATAGAATTAAAAGAAAGCCTGAAAAGGCTGAAGGAACTGCAAGCAGAGAGGGGAAAGGTATGTGGGCCCCTTGAAGATGAGATGGAGATTAAGACACAGGAAATTGCGGAGAAAGGCAAACCCTTTGATGACAAGATATCAGCCCTGAACAGTGCGATTGTGGTGCTGGCACTTGAGCATGGTGAATCGTTCAGAAGCAATGATGGTGCAATTGGCTACAAGAAAGGCTTCCCCAAGATCACATATAAGGCGAAGATTTTGGATGCTTTATGCGGAGCAGATGCGGTTCTCAAGGCACAGATATGGCAGTACCGGACAGAGACGCCAGTAGCACCCACCGCCACCGTGGAAGTGTTTTAGTATGCCAGAAAACTCCGATATCGTAGATCGTTCAGATATAATCCCGGGTTCAGCGTCTAGCTGGAAGTTCGTGCAATCGGGAGCAGCAAATGAGAATGCAGGATACAATCACTGTCTGCGATGCAATCGCAAGATCAAGGCACCACAGACAATGGGGCGCGTTTGTCTCAGGAAAACAAAAGAGGCGGATGTGAGGAAAGACGAGCTTGCGTCATCCTCTGTCAATGGTCAACGATCTCCTGAAGGCAGGGAAAATGTCGTGGTGGAAACTAAGAGCTGTACTGTGGGGCAGTAAGATGAGCGAATATGATGGGTCATGCTTCGGGTTTTTTACATCCCACAAAGAGGTAAAAGAATACTTAGAAGAACGTCTGCAAAAAGGGTGGTGTGTTTTTCAAGGTAATGCAAGTACAATAAAAGCACTTGAGGAAATTATATACACACCAAATACTGAGGAAAATAAGAACTTCGAGATCGTGGGGTTTAATCCAAGTTTAATAATTGGAAAGAAGACTGCTAAACTTAAAGTGCTATTAGGGCACCCACCTGAGTTTAAAGATATTGTATTAGTTTCGTTTGAAGAAAAGCTGCAAAATTCCAGAATACCAGTAAGATTCGTTTGGCCTAAAGATGCCACAGCAATACCTCAGATATCAAATGATTTAGCGAAGCAGTTGTTTCCAGATGACAGCGCCGACGCTGCGGAGGGTGAAATTTCGCACTGCGGTGCCGAAACATCAACCCCCCTTGGTCGGACAAATTGAAATGATGTAAGTCATGGGTTGGAAATTCCCAGGTGGTTAAAGTCCACAGTCGGCCTATGACTCACCTCCTAAAATACAACAAAAGGTGAAAATATATGGAAAATGAAAAGATAAAACAAACATCTTTAGAAATAAAGGAAAGATTCGCGAAAGTGAATGTACAGATACAGGAAAGAGACATAGTTGAACAGTTGTCAATTCTTGTGAACAAGTTCAGAGTGCCCTTGAATGAGGCAAGCAGGAATGTTACAAGCCGCCTCCTGAAGATCCACAATATTAATCCGGATGAGTTCTTTGCCACGGCAGGATTCGCCAATCAGAACCCGGTTAAGATCTCTGAACTGATAGAAGATAATAAATGGTGTTCTTTCAATGCCAGGGTTTCGATCCTGTGGGAACCAAAACATGAGAAGATACTCCAGACAGGTGTACTCGGTGATGAGACCGGCACAGTAGTGTTCACGACATGGAAATCATCGGGAGCACCAGTTCTCGAAGAAGGCAAGTGCTACCTCTTCAAGAATGTAGTGACATCCCTATGGCAGGAAAGAATATCGATCAAGGTCAATAAGAACTCAGAGATAACCCCGTTCTCCGGAGAGATCACAATCGCCAAGAAACTCGTTACCGTAGTAGGCGCACTGGTTGACCTGCAGCAAGGTTCTGGACTGATAAAGCGCTGCCCGGAATGCAACCGGTCACTTGTAAAAGGTGCCTGTGCTGACCATGGAAGGGTCGAGGGTGTTTATGACCTGAGAATCAAGGGAGTCATCGATAATGGCGCCGTCTCACAGGACATAATTCTCAACAGGGAATTGACCGAGCGACTGACAGGCATCACTCTGGATGGAGCAAAAGAGATCGCAATGGAGTCGATGGATAGCAGAACAGTTGCAGATAACATGGGAGCCATGTTGATAGGCCGCTATTTCGAAGTAAGCGGTGTCCAGATTGAAAAGAATCTGATCGTTGACTCAATCAAGCCATTCAAGGCAGATGTAATGAACCAGGTAGATGCATTACTTGTGGCAGTGGAGGCATGATCATGGCAGAAAATATGGCTTTTGAAAGAATGAAAGCAATGAGACTCTTCGCAGCAGAATTGAGGGCTACGACCATCGAGGTCCAAAAGAAAGGTGGCGACCAATATGAGAGCCAGTTGTACCTTACCCAGACCGGCCTCAAAGCATCGAGAGTAATGATCGTGGGTACAGCCACAGAAATAGAGGATATTGGCACTGACGGCAGTTTCTATCGCATGCGGGTTTCGGATCCGACAGGAGTGTTCTTCGTAACTGCAGGCCAATACCAGCCTGAAGCGGCAAGTTTCATGCAGGAATTGATCGGGAAACTCCCCGCATTTGTAACAGTCATTGGCAAGGCATCCCTGTATACACCCAAAGAAGGTACGGTTCTTACAAGTATCCGCGCCGAGAAGGTTGTGCTTGCAGATGAGAATATACGAAATACCTGGCTGGTTGAGACAGCGAAGGCTACACTTGACAGACTTACAGCGCTCAAGACCAACACGGCTCTGGGATTAGAGGTCGATACGGCGTATCCTGACAAAGAGGATTACAAGCAGATAGTCAAGACTGTTTTGCTGTCCATGAAGAGTGATGTGGGTGTGTTTTCTCCCGCATCCTCCTCTTCAGTTCCGCCCGTATCTCCTCCGGTTGTGACTTCATCTCCCAATTCTGAAACAAAACCAGCGACAAAGGCGACATCTGACGGCCCAATGTCGCTTGAGGACATGAAGAACTTCGTCGAACAGAAAATAATCGCAACGAACAAAGGCAAAGGAGTCAATCTTGAGACGTTAGGTAACCCATGCAAAAGTGCAGGGATGACTTTGATGCAACTCGAAGCGGCCCTTAAAGGACTGATGGATGAAGGCAGAATATACGAGCCAAAGGTTGGTATGGTGACCGCGTCGGGGGCGTGAGACCATGAAGAACGTAGAAAAGTTAATTGATGGCAATATCTTGACCATCAAGGTGGCCCTCTCAAAGGAGTTCGGACCTTCGACGTCAGGGAAGTCCATTGTCATTGCATCGTCTGAAGGCAATAAGTCCGTGCCTGGAAAAGATGCTATCAAGATCGGACTGAATATCTATAAGAAAAAATAAGCCGACCGACGAGGTCAAGCAAGGACTCATGGGGCCGGGAGACCAGCCCCGCTATTTTTATTGGGTCGTTACCAACCTCGCACTGGAAGGTGCGGAGCATCCCGGTGCAGGTGCATGATGATAGCTATCAATTGTTGTTGTTTTTATTTATCTTAATGAGAAGGGGCACGAAAAAAGTGAGATGTAATTGACGATAAACAAATCAGAAAATGCTCATGAATCATTGGTGCTGAAGATACGAACAATTGGTTACCTTAACTCAGACAATATAGGGGATAATTATAAAATTAAATTTCTTAAAGTCCTATTTGGTTTTTGACATATTGTCTGCCGCTATTTTCTTATTGCATTATAAATAAATAATATTTCAAATAAGAGTCTTTTATGATTAGAGCCTGATTCAGACTTTGACCGACTTTACAAAGTTATCCGAAAAAACATGTCTGCAGTATTCGTTCAGGCAACACAGGAGAAAAATAGAAAAATTTATATCTTATTATTCCCGATAGGGAATACATGGAACAATGGGCTAAGGATTGGCTTGAAAGTCAAAGAAAACAAGGAATAAAAGGATACGAAATTAAGCAAGTAGGTAACAGATACTATGTTCATAAGTCTACAACAGTATGGAATAAGGAAACAAAGAAAAGAGATAAGAGTTCGCCTTATATCGGAAAATTGGATAAAACTAAAGGTCTAATATTAAGTAGCAAAAAAATAATCACCAAATGCAGAATAGAAAAAATTACACAATATGGCAATGCTGCACTGTTAAATTTTGCCATGAAAGACCTCTATGAACCGCTTAAGGATGCATTCGGGGAAATATGGACAGAAATTTATTCTTTAGCCCTTGTCAGAATTACCGGATATGTGCCCTTAAAAAGAGTAGAAAACGTATGGGATAGGCTATACAACATAAATAAGATAACTCCCCGTCTAAATACAAAATACCTTTCTTCAGTTTTAAAACAAGTAGGACTCAATCGAGGAGGGCAAAACAAAATTTTCAAAAGTTTATCTAGCACAAAAAAACAACTTGTGTATGATCTCAGCGTAGTGTTTTCTCGCTCTGAAGGGATCAATTTTGCCGAAAAAGGCGTTAACAAAGATAAATTACATATCCCGCAGATAAATTTAGCCCTTCTGTGTTCTGCCGATAGTGACTTACCTACCATGATAAGAGCATTACCCGGCACGGTCAGGGATGTCACATCGCTTTACAATTCAATTCGAGAGATAGGTTTAGAGGGCAAAATACTCATACTTGATCGTGGATTTTTTTCCGAAGACCTTATGAAATTCATGATTGGCAAACATCTTTCTTTTGTAATTCCGGCAAAAAGGAGCAGCACATTGTATGATTATCTGGTAAAGCTCAATAAACATTTTTTTTATCGTGAAAGATTGATCAAATGTGGAAAAAGAAAGATCGATGATTATTATATTTATCTTTTTGAGGATGCATCATTGAAATCGGAAGAGGAAAAAACTTTATACAAACGTTTTGATGAAAATAAGATTAATAAGATTGAATTAATGGAAAACCTCGAACGTGTGGGTTCTATTCTTATGGTTTCCGATCTTGACCTTGAAGAAAAGGATGTGTATCTTTTATATAAGAAACGTGACGGTGTTGAAAAACTTTTTGATACTTACAAAAATACTCTGGATGCAGATATTTTGTATTTACAGGATGATGATAGCGTTTTTGGACATATGTTTGTTTCATTCCTTTCACTATACGGATATTGCATACTTGAAAATGTCTTAAGAAAAGCAGATCTTATTGAGAAGTACTCTCCTCTTGATTTACTGGAATACTATTGTAAAGTTTATAAACTGGATTATGATGGACAAGAAATACTTTCTGAAGTCCCCAAGAAAGTTCGAGATCTCGATAAAGTGTTGGATCTCAACTTATTCCCTATATGAGCGGAGTTAAGGTT
>JAGFND010000090.1 GCA_021409285.1 Candidatus Methanoperedens sp. | reverse complement strand
CAGCAATATAGCAATCAGGACATTGAATGTTTGGAGTAATTTACAATTATATAAAAAATCCAGTGGTTATAATTTTATCGGTTCTTATGATAATGCTGTAATGAGTACATCAAATTCACCCACAAACTCACAGTATCCTTACATATTGGGCTCCAGTCAGATTATTCAATATTGGGACGATGTAAGAATAGTGCCGCTTGATCCAAACAACAATATTGTGACATCTGGCAACCTTACCACATGGTATAATGCCGGGAACGGTAATGAAACGTATAAGCTCGATGTGAATGCTACAATTCCTGGAAGCACGAATTATACTGTGTGGTATAGACAAAACAATACTGGTTCCTTCACTCAAGCTGGAGGAGTGAACACAGGAAATAGTACTATTACTTTGGATCCGAAATTCCAGAACACTGATGTTCGGGTTAGACTTAATGGAAATAAGACCGCAACACCTGAAATAATTTCTATTACGTTCTATAACCAGGGATAAGTAAAAGTCTTCATACAAGTTAAGGTCAAAGATAATGCTCGCATCTTTTATTAAAGACTGAACATCATCTTTCCCTCCATAAACACCTAGCAAACGAGCTTTAGAGTAGCTGCCGTAACCACTTTACCATTCTCAACAGTTACAATAGTGCAAGCACATTTACAGCCAGACTTAAAAGCAGTAACCGAGCGATCCCCTTCCGGAACCGTGCTCAATTCATACGTTCCATCAGCACCTGTTTTTGTACTCTGGCCCGTATCCGTGGAAACTGTTGCATTGACTACAGGTTTACCAGTGGTTTTATATACAACAGTTCCTTTGAGAATCACTGCAGATTCCGTTTCGCAGACCATTGCCAGAGTATCAGCATCAACAGTTTCATCTTTGGTCACAGATACTTTCACGCTTGCTTTGCAATTGTCTTTTATAGCAGTAATCGAGCGGGTTCCTATAGGTACGTCACCCAATTCATATTTGCCATTTGCATCAGATACTGCATTTTGACCCGTGTCTACAGATACTTCTGCATCCTCTGCTGGTTTATTTGTGGACTTGAATACGACAGCTCCTTTGATCTTCCCATTCCCTTCTTGTTCAGAACCGAATGCGCCCGAAACAACAAGGGAATAATCCTGCGGTCCCTCGCTGACATTGCTTGCCAGAACGGTAACTTTGTACTGTCCTGCCGCTGGTTCGGGAATATTTACTGTTTCAACGTTATTGCCTGAGTCAAACGCAGAATCAAACGGAGGCGAGAATTGATTGCCATGATAGTCTTTCCCGTTTGGCATGGTCACAATGAGGTTAAGGTTATTGATAATCCCGTTGCCTGGATAATCCGCATATACAAGAGTCGCTCGGAATGGGATACTGGAGTCGCGCACTTCGAAGACAAGATCTTTGAGTTCTCCTGTTTTCAGCCCTTCCCCATCAATGAATTTCATGTTCAATCCACCCTGATCTGATATAAAGGGTTTGAGATTTACATGTCCAAATCCCATGTCATAATCCCACAATAAAGAAGGGTTTTGGGCCGCACTGAACCTATATGGTTTTCTTAAAGCGGTGTGTATCAATGCAGCTTTAACAAGTGAAGCACTGGGATTTAATCCTTTTTGCCGCAGATATTGGCGCAAAAGTGCGACTGCACCTGCTGTGAGTGGCGTCGCCATGCTTGTGCCCCCCATGTACAGGTAAAAATCTTTTTTCGGATCGTTATCAGGCAGTAGTCCCCATCCTTTGCTTTCCTCTCCTTTTGCCTGGCTGGATCTGGTGGACAGTATATAGGTTCCCGGCGCCACTACGTCAGGCTTGAACCGTCCATCAATGCAGGGGCCGCGGCTGCTGAATGCTGCGATATCATCGGGGTTGTCTGCTTTTTTGTCAGAACCAATGGGATCTTTGGGAAAATCCCATGACCAGCTATCTTTGTATGTACCGGTAAATTCTTCTCTGAGATTCTCGGAAGCTCCTACTGAAATGCAATTTTTTGCAGTAGCTGGAGGAGTGATACTTCCTGCTTTTATAATACCCACTCTGTCTTCATCTCTTCCGTCATTGCCAGAGGCAAAAAGAATCACCATATCTTTATTTATCCATACAAAGCGATCCACTGCTGTACATTGATTCTCGTAAGAACCAGCCTTTCCTCCACCCCAGCTGTTGGTGTGAATTCTGGCACCGGCGTCATAAGCCTGTTTGAAGAGCACGGTGAGGTCATTAGGAAGGCCGGCCAGCAGATATTCCCCATACTGTTGCCTGTCTGCATCGTTCTTCCAATCCAGCTTTTGCTCTACGGCCTGGAAAAAAAGATCTGCTTTATTGGCAAGTCCCCGTATTGTACCCTGCGAATTATGGCCGTTCCCCAGCACTGAGCCGGCTACATGCGTCCCGTGACCTGAATCCACATCTGCCGGTCCGTCGTCTCCACCGGGGTTTTTGATGTAATTATCGAAGACAGGCTGGATAGGCCAGCTTTTGATGTCTTTGATCCTGCCACGGATATCTTCATGTATTGTAGCCGGATCTCCGGTATCCAGGCCTGTATCTGCCACGGCGATTGTCTCACCTTCACCAGTCAACGATGGATTAAAATCGGTCGAGCCAAGTGAATCTGTCATGATTCGAACTGCAATATTGTTTCGAAGCTGCATGACCCTTAATGCATCAACTGTCTTTACTCCATGTATGGCTGCAAGTTGCTTGAGTTTATCGGGTATCCTGGACGTGTCAGGAGGAAAAGTTACAGTGATAATCTTACCAGATTCGGAATCGCCGGAAATATCTGCTCCAAGCGCAACGATATTCGTCCTGGCCTCATCCAGGTTCTGCCTTGTATGGAAGCTGACAGAGAAAGCGTTGGGAGTAGCAGGAGCTTTTTTTGAAAGCGTGGGCTTATCTGCGGCTTCTCCAGCCTTTAGTGGGGCACGCCCCATGGATCTAGCACTCTGGATGACTTTTACTTCTTCCAGCAGTTCAGGGCTGAGTCGATAGGAGTCTTCGTAATGCCCGACCCCTCGAATAAAAGATTGTTTCAGCAGTTCATCCCTTGTCTGCCCATCCATCTCTACAATATACGCAAAAGATGGGAGCGGGTCGCACAATATACCCCCAAGCCTTTTAATTTCCTCCTTCCATTCTTCTTTGACAGGTCCGATAAACTGGACAATGTAGTGATGCATTCCAGAATCTGGATCTTTTGCATGTTCGTACGCTGGTTGAGATGTAATAGCTCCTCCTTCATTGGAACGCAAGTTGGCGGTGTTAATATTTACATGGCCCAGCTGTATATTATCAATTTCACTTCTTACGACAACTTTGAATCCTTCTTTTTTTAAAGAAGTTATCTGTTTATCAGTAACTTCAACTAACACGAAATTATCGTAATTTTCAAGAACTTCGGTCACTTTATCTTTTATTTCACTTTGCTCTTCTTTCTTTAATAAAATAGTTGCTGTTTTCATAACTAATCTCCACTGCTCCACTGGACTTACTAATGATAACGTCTACCCACTTTTAGAAATATATCATTTTATTTCAACATTTAATAGGCACCCATACCATTATTCTCCATTACTAACCATAATTGTAATCCTTCCATATATAAAACTTACGCTTCTCAAAACGCTTTTCATGCTCTTTCCGAGAAATCGAGTTATGATATAACGGCGATCAGAGATGCACTAATTGTATCAGCTCTTCTATACTGAATCCATAATTTATTTTTATAAAAAGCAAGATCAAGAGTATTATAATACCTGTTGCAACTATGATCAAAAAAGGAAGCCAGAACCCTCTCCATATTCCTTCTATTATCGCATCTGTTAGTTCTTGTTTATCCACACTATTCAATTCCATTGATGATCTTTCCTTATATTCCGTAATTCCTCCTCTATTTTCTTAAGTATCCAGGCCATTGCTGCTAAATCCATTATCATTGTCTTTAACCTTTTCTGTAACATTCTTATGAAATATAGACAATGGGATGATCCGGCAGTGATGGTGTATAACTCCCCTTTTAACGCCCTGTCCAGCACCGCCGGCATCAGCGCATCCAGTTCGGCGCCGGTCTCTGGCTGGAGTCGCCGAGCGCGTCAACCTTTGCCAGGAGGGCGTCGAGGTAGGCGAGGACGCGGCGCTGTTCGGAAAATGGCAAAATGGTTAAGAGAAAAAAAAGGAACACCGATAGTTCTCGAAGCAGCAGGTTTTTCATACACCAGGAATTCCTATGTGAGCACTTTTACAGGTCTTCCAACAGTTTTGGGATGGGTATGGCATGAATACCAATTGAGAATGGACCTTGAAGAGATAGATATACGCAGGAGCGATGTAGAAAAAGCCTATGCATCACCAGATTATGATTACCTCTGTCTTTGATCAACATAAAGAAAAATTTAGAAAAGTCTTTAAAAATCGTGAAGTAGAGGTATATGAAATTCAATAACAAAAGTGCAATGTCAACAAATTGTTTTTCTTGCTTCTTATTTCAAGGCAATCAAAAGCTTTTTATCTTTATCTTTGAAATACATAGATTCATGTTTGTATTTTACCATAAACTTGTACTCAAAAATATATATGAACTATAAAGTATTAGAATATAACAATAAATGATAATAAAACAAATACAGAACGGTCTTAACTTTGATGATATAGCAAAGTCCTTTGAGGCGGTCTATGATACATCACTTGACCCGCAAGAAAGGATCCCGCTACATTTCCATCCGGATGCTGAAGAGATATATTACATTCTTTCGGGATATGGAATTATGACTATTGCTGATGAAAAAGAAGAGATCTCACGGGCGGACGTCATATATATTCCCAGTGAGGCTCAGCATACTTTATTGAATACAGGGAATGTGCCGTTGCGGTTCATGACCGTGACCGTGAAAGTATCAAACAAAAAAAAAGAAGAAGTGCCATATATCCGTTAAAACGACAATAGAGTATAGCATGCCTGACAGCAAAAGACTATTCAAAATAGCAATTCTCTTCCTTTCAATATTATTGATCGGATCATCAGCATTTTTATTCGTAAGTCTTGGAGAAATTAAACAAAAAGATGCGTCCATAGCTGCTATGTCGGGTGAGGTAGTTTCACAAAAACAAAAAATTTCACTCCTCGAATCAAACATTTCAAACCTGAGGGTAAACCTATCAATAACCGAAGATATCCTGAAAAACGAAACACTGACACGCCAAAAGCTTGAACAGGAGATCATAAACCTTACGATGATCACCAAAAGCGACTACGGAGTACTTGCTGTGGATGAGAATGATATTGGTCATGTGATACCTCTTGAAGTCATAATTAAGGAAGGAAAAAGCAATCTTTTCCTCAATGTTGCCAATGTTCTTGTGGATGAATCGATGCAATCTTCTGCCCAGATAGCAATATTTGTAGCCCGGGGAGTTACAAGAACAAGTCTTATCGATAAGGATGTTCTTATTAATATCAAATCGCCGTTGCAGGAAGGAAAGTTAGCCATTTCAGGAGGCAGTGCAGGTGGGGCCATCGCAATCGCAGCTATTGCCGCGATGGAGGGAAAAGCGCCGCGAAATGATGTGCTGATGACCGGGACTATTAATGAAGATCATTCTATCGGAAAGATCGGCGCCCCAAGGGCAAAAGGCATCGCTGCGCGGGATAATGGGGCAAAGCTGTTCCTTGTGCCGCCGGGTCAGAAAGTCGAAGTTGGGG
Organism: Candidatus Methanoperedens sp.; assembly: GCA_021409285.1. Lineage (GTDB taxonomy): Archaea > Halobacteriota > Methanosarcinia > Methanosarcinales > Methanoperedenaceae > Methanoperedens. The sequence goes on along the minus strand of JAGFND010000090.1, from coordinate 4,340 downwards.
ATATAGGGATTGAGGTGATGGAGGTCAGGACTATCGAAGAGGCAATGAGGTATGCTATATGAGAAATCCCGATCTGGTTTTAGTAAGATACGATGAGATTGGCCTGAAAAGCAAAAAGGTCAGGATAAGGTTTGAGCAGATACTTATTAAGAATATAAAATCCATGCTCAATGCAGATGGCATCTCATATTCTGCAATATCTCGTGAGATGGGACGGATTTTCATACATTCAGATGAACAGGATGCGGTAAACAGCGTGACAAAAGTCTTCGGGGTGGTCTCAGCAAGCCCTGTTCATACCTGTGAACCGACACCGGCTTCAGCAGGAGAGCTTTGCGCCATATTCGCTGAGAAGATCATCCGGGAAGGCCAGTCATTTGCTATAAGGCCGCGAAGAACAGGAAACCACGGTTTCACATCCCGCGATATAGGTATAGCTTGCGGCAATGCCGTTATTGAAAAATTAAATAAGAAGGTCCGTGTTGATCTTGACAACCCCGATGTTGAGATATTTGCGGAAGTAAGGCAGGATAAAGGGTATGTCTTCACTGAATCTGTAAAAGGCGTCGGAGGTCTTCCAAATGGCACGCAGGGAAAAATGATCGCTCTGGTCTCAGGAGGCATCGATTCGCCTGTGGCAGCATGGATGATGATGAAAAGAGGCTGCGAAATAGTACCGCTGTATCTAAACAATGAGCCTTTTTCTGATGATACAACGCGAGAAAGGGCCATGAAGTGTATCGAGGTTCTACAGAAATGGTCACCTCAGAGAAAATTGACGATATATGAAGCCCCGCATGGTGAAAACCTGCTTTCTTTCCTGAACAATTGTGATAACAGGCTGAATTGTGTTATGTGCAGGAGGATGATGTACCGGATCGCAGGAGAAGTTATGAAAATGGAAGGAGCGCATGGAATAATAACCGGTTCATCACTTGGCCAGGTAGCATCGCAGACATCTCAGAATATGCTCGCTGAGATGTATGGTATCGAGTACCCGATGTATCATCCGCTCATCGGTCTTGACAAGCTTGAGATAACAGATATCGCACGAAAAATAGGAACGTTTGAGCAATCAACAAAACCGGCAACATGCTGCATGGCAGTACCGGAATATCCGTCGACCGGGGCAAAAACTGATGAAGTTGTCAAAGCTGAGAAGCTGATAAATGTTCCATTGCTTCTTGAATCAATGGTGAAGAACTTGAAGATAATCAGTAATATTTGAAAAGCTTAAAGATAATGAACGCTGATAATAAGAAGGCTGACTCAAATCCTGGCGTTTCTTTTGGAATCTGGCTGCGCGATCGTTTTATCTCCTCAACCATTTCTTCAGGGCCAAGATACCCGATATATCTTGTGATCTCTTTTCCTTTCGGATCAAGAAAGACGACTGTGGGATAATACGCTATGCCATATCTTGTTTCAATATCGATGCGTTTTTGAGTATCTATTTTTATAGCCACAAAATCTTTCATCTCTGAAACTACACGCTTATCAGGATATGTTCCTTCTTCCATCGCAACACAGGGACTGCACCAGTCTGCATAAAAATCAAGTAACATAGGCTTATTCGCAGTTCCTGCTGCGAGGATTCCTTCTTCGTAAACATGCCATTGAACGGTCTCAGAAGCAGCGGGCATAGAAGCTGCAACGAGGATAGAGAATAATGCGATGCCTGATATCTTCATTCTTATTAGAAATGGTCTTTGTTGTATAAATCCTGTTCGAATAATCTCAGTTTTTTCTTACCTTTGTCTCGCCAAGTACTCTTCTTATCATCGGAGCATCAAAAAAAACATCCTCTCGCTTTCCTTTCCCGTTCAAATAAACAGCGACAAGCGTTATTGTAAGGCCTATTGATGGATTTTCTATGGTCACAATCATTCCCATTAGTGCCACCGTGCCCGCGATCATACCTTTCAAAGCACCTTTTCTAAATGATGCTATTCTTGTCCGGTGAAATATCCTGATATCCCTCAGCGTTAAAAAAATAATAGCAGCAAACCCGAATGCTGCAATATATACATAACTCATGCTATATCAGGACTGACGGTCTTTCTGGTTTTGTGCGTTTCAGGTATTCTTTTATCATGGCTGGGAACGACTTTGCGTTGACAAATCGAAGACCAAGTTGTTCAGCCCACTTCTGGATACCCATATCGCTTGCCACAACAGCCGCATCGAGTTCTTTTGCAAGGAGGAGAACATCAATATCAGGTGCGCTGTCAAGAATACCATAACGCAATGCATTCCTGTATTTATCCCTGAACTTGCTTATGATCTCGCCTATGACATTTCGTTCGATCTCAGGTTCGATCTCATGCCTTGTGCGTGCTTTTGTTGTGCGAAATAAACATTCAGTAGCTCCTTCCCAGATCGCTTCTTCAGCAACGTCCATACCCTTGTTAATCCGTCCGCGCATGAAGTCCACATAATCGTAGAATATCTTTGAAGGGATCTTCACTTCATACCTGTCCGGTGTCTTTTTTACAAGCCAGGTGTCAATCTTTGCAAGTGTCTGTTCATCGCATCCATTGTTCTTTGCAAATTCCCTCATTTCATTATATACTGAGGGAAAGGGAATATAGCAGCTGATACCAAGGTGAAGCCTGGCATCAGCTATTATATCAAGGATGCCCCCCATTGCGACATCAAGAGAGCCCCCCTCAATTTCCCGTGTCTGGGTATCGGTTAGGGCACTTGTGTCTATTATAAATCTCTGACGAATCATATAAATTATTATTGTATAGTATCTGGAAAGTATAATACTATTTCCGTCAGAACTCTTTAATCTTCGTCGTCATGACACATCAAGTAATGATGAACAGCCTTTGAGATCGCATTCCTGATTGTAGTTTCTCCAGCTTTCTCTTTGAGAGCAAGGACATCAGAGTGAGGAAATATCGACTGCACATGTACCAGATCCCTCATTTCGTTCGTTCCTGTCAGATTTCCGTTTTGTTTTCCATTTGAATTATCAGAACGGCCAAAGAAACTGTCTACTTTTTTTATTTGCTTTTGAGCATTGCGCATCCTTCTTTCTCTGTCTTGAATTATTTGTATTGCATCTTTTAATTTCATTTTTGCATACATATCGGTCACCTTCTTATAATCATTATTATGATACTCATAATGTATATATGTTTCGCTTGAGCATTAACTTTATATATGGTAATTCTGGCCGAGGAAAGGTTTATGAATGAATGGAAGTATTCAGAATCAAAATAAAATCATTGGAGGATATCAATTTCATGGGAAAAACTGGCACGACAAAATGGGGCCGAATCAAACACAGAAAAGGACAGATAATAATGGTACCTGAGTCCGAGCTTACTCATAAAAGACCCGGCCCGATGCAGAGATATACATCCTCAGGCGCAAAACGCAAGAAGATAGCGCGCTCACCAAAAGCCCAGGTCAAAGCTTAAGGCTAATTCTGGAAATTTGACTGCCAGGTAGGCAGTCAAATTTATAATTCGATCCATATATATCGTCGTTATACTTTTGGGAAGCCAAAGTCTATCGGAGCATCTGGATAACCCGATGCAACTACGACGCGCGTGGGATAGGTTACTTCCCACACAGGTGGATAAACACTTACGCGTCGGAGTTTGGGTTTGAAGGTATAGGAGAATGGCGCGTGTGTATTGCCAATCGGTGGCTGGTTCAATGGGTCGAGGGGGATTTGTGCACTGAAATCAGGGGCGGCTGGAATCCAGGCGCGACCCGTCGGAACCGAGTTGAGTGCCTCTATGTTGCGTGCGTTCAGCTCGACCGTGGCAGCACCTTGTGTTTCCCTGAACTGGATAGGAAACTGAAATGTCGTCGTTGCGAAGCTCATCACATCCCACCCGTCGCCGTACGCCTTGTCTGGATTTGCAGAATTGGAATGCGGCAAACCAAATCCGTGCCCTATTTCGTGAGCAATGAAACCGAACTCACACAACGTCGCATTCTTGTGGACGATCAAGATTCCATTGCCTGCCGCTCCATGATCTATGCCAAAATTTTGAACAATCAATACTGATCGGAAAGCAGCCAAATTGACACCATTGGCGGAAGCTGTGTCAAGACCCCACTGGACGAGAGTGGAGCGATCACTTGGAAAATGCAGTTGATTGATCTCGGATGACGCATGGTTCATAGTGAACCATCCGACCTATGACAAACAAATGGGCTTCATGTTCCACACATGGTAATTTACCTTACCGTCAAATGGCGGCCACCTTAACTCCCATAAAAACCCTGATGGGTATCTGGAAAATCGCCATGGAAATAATAGAAAACGAGATAGAAAACCTGAAAAGTGCCTGGAAAAAAACATCTGAACAACAGCT
>JAGFND010000009.1 GCA_021409285.1 Candidatus Methanoperedens sp. | reverse complement strand
TCGTTTTCCAATTCAACTTTTAACATTTGTTCAGGGGTCTTCTTTCCCATTCGATCTAATTCTTCGCAATACAAGGTCATCACCTTTAGCAAATTCAACTTTGTTGGATTTATACCATGGGTCATTTGTCCGAGATGTAATTAATGGTAAAATAATTCCAATGGCAAAAAATATCATTAAAAAGATAGTCCATCTATCCAATATTCTACCCATTGATGAATATCTTTTCATCATTTGAGCACCAAAAATTGTAATGGTAAATATTAAAGTAAAAATGGCTGCAAGTCCTTGTGAAATTGAACTGAGAAAATATAATATATTATCTCCAGTAGCTATAGGGTTTATATATGTTATTAAGAATACTATAGATGAGACAATAAAACACAATATTGTTATATATTTAGGATCTGTAAATTTTCCTAATAACAATTCATTATCCAATTTCATTAGTCCTCAATTAAGTCAGCTTATATAAAAATTTTATTTTTTCATTTAAAGATCTGATTATATTGAAAAAAAAAAGAGTTTTTTTTATACTTCTTCTTCTGATAAAGATTTCATTAGTAAAGATTCTACTATATACAAAGAGGAAATACAAAGGCCGACTACACCAAATATGATCCCCCATTTCAAATAATAATTATTCCATAAAGCTAAAATCAAGCTATTTTCAGTATTTACAGAGCCAAAAGGTATTAATAAAATAGACAGCATTATTATTAAAACAGTGTGTTCTAGTAATATCCTCATTTGTTCTTTAGCTCGTTCCTTTTTTTGTTCAAAGCGATTATTCTCTTCTCTTGCTCGTTTTAAAAGGTAAATTTTACCTTTTTTAGTTTTAAGGTTTAAATCAGTTATATCTGGTTTCAGCTCCGGCTCTGATTCTATTAAAGAGAGAAACTCATCTACCGTCTTTATTAACACTTTATCATCAAAATACTCGATTTCATCTGCACCGACATTATATAAAAGAGTCCGCATTACGTCCTTATTCTTATTTATCGTAGCATTATACAATTCTAAACGAGAAATTAAAAATATGGCAACAAGGGCAACAAGCGCGGCAAATGTTTGTGCTATCGAGCTAAAAAACCAAAACCAGGCATCTTTGTTCATTGTTAATTTGAATTGATAAGAAATAAGAATTCCAACCAAGAAAAAAACTGGGACAGCTCTCCAGGCTCGTGAACCAATATACTTACCAATTCTCAGATTACTCGATTTTGAATCTTTGAGATTTCCTTTTACAATTTCACTCATAAAACTTACTTAATATAAACTACTTAAATACTATTAAATGTTTTTAAACTCAAAATATGCGTATACTATAAAATTATATGCAGTCTAACTATTAAGGATATCATCTTTTTGGACTGCTTTAGCAATATCAAGAATTTTAAGTGCATATCGAGGTTCACTAAAGCCAAATTCTTTAACTAAAATCTTAGGTTCAAATTTGTCAGCATAAGATGCTATCATTAACATGGTAACACTTCCGTTAATGAAAGTTGATATCATACGAAGAGAATACTTATCATTGAAGTAATATTTTTTAAAATATTCTTTAAGAAACCGTTCTCCCCAACCATGAGCTTTTTTAAGAATATGGTCAATATCTTCAATTGTTTTTAAGCCACAGAATTCAGCTATTCTTACATCACGTGACAGATCTCCCCAGCCCTCAACTCTATGACCGATTTCACTATCATTAAGTATAAACTCATTCCAATATTGAACTTCTTCAGAATTTTCTATGTAAGATTTTAAAGAATCTACATTGATTTCTAATAGATTTTCCCCCTTTATGATCCCTTTTTTATAATTTCTGCGAACCTCATTAACGTCATGAACTATTCTATTAACCTCTTCATCAGCAATTTCGAATAAAGCACTTAGGCGGAATAAAGGTCTACGAACTTCTTTTGGTATATCGGTATCCACTTTATAGATAAATTCATGTGAAATTTCTGCCCATGCATGCTGAAGGTGTGTACGGATTTGTATTTCAGCTTTAAGAAGTTTAAAATCATTCCACTCTATAAGTTTTAGACGCTCTTCTTTATGACATACTACCAGATGTATTGAACGATATCCAAATTGATTTGCAGGAATATCATAGATATAGATAGAATTCTCTTTATCTATTACAAACTCTTCTTCGATAAGCTTGACAACTTTATTCACATCAGTTAAATGGCGAAGAATTATTCGGAGGCCTGATAAATCAGTAATCTCATGAAGTGGATCTTTATATGATTTATCTTCTCGTAAAATCTTCTCCCGAAGATGGTCTGGGTCTTTGGTATGAGCTTCAAGTATATGATTTATATTAATTGATTCAAGAATTTCCTTAAGGAATTGCTCATTTTTTTGAGTATATCTATCATAAAGAGGAAATTGATTCTTATACTCATTGATTATCTGATCTATATTCATTAGTATGAACGCCTAAGATTCTATCTGAATAAATTTCATACAAATAAAGGTTCTTCTTATATGGTTTTGCAAGCAAGTATCCTTCCTTTAACTGTTTATACTCATATACCATAAACCATATATCCTTTATCTTTAGCTTTCCCATTATTCATTTTCCTTGAAGTATGTATTGAGATGTACTTGCTGAGGATAAAGCAGGAAATACAAAGACGTATGCAGTCACATATCATGTAAATTCTGAATCTACACCTACACCCTACTCCTGTTCCATGCGGCAATACCCAAACAGGTGAAAACACCCCTGTATCAAATCTCAATGTGAAATTTGATTCTGTTACAGCATGCGGCGATACGACTGTAACTATAAGCTCAAAAAATCCCGGAAAAGAAAAAACCAAGTATTATGATATCACAACCACAGCCTCATTTGATGGACTTATAACCATTAGCTTATCATATGACGATTCCGAAGTTCCAGATAATAGCGAACATGCTCTCAGGACATTTTCATTGGGATGGTAATGATTGGGTGGATGTAACATTATCTATAGATACCACTAATAATATTATCACTGGAACCTCAACATCATTATCTCCATTCGCAATTGCATATCCATTTTCTTCTCCTGGTGGTGGCAGCGGGAGAACAGCAATGGGATCCAGTTTTGGAATTGTTGGATTCATGATAATGGGAATGTCTTTGTTGATGATCAGTATTTTAGGATTGAGAAGAAGTCGGCTATGAACCTCTGGTTCATAAATGAACATGAAAAAATATCGTGAAAAACAACGACTAATACGAACCGAAACGAATTCCGATAGCATGAGTCGTACGGTTAGTTGTTAATTTTTTCATACCAGAGCACACTTAAAAGATCCAGGTTAAGAGGTTAAGACAGGACAAAAGTCCTGTCTCATCAGTTCAATCTTTCCCGAAGAAACTTCGCATCATCGGATGCATTTCCATCATTTGCTGGCTGGCGATATCCTCATACAACCTGTACATGATGCTTACAGTGAGCAGCAATCCTGTGCCTCCTGCGCCTCCCAGAGTCCCCATAAGACTTGCGATAAGTGTGAGCACTCCGATAAAAGCGCCGCCAATTACAGTTACTTTGGGAATATATCGCTGCATCACGCGCTCAAGTGTCCCGCTGCTTCGTCTGTAGCCAGGTATCTGCATCCCTGATTTCTGAATTTTTTCAGCCACATTCTTTGCTCCCATTCCTGTTGTTTCGATCCAGAAAAGAGCGAATACTATGCCTCCCACTATCAGCAGGAATGCGTCTGTTAAAACATGAAGGCCGATCTGCCATATCGCCGGTTCCGTTACACCAAGACCTGAAAACTTTGCTGAAACAAGAGATGGTATCCAGTCGTTGGGACTGCTGATAGGAGATAGATAGTACATAATACCATTTACGGGCGTAGCCTGTTTATATTGTCCCAGTATCGTTAAGCCCCGGCTTGAGAGAATAAGCCCGACCATCTGGATATTTGCCTGAAGTGCTCTTACCAGGATCATTGGCAGGACACTTGCGTAAATGAGCTTTACCGGAAACCTGCCGCGTGCCCCTCTTACAGCTGCATGGGCAAGTGGTATCTCTATCCTTGTACTTTCCACATAGACGACCATCAAAAAGATCATCACAGTGCTGATAAGAGCTAGTATTCCGCCTCTTACAAGCAGGAATAAAACGCCATCCCCGGTGAGAAGATAATCAAGACCAATATTGGATGAAGGACTGGCAATATATATCCATTTAGGGATAAGGCCTATCGGGAAACCTGTTTCATCTTTATTCCAGTTAAAGATACCTGTCACTATCTGCTGGGACACACCTGCTATGATGAATAATCCAACACCGGAGCCTATGCCCCATTTGGATACAACTTCATCCATATAAAGGATCAGAATGCCTCCTATGCAAATCTGAATAAACAATAATATTACGAGGAAACTGACATTCACACCAAGCTGTGCTGCCAGTCCCGCATCAGGGCGAATATATCCTCCAAGTATCTGCGGAAGAGCTTCAAGTGCTACCATTACAAATACAAGAAGCTTCTGCAATCCCTGGAAAATGGCCTGCTGATGTGGATCGCCAAGATCCATCTTGAGAACATTTGCTCCTACAAGTAATTGCAGCACTATTGACGCCGTCACTATTGGCCCTATACCAAGTACCATCAATGAACCAGAAGCACCGGCAAAGAATGCACGGTACAGCTCAAAAAGGTCAATGGAATTTTTATCAAGTCCGAAAAGAGGTATATTCGCCAGGACAAAATAAAGTATGAGAATCCCAAGTGTCCAGCCCAGTTTTTTCTTGAAGTGAACATGACCTTCCGGCCGTGACACTGCAGGCAAACGCTTCAATAGAGGTGCAATACTTTCAAAAGCCATATTAGTTACTCAGATGTGGGTATTTCTATTTCTATCCCCTGTGATTTCTCAATAGCCTTTCCATTAGCCTGCTCTATCTTTTCTTTTGCCGAGGATGAGAACTCATCTGCTGTAATGAATAAAGACTTTGTCACTTTTCCATTACCAAGAACCTTTTCAATGCCAATGTTATTAAGATCAATGTAGAAAGATTCTCCTTTCTTTTCTGCATAGCCTTCAGCTACCAGTTGCTCAATGACCTCATCGAGCTCACCAACGTTCGCTATGATCTTATCGATTGAGACTGAAAGAGGTCTCTTGAATCCATGCTTCCCGAAATAGATGCCGCGCTGCTGTGCCCTGACAAAGTGATGCTTGCATGTACCGGCATTTCCCCGACCGCCGCGGTTTCCACCGCCTCTTCTGTTTTTGTGCGTGCCGCCGCCGCATGATCTTGATCCCCTGAATTTCTTGGTTTTCTGTTTGCTCATGAAAATTACCTCATCTTGTTCAATAGCGTTTTCATTTCGATTCCATGAAACCCTAGGTCTCCGCCTTCAAGAGTATTCCTCTTTGTGCCTTTTAAGCCCTTTCTTGCAGGATGCATCCTGAAAACCGGCTTCATTTTTGGAACATCGGAAATCTGTGCTTTTCCTTCACATATCGCATTTGCCAGATCAAGAAATGATTTAAAGTTTGTATTCTTGCTCAGGTATTCCTCAGTCAAGTCCTTTCCGCCTTCGAGCTTTCCTCTGTTCTCAAGCATCTGTGCAAGGGTTTCCGCATCGATGGGACCCCATGCAATATAATCCTTGGCCTTGCGGATCATACCCTGGTAATTTGATGTTTCAGGGATAATCACGCAATGATTGATCCTGTCAAGGCGCATCATTGCCAGGGTATCCTTAATATCCTGTCTCGTTTTGACCCCACCACGAAGTCTCACTGCTGCGTACATCTATTTCACCTTCATGGTAGTGGTTCTTATAAGAGCATTATAAGTCGCTTTCGCAAAATTGAGAGTGGTTCTTGTCTCCCCGCTTGCTTTTGCCCAGACATCTTTTATCCCGGCGATCTCAAGCACTTTCTTTGCAGTTCCACCTGAAGCAAGACCAAGCCCGCGTGGGGCGGGCAAAAGTGCCACCACTACGCTTCCTGCCTTACCTGTTACCTCAAACGGTACGGTATGTCCGAGACCACAGCCGCATTCCCATGAACCGCATCCCCTCTTGATCCCCATTACATGCATCTTGGCATCATCTATGGCTTTCTTGATAGCTATGCCGACCTGGACATCCTTGCCGTCCCCCAGCCCGATAAAACCGTCACCATTGCCAACGATAACAGTAGCTCTGAATTTTACTCTCCTTCCGGAGTCGGTCATTCTCTGGACCATATTGATATCCAGAACTTCATCCCGGATTTCAGGAATCAGTGCATCCACGATCTGAGGTTCCCTTATCGGCAATCCAGATTCAAGAGCTTCACTCATCGTTGTAACCTGTCCTTCCTTGACAAGTTTACCAAGTCTTGTCTGGGGTATCCATTCCACTTTTTCTTGTTCGAATCCTCTATCTCTCATTTTGTTCACCTGAACTCACTCTGAATCTTTTCCTTTGCCGCCTGGAATTGACCTGCAATATCAGTTTTCCTGTATTTATCGATGTGTTTGCCCATGATCCTATCCTCTTTTGGGAATATTTCAGGATCATGCGGTATTTCAAGGCCGGAATCTATCGCTCCTTTGAGAGCAGCGAAAACTCTTCCACCTCTTGTTGCCTGAGACAATCCGATGTCCAGTATCGCTACAGATTGTCCCTTCTTTTTAGCACGATATCCAAGTAACAATCCTGCCAGGTAAGCTGAAGGCAGATTTCCTGTTCCGCCGGTATACCCGTATTTCTTAAGATCAATGGTATTTGCCGATATTATAACCTCATCACCATTTTTTTCTGGTACGATCAATTGTATATTTGTATGTTCTAAACTTCTTCTGACCACAAGTCTTGGTTTTCTGGAGAAAAGGAGCTGTTTTCTGGCCCTATAATCCGTTTTTCCAATCCTTGCCCGTCTGAACCTGACTCTGTATCTGGCACCTGTCGCCATATTCAAGCCTCCTTGCTCTTGAGCTGCTCCACATGAGCATTCATATGTGATCTGCTTCTATATTCTCCGCCTTTTGCTTTCCTGTATAATTTCCTGTATGTGGAGACGTCAATTTTTTTATTCTCTCTCATTTCTCTAAGAAGGCTGCGAAGAGCTCTGATCTTCTTCATCCACTGTTCTTTCTTAGGTCTGCGTGCACCTTTTGCACCACTTCTGGAACCGTGTCCTTTTCTATGTCCATATGCACGAGTCTCATCGACACTGCGTGCACGGCCACGGCTGACTCCTCTAATTGCCCTTTTTCCGATTTTGCCTTCTTCTATCAATTTTCGGATATCTTCCCGTGTCAACGCTGCTGCAATGTCTTTTTCAGCTTCAGGATTCATCCATACTCTGTTTACTCCTATATCCATTACGCCGGCAGCCAGACGTCTCTGATTTTTTAGGTCTGTCATTTCACTCTGCTCTCCTTGTGGGGTTTAATATCTTCAATCCTAACTCTGCTGCTTTCTTTTCGATAAGAGTACGCTTTCTTGAACCTACAGTATGAGCGATCCTTGCAGCCTGCGTTCCAACATTTATGGAATCAAGGTCGCCAGGATTCTTTACCAGGATGTCTTCAAATCCAGATGAGTGAAGCCCGCGCACAGAAGCAGGACTTCCATATCCAGCTTCTACAAGGGGACATTTTCCATGCTGGCTTGTCCTGGTCTTATTATGCATACCATCAGGTCGTCTCCAGTAATCAGCAAGTTTCTTTTTCTTGTGTGAATCAGTCTGTTTGAATACTGGTTTCTTGCTTTTCTGTTTCTTTCTCACATCAAGAAGTCTCTTTGTCTCTTCATCGAAACTTATCTTAACCTGAGCTGGTACGATCTCTTCAAAGCTTTTTATAGATTCTTCTTCCATGTTTTTCACCTGCCCGACCTCTCAACGAGATAGACCCCATCCTGGAAAACCCTGGGATCGAATCCTCTTATCTTTGTCGCAATATTGATATTGGCCGCCGTCTGCCCAACTTCTTCTTTATTCAAACCATTAATAATTACCTGATCACCCTTTATTGTAACTTTTACATTACCCATAATATTGGCTTTTCTGGCTTTCTTTTCGCCAAGAAAATTCGCTATTATTACCTGTTTTCCTTCTGTCTTTAACTGTATCGGAAAATGTGAATACACGATTTTCATCTTATACTCATATCCCTTGCTGACTCCAGTGATCATATTCTTCAAATGTGATTCAAAGGTACCCAGCATGGCCATTTGTTCTCTCCTTGGTACATCTGTATTCAGTGTAATTTCTGAACCCGTTTTCATAAGTGTTATTCTTGGATACCAGATATCTCTCTGGAGCTCTCCGAGAGAGCCAGATACCTTCACGGTTATATTATCAATGATAACATTCACACCATTGGGAATTTCTATCGTTCTCTTCGTTTCCATAACTTTCACCTAATATACATAAGCGAGTAATTGCCCGCCCAGACCGCTTTCTCTAGCTTCGTTATGCGTCATGACACCATCTGGGGTTGTAAGGATAATAGAGCCAAAGCCTCTTGCTGGCAGGAAACGTTTTTCCCATTTCTCGAACTCAGTATTCTTGACAGCATGGCGTGGTCTGATTACACCGCATTTGTTGATTGTTCCTTTTAGCTGTACCTTAAACAGGCCAGATTTTCCATCGTCTGCGAATTCAAATTCGCCGATGTAACCTTGATCCTTCATGACTTTAAGCACGCTTCCAATAAGTTTTGAAGCCGGGTTGATCGTACATTCAGGTTTGCCTATATTCTCCGCATTTTTTATTATTGATAATGCATCTGCAAGTGGATCTAATAACATTATAATCACCTATGTATATTTCTCAAAACCCATGTTATATGCCATATCTCGGAAGCATTGTCTACAGAGGTATATATCATATTTTCGAACAAGTCCTTGTTTTCTACCGCAGCGCTTGCAAGAATTTGCGCCCCGTCCGAATTTCTTATTGCTTCTTTCCATTTAAATTACCTCCACGCCAAAATCACTTTTCACAAAAGAAATCGCATCTTCTTTTGTCAGCCTATGGTTATGTGGTATCTTGTGGTTCTGGATCTTCCTTCGTTTTATTCTGAAACCGGGTCGTTTTACTGCTACATTCACGTCCATTCCGTAGATACCTATTGAAGGATCATATTTCATTCCTGGAAAATCCGTATGCTCCTCGATACCAAAAGAAAAGTTGCCTTGCTGATCGAACTGTGATTCATTTATCTTATTTGCAACTATCTTAAGTGCAGTCTTCAGGAAATCAACTGCTTTTTTTCCCCTTAAAGTAACTTTGCATCCAATAGGCTCGTGTTTCTTAATTGAAAAATTGGGAATTGTCTTTGTTGCTTTGGCGCGCACAGTTTTTTGCTTTACGATCGCCTCAAGCAATTTTTCCGCGTTCGTTAATCGCTCGCCGCTTTCTCCTGTCCCGATATGAACGGTTATTTTATCAATAGAAGGTATTCTCATTGGATTCATTTAAATCACCTTTATCTCTGGCGTGTTCTCGCCTATGACAAATACGTAATTTTCAATAGTTTCGAAATCCTTTTCGTTTGATAATACGACCATGTTAGTTCCAGAACCTCTGACCTTACGGATCTGTTTTATCTTACCTATTTCCCCGGAATGTTCACCGCCGACAACAATGGCGAGATTTCCAGTCTTATATGACAGATGTTTCACACTCCTCCTGTCAGTCAATGACAACAGGAGGGTATCGAAAGTTTTGTAGTCTTCGGACACAAGCATATTGTTGCCATCATGCAGATTTATCTGAATAGCTCCTTTTTTGACGATGGTCTTATTGTTTATCCTGCATAATTTACATGCATCAGGACTTTCTTTAAAAAGTTTGAATTTGTTATTCGTATCTAACAAAAGGCGGTAATATTCATTTGTGACAGGAATTGATATTATATCAAAGAGACCAGTGATATATTTATAATCCTTTCTTGGTATGCCATCAATGAAAATATTCCCTTCGTTGATTATTCTTTTTGCCTCTCTGCTATCGTTGGCTATTTTTAGCATGTCTCTAACCACTAAAAGTAGCGGTAACCCTGTTTCTTTCGAATGACGGCCTGCGCTGGCTCCGACAACCCATGCATGTGTCTTTTTGGTAATCGGCCATGAAACTGGTGCAGCCACTCTCTTTTGATGTCTTCCCATTTAATCACCCAGGCGCTTTTTATCTTTCAATTCTAATTTCGTGATCATTACATTTGAGGGCTGGATCGGTCTTGGTACTTCAGTGCCGTCTGATTTAGCGACACTCACACCATCGACTGTTATCGTCATTGACTTAAGATCGACGACCGATACTTTCCCGTCCTTACCTCTATGGTCACCGCGTAATACTTTTACAGTATCTCCAAGGCGGACCGGTAATGTTTTGATCTCATGTTTTTCTTTAAGTTCTTCACTCAGCATAGCACCCATTAATTTATGTCTGATATGCAATGGTGCCTGATATCTGGATTTTCTCTGCTTTCTTGGTTGTGATGATACCATGATTCTCACCTATACGATAATTGAGGCTGCAGACGCTATCTTCGAGTACCTCTCTGCAGCTTCCCTGGCAACAGGTCCTTTTACTTCTGTGCCTTTGGGCACGCCTTCATCATCAACTATCACGCAGGCATTATCTTCAAATGAAACCCGTGTGCCATCTGGCCGCCTGAACTCTTTCTTCTGGCGTATAATGACAGCTTTGAATACCTGTTTTCTCATTTCCGGTGTCCCTTTCTTGACGCTCACGATAAGAGTATCTCCAATCCCGCCTTTGGGGTATCTATTCCTTACGCCGCGATATTTCAATACCGATATTACCTCGATTATTCGTGCCCCTGTATTATCTGCACATTCCATACGAGAAGCGGTCTGAAGTGAACGCGGTATCTTTGCTTTCATTCCTCTCATTTTGCCACCTCGATGACAACATAAGATTTTGTCTTTGAAAGCGGTCTGCATTCAGCGACGAGAACATTATCTCCCTCATGTGCGTTGATACATGGGGGGTTATGGGCATGTACTTTAGTTTTCCTTTTCTCATATCGCTCATATTTTTTGATCTTTTTCTCAAATGTTCTCTGCACTACAACGGTCTTTTCCATTTTATCGCTTACAACGACACCGCTTAGAACCTGTCCTCTTACTGGAAGTATTCCATGAAATGGACAATTCGGATCTGTGCATTCCTTTGCTGGTTGTGAAACATCCAGCCCTATATCACGTGCCATTAAAATAACCTCACTTATTTCCTAAATTTCTTCTTGAACTTCGTCTGAATTCTGTTTTCTGGTTGCGCGAGCAATAATCTTCCATCCACCTTTATTTTTAATGGTAAGTAACGTTTACCATCAAAGGATGGAATTGTAAATATAAAAGATGAACAGGATTTTGGGATGTTCTTCTCCTTTTCATCGGTCTGCAATTTAATTATGTTCTTTGTTTCATCGATCGTTCTTCCTTTCTGTCCTATGAAGGAACTGTTTGTGCTGTCCGCTACTTCTGTATCAAGACCGATCAGTTCATGGTGAATGATATTGTGCGGTGTCAGCTTCATTTCTCTCTTGGCTCCTTCTGGATCGTTTTTATCCTGGCTATGGTTTTTCTAATCTCATTTATCCTGCCAGGATTTTCCGGGGCGCCACCTGCAGAGGCGATCGCACGCTCCCGAATTAACTCCAGTCTGAGTTTATCAAGTTCATCTTGCTGTTCATTCAGGTTCATGTTCCTGATTTCCTCAACACGCAGTATTGCCATCAGTTTTCCTCCTTCTTATGCATACGGGAAGCAGGATGCCAGTAATCATATCCCTCATGTTTGTGCTCAATTACGTCACCATGCTGTCTTTCTTCGATATTGCCAGTATGCACTGAATCGATTTCCTGCATAGACTGCACTTCCGGCTGCTCAGGCACTGCGACTTCCGGTCTCTTTACATCAGTTCCAGGTGTATCCACAGGTTTTGGTGTGGCAACTGGTGTTTTTATCAGTTCTTTGATTCCTTCAGGTTTCTTTGCCTCAATTGCAGGGGCATCCCCGGGGATGGTCTTAAATCTTCCAGGAAGTTTGGTGGATGGTGGGACTATTCGCACCCGGCATCCAATAATTCCCAATTTCTTTATGGCTATCGCGAAACCTTTATCTACCATTTCCATTGCAGGGTTGCCTGCATGGAGCATATTACCGGCTACGAATTTCTCAGTCCTCTTTCTGGGACCTGTAAGCTTGCCAGCGATATCGATTTCGCACCCAAGCGCCCCGGATTCCATTATTCTCCTTAGCATATTATGGCCTGCTTTTCTGAAATAGAGTCCACGTTCGATTGCTGCAGCAAGACGGGACGCCATCATCTGGGCATTAAGTTCGGGGATTTTTACTTCCTGAACATCTATTTGTGGATTATCCACATGGAAGATCGTTCCAAGATCATGAGTGATCTTATGGATTGTCTTTCCGCCTTTTCCAATGATCATTCCAGGCTTCTCAGCAAATATCGTGACCTGAGTACCCATAGGGGTTCTATTTATATTCATACCGCCATAGCCTGCTCTTTCCAGTTGTTTTGAGAAGTATTCGGCCATCTGGGCCTTGTCAAGTCCATTTTTGACGAATTTTCTTTCAACTCCCATTAACTCACCCCCAATATCATTTGAATACTTACCGTTTCATGGTTCTTGGGGGTGGCCCTTCCCTGCGCTCGCGGGAATGAACCTCTGAAAGTATGTCCTTTCTTTGTCTCAACATGATATATGCTCATCTTATCGCCCTCAAGCCCCTTATAAACCGCATTGTTCTGGGCATTTTCCAGTACTTTGAGGAACTCTTTTGCAGCTTTTTGCGGGTACCTGCCTGTACACATCCCTCTTCTGTGAGGAACGCTCCTTACGAATCTCTTATATGGTACAGCTCTTTTCAATTCTATTACTTCTTCCAGGAATTTTCTCGCAACTTCAACCTTCATACCTGTTATTGCCGTTGATATCTCATGGGCATGCTTTTTTGAAATATGAAGTTCTTTTCCGGTTGATTTTGAGGTCTTTTCAGAACCAAGGTCAATTGAATAATCTATTTTCATGTGCATCACTTCAATGGTATGAATTTGCTTGATCTGGTAGCGCCTATTCCTGCTGCTCCGTGGTTGACTTTCCTGCGTGTGAGCACGAATTCTCCGAAATAATGTCCCATCATCTCAGGGATCACATCGATCGGAACGAATTCTTTACCACTATGTATGGCGATTTTCATCCCTACCATTTCCGGAAGGAATATCATATCCCTCAAATGCGTTCTTATGTTAGGATCTTTGATCTTGATCTTATGTAACAGTTTCTTATGTTCTTCTGAGAATCCACGCTGAATTGTGCGGCGCTGTCTTGCAGGCACAAGATTAGCGAAATCCTCAATACTTAATTTTTTGAGATCCTCAATCGACTTTCCACGATATGTGAATTCGCCCTTCCTCTTGGGAACCTTTGTTGACATTTTTTTTGCCATTTCTGCTCACCTTCTTCTTCCTGTCCTTCTTGCCGCTATGGAACCCACCTTTCGACCGGGTGGTGTTCCTCTGGCCACTGTCTTTGGTCTGCCCGGATGCTGCTGACCGCCACCACCGAAGGGATGGTCTACAACATTCATGGCGACACCGCGGGATCTCGGCCATTTTGTCGCTCTAACTTTCATCCGGTGGAATTTCTTACCAGCCTTACAGAAGGGCTTTTCTGTGCGTCCGCCTCCTGCTACAACACCGATTATGGCCCTGCATTTCGGATTGAGCCATTTCATCTTACCACTTGGAAGCTGAACATTGGTCTTCCCAGCATCATGTGCTATAAGGATCCCGTACATTCCCGATGCTCTGGCGAATTTTCCTCCATCACCTGGCTGTAATTCTATATTGCAGATAGGCATCCCTTCCGGTATTTCGGCCAGAGATAATGTGTTACCTGGCTCCACCGGGGCGGATATACCGCACTGAATGATCTGATCTGTTTTTACACCTTCAGGTATTAACATCAACCTTTCTTCACCATTGCTGAATGAAATCCGTCCAATTGGTGCTGACCGTGCTGTATCATGGATGATCTCAAGCACTTTTCCAGTGACAAGTCCTTCATGAACCCCGATATGCTCAAGGTTCGCCTTGAATTTATGAGATGGCGCCTTATATGTTGGAGAACCTTTTCCTCTGCTCTGTGAAATAATTCTATGTCCCATATTATCACCTTAAAATATTCCTAACCTGGAGGCAAGTTCTGTCGCAGCATTTTTTTCTTCGAATACCACGATGGCTTTTTTCTTTCCTTTTGGAGTCAGCATTGTATTAACGCTGTGCACTTTTACCTTGTAGAGAGCCTCTATCTCTGTTTTCACGTTAACTTTAGTGTCATTCACATCAACTATGAACTGAAGCAAATTCTTTTCTTCTGCCTGGAGGGTTGCTTTTTCTGTAACATGAGGATGCTGGATCATCGGATTGCCTCCTGAAGTTTGGCAATAGCAGATTCTGTAAAGATCGTAAGTCGTCCTGCAAATGCACCCGGAGCAAGCAATTCAGCATTCAACTTGTCATGTGTTATGACATCCACTCCTGCAAGATTCCTGGCTGCTCTGGATATTCCCATATCCTGGGCTGTTACGATAAGGATACTCTTTGAACGCTTATATTTTCGTCCACGGAGTTTTCCTTTTCCAGCTCTTATTGTTTTTTCTTTTGCGCGGGCTATATCCTTCCATACATGCATTGCTTCCATGAAAGACCTGACATCTTTTGTCTTTGTAAGAGCTGCAAGATCATCCACAGCGACAAGCGGCAATTGCGCTTCGAACTGATGTCCACGCTTTCTGACAAGCTCGGGATTAGCTGTTGCTCCGATAGCTGACTTAATGGCTTTGTTCCGTTCTTTATCATTTATCTTTTCTGTTCTGTCTGCTTCAGGCTTTGGAGGATGTGCCTGTCTGCCTTTTACTGCCTGAGGTATCCTGGCCGCTCTGCTTCCGTTCCTCAATCTTGCGACCCTTGATACGCCGCGACCTGGTCCCCAGCCTTCTGCAGATGTTCTCATTCCAGCATATATATGAGGACCATAAGCCTGCTGGCGGTTTGCCTGAGAGGCAAGTACTGCTTTTTTAATAAGATCAGGACGGAAAGGCTCATCAAATATGTCAGATGTTATTTTCTTCGATGTATTTCCGGATAGATCGATTACATTTATTTCCATGTGATCACCCTTGTTTTGATTCAAGGCTCAAATATTGTATCTCAGGAGCCGGCAGTTGTTTCTTCATTCTTATAGCTGGGCGGAGGCGCACAAGCCTTTTTACAGGGCCTGGAACGCTTCCTTTAATGATGATATAATCATTCCTTACGATGCCGTAATTCAGGAATCCTCCTTGAGGAGTTACGGCTTTGCCATCCTTACCTATTTGCATCACCCTCTTGTTGAATTCAGTCCTCTGGTGATAACCAGTCTGACCAAGCTGAGGCACTCTCCAATTTACATGTGAGGGATGCCACGGACCCAGAGTTCCAATTTCTCGAACGCTGCCTGCTCTTGAGTGTTTGGATTTCTGGAGCTGTATTCCCCATCTTTTGACTGGCCCTTGTAGTCCTTTTCCAATTGTTATGGCAAGAACGTCGATAATATCACCGTTATTGAAAACATCACTTATATTAATGAATTTTCCAAGAAGGCCCTTTGCATATTCAAAGCGTGCCTTCAGATCAGTTCCACCAATGTTGTTTTCCATTATTTCAGGTTTCTTTTTTGGGACGCCTGTCACTTTTTCAGGAAGAGTGTACATAATAACCCTGAGATCTATTGCTAATCCGTCATTTATCAGCTGGTCAATCCTGGCAAGTGCAGCAGAAAGGTCATGTTTTCTGGGAACGGTCAATGCCCGGTTCAGCTCCTTGTCAAGTTCTGTGGTCCAGGCTTCAGCGATGGCACTTGCCCCATACGTGGATTTTCCATAAACACGTATACCAGCAACCTTCATTTGGGGAACTTCCAGAACTGTAACTGGAATTGATATCTCCATCCCTGAAGTGAGGCTGTTGGGTACATCATCTATCATGACTGCGTGTGTCATACCGGCTTTATAACCTGCAAATCCCATTAGCTTTGGCTCTTTTTTTATAGGCCATGCTCTCACACGGGGTATTTCGCTTCTCGCTCTTACACGCGGACTGTATGCAATAGATCCGCGCCTTGGTCTGTGTGGATGCGACATTTTATTTCTCCTTGGTCAATAATGAATACTGATACGAGGTTTTTAAACAAGTTGCAAACCTGAATGATTTGCATAGGGCTTCACAAATAGAGTTCGACTTACATGCATTCGTGGGCATACGTTTTCAGCATTGGCCCTTGCATTTCATCAAATCCGACTTTGATCGACTTCAACTTGCGTTATTTTAAACGCATCGTACTTTTGACTCTAAATGAAGAATTAGTATATAAAAGCTTTGGGAATAATCCTTTTAGCGTCCTGACCGACATGGCATCTCGATATTTTAATGCCTTATCGGCAATGCAATAGATTAATAATCTGTATTACTCATTACAGACCGGGATACCAATGATACGAACTCATTACTCCACACAGATAACACCCGATATGAAGGAAAGCGTTACCATCTGCGGATGGGCGCATGAAATACGTGACCTTGGCGGAATAACGTTCCTTGTAGTGAGGGACAGGGAAGGGCTTGTCCAGGTAACGCTTTTTAAGAAAACAATTGATAAGAACTTGCTTGAGATCGTGCGGAACCTTAGCCGGGAATCAGTTGTCGCAATTACTGGAACTATAAAAAAGGAAGCAAAGGCCCCAAATGGCTATGAAGTTGTCCCGACAGAAGTGAAGGTTCTTGGAAAAGCAGATTCGCCGCTGCCAATGGACACAACCGGCAAAGTTGATGCCGACCTTGATACAAGGCTTGATGTGAGATTCATGGATGTGAGGCGCCCGTATACGCAGGCTATTTTCAGAATAAGGCATCTTATTCTTAAAAGCATAAGAGAATATCTTGACAATGATGGATTCCTGGAAATAACTACCCCCAAGGTGGTCGCAACTGCAACAGAAGGCGGGACTGCGCTCTTCCCGATAACATATTTTGAACGGGAGGCATTTCTTAACCAGAGCCCTCAATTGTTCAAACAACTCATGATGTCAGGCGGGCTTGACCGGGTATTTGAGATAGGCCCGATATTCAGAGCCGAGGAACATGATACCAGAAAACATCTCAATGAAGCGACATCGATCGATATTGAAGCAAGTTTTCTGAATAATGAAGATGTAATGGTCATTCTTGAGAACCTTGTCAAATATATATATATGAAAGTTCAGGAAAAAGGTGCAACCTATCTGAAGACACTTGGGGTAGAGCTCAAGATACCGGAAATTCCTTTTAAGCGCATCACATACTCAGAAGCGATAGAGATCGCCCGCAAAAACGGTGAAAAGATAGAATGGGGAGATGACCTCTCAACGGAATCCGAACATACAATCGGAAAGACAATAGGTGAGCATTATTTTATCGTGGACTGGCCATCAAAAATAAAGCCATTCTATGCCCTGCCTTATGAAGACAAACCAGAGTTATGCAGGGCTTTTGACATGATGCATCCGCGCATGGAACTGTCATCGGGAGCTCAGCGCGTACATTCGTATGAAATGCTACGGGACAGAATAGAGGCGCAGGGATTGAACCCGGACGGATTTGAGTTCTATCTCAAAGCCTTCAAATATGGTATGCCGCCGCATTCAGGGTGGGGTGTTGGCGCCGAGAGATTGCTAATGACAATGCTTGGAATAGAAAATATACGCGAGGTCGTATTATTCCCGAGGGATAGAAAACGATTATCTCCATAAATTATTTAACGTAATAAGATATGTGTACTGTGCAAAAAGTCAGATTTACTGAAACTTATTTGACTTTTTTTGCTGTTAAGAGGGATACAGATGACCACCGAAAGGGATATTATAATCGAGAGGCTTGAGCAGAAACTGGCAGCACGGGATAAAGAGATCGAGAGGATTCAGGAATCAATGAGGGAATCTATCATCGCTGATATGGAGAAAAAATTCATGGACAAGATGAAATTAAGGGAATCCACAATCGATGATATCAAGATGAAATTCACTGAAAAAGTAAATGAGATAATAGAGATGAACAAATCTCTCAGGGATTCTCTGGAACAGCGAAAAACAGAGACCGATTCTGTCCATGAGGCAGAGGGAAGGATGGAACGGGTCGAACGCAGGCTTATGGAACTCAATAGTGCATATGATGGAGTTATGAAAGAACTCCTTGACCAGAAATCAATACTGCAGGAATTAAGACCCAAAAAGAATGTTCCGATAAGGGAACAACCTGTACAGAAAATTCCTGAGGCCAAGCCCAGGGAAGAAACAAAACAGCCGGAAAAGTCAAAGACGAAGGGTGAATATATAATCGCTGAAAATTATGTACCCCGGGAGAGAAAAAAACAGCAGGTGGTCATCGAGGCAGATGAAGTGGTGCCAAAGAAAGAGAGCAATCCCGGAAAAAATATGGAGAAAACGATAAGAAAATCTGATTCAAAGAGGAGTGAAAATGTGAAGGAAGGGGTTGAGATAATTGAGACCCAAAAAAGGAGGTAGATAGTGCATATCAAAGAGATAGAACTTCAAAACTTCAAATCCTTCGGTAAAAAAGTTAAAATTCCATTTTTTGATGATTTCACTACTATTTCGGGTCCGAATGGTAGTGGAAAATCCAATATAATCGACGGCATTCTTTTTGCTCTCGGGCTCTCGAATTCAAGGGTAATGAGGGCTGAGAAGCTAACAGACCTGATATTTAATGCTGATAATGGACGAAAAGAATTTGCACAGGTCACAATCCGTTTTGACAATACTGACCGCGAGATGCCTGTGGAGTCTGACGAGGTCATAATTTCACGAAAAGTAAGGCGTACCGAATCAGGATATTACAGTTATTACTATTTTAATGATATTCCTGTGAGTCTGGGAGATATACATAATCACCTTGCTCGCGCCAAAATTACTCCCGAAGGTTATAATGTTGTTATGCAGGGTGATGTCACACATATAATAGAAATGACATCTACTGAAAGGCGAAAAATAATCGATGAGATAGCAGGAGTGGCTGAGTTCGATGAGAAAAAAGAACAGGCTATGAATGAACTTGAAATAGTCCGGGAAAGAATCGAGAGGGTTGACATCATTCTTGGGGAAGTGGCCGATCAGCTTCTTAAATTGCAGCAAGAACGCGACCAGGCGCTCAAATATCAATCGCTGCGTGATGAGAAGCGAAAATATGAAGGATATGTTTTGCTTGCCAGACTTAAAGATGCCAAAAACGAACTGGAAAAGATCACACAAGAATTGAACGATAAAGAAATAAGAAAAAATGACCTGTCAAAACAGGCTGATGAGCGCAAGAAAGATATCAGGGATATCGAAGATAAGCTCTCAAATTTAAACTCTTTGATTATCCAGAAAGGTGAAAGTGAGCAGATAGCTCTACGAAAAGATATAGAATCCATAAAGGGCGAGATATCAAGATGTATGAGTACTATTGAGCTTGCTGAGAATGAAATAAATGATATTGAGTCGCAAAGACGAAAAGCCTTTATTGACATTGATGCTACGCAGGGAAAAATAAAAGAATTTGACGCTACATTAAATGAAGAAAACCTGAGAAAAGATACTATCTCAAATGAGATAAATGACAGGAATACTACCCTCCTTCTTGTCCGGAGCAAGATTGCAGAAGTGGATGCAAAATTTGCCCGGACCCGCGATGAGCTTTCAGGGGAAAAACAAAAGCTTGAGACCCTGAAAAATGAAAAGAATGAACTCATGCGTGATGAGGATCGCCTGCTTGATGCCATCAGGAGAAAATCATCTGAAGCAAGGGATATGGAAAATGAGATAGAGGATTCCCTTTCGAAGATAAAGTCCGCCGATTTTGATGCTGATACTGTAAAGGCTCAGATAGAAGAGATAAATGTAAGAAAACAGGAATTGAGCAGGGATCTAATTGACCTTGAGAAAAACAGGGTGCAGATTAAAACTGTGATCTCAGAAATTGAGGGACAGCTCCGGACATTGCAGCAGGAATATGCAAGAACTGAAGCGCGCATCAAAATGGCCTCTGAGATGAGCTACAGCGAGCCCGTGGAGTCCATTCTTCGTGCACGGAAGAATAAGGAACTTCCAGGTATCTACGGAACCATGGCCGAACTTGGAAAAGTGGATAAGAAATACTCAACCGCACTTGAGATAGCAGCCGGATCAAGGATGCAGGCCGTAGTTGTGGATAATGATGAGGATGCTGCAAGGGCTATCACCTATCTTAAGGAAAGACGGCTTGGCAGGGTGACATTTTTGCCGCTGAACAAGATGGAACCGATGCATCCACTTTCAAAAATAGATAAGGAAGGGATTATAAATTATGCGATCAAACTTGTCAATTATGACAGGAAGCTTGAGCCAGCCTTCTGGTATGTGTTCAAGGACACGGTCGTTTCGGATAACATGACTACTGCAAGGCGGCTTATGGGAAGCAAACGCATGGTGACACTTGAAGGGGAATTGATCGAGAAAGCAGGCGCAATGACAGGAGGCACCATCCGATCAAGATTGTCGTTTGCAAGCGGTGAGGAAGAGAACCTCAAGAAGATTGCTGAGCAGATCTCGGAATATGACGGCAGGAGAAGATCTGCTGTTTCTAAATTTGAAAAACTTGAGGAGCATCTTGAGGAGATGAAGACCGAAGCGAGGAACTTTGATAATGAGATCATAAAGCTCAATATGCAGATGACTGAGATCAAAGGGAGAGGCACAAGACTTTCTGAAATAATAGATATAAGGAAGAAGCAGATCGAGGAAATGGAGATTGTACGTATCGAGATAAAGAAGCAGATGGATGTCAATGAAAAGCAGAAACGTGTGAAGGATTCGCAAATCAGCGCTCTTTTAGAGGATATTTACAGGATTGAAGAACTCTTGAAAGGTTCTGAAGTTCCTGAACTCAATAGCAAAGCCACACAGATTGAAGAAGAAATTGACAGATTTGAAGGGAGGTTGAGGGATATTGAGGCAGGGATCAATGCCATTACACTTGACAGGAAATATGCTGCTTCTAAAATTGATGAGACAAAAGAGCGGCTAATAGATCTTGATAATAAGAAAAATGAGCTTCGTCTGAAGATAACTTCACTGCGAGAAAAGACAAAATCATTTGATCTTGATCTTAATGCAAAGAATATTCGGGAAAAAGAACTGGGAGGTGAACTCCTCGAGCTTCAGAACCAGCGGGCAACAATCCAGAAGGAGCAATATTCACTGAAAGAGAAGTTTGAGGATGCCCAGAGATTTCTAAATGAAATGGAGCGGAACATTATGGCGCTTCATTCCACAAAAGAAGCCGTATCAGAGCAGATAACAGGTCTTGCTGGCGAGATCGCTGAGCGCGGTCTTTACTGTGAAGATGAGGTACCATCTTCTGAATCGATAGTATCGCGTATTTCTGCTCTCACGCGGGCCATGGAAAAACTTGAACCCGTGAACATGAGAGCAATAGATGAATATAACGATGTTGGAAGCAGACAGAAAGACCTGAAATCACGGCGTGATACTCTTTTCCATGAGAGGGAGGAGATAATCATAAGAATCAAGAAATATGAAGAATTGAAAAAAGAGGCTTTCATGAATTCATTTAATGGAATCAATGAGCAGTTCAAGCAGGTATTTGCGGAGCTTTCCGAAGGAACCGGCGGACTGTTCCTTGAAAAGCCGGATGAACCGTTCTCAGGTGGTATGACTATAAAAGCCCAGCCTTCAGAAAAGACATTGCAGCGGCTTGAAGCTATGTCTGGAGGTGAGAAAAGCCTGACGGCACTCTCGCTTCTTTTTGCCATTCAGCAGTACAGGCCAGCGCCATTTTACGCTTTTGATGAGATCGATATGTTCCTTGATGGTGTGAATGCTGACAGGGTAGCAAAGCGCATCCAGAAATCCGCAGGAAAAGCCCAGTTCATCGTGGTTACGCTCAGGAAACCCATGATAGAGGCCGCGAAACGAACAATAGGTGTTTCCATGCAGGAAAATAATATTTCAAGCGTTACTGGGATAAAGCTTAATTGAGGCTCTGCAGTTCAGCCAAAACTTATAACATACCTCAATTACAAGTAGGACTGGATGAAGAATAGAGTAAATATTTTGGATACAAAATCAGATGTAATGCGCGAGATCCTTAATATCTCAAAGACTCTTGCTAAAAAAAAACTTGGAGCTCTTTTCTTAATTGCGGACAAAGAAAAGATAAAAGGCAATTATCGCCCGCATTATCCCCAGATTATATTTGCAGGCAACCTTCTTGAAAAGGGTATGGAGGCAGTAGTTGAGAAACTTGCAACACTTGACGGCGCAATGATCTTTACTCCAGAAGGTGAAATGGTCTCATACGGTTCAAGAATACTGAGATCAGAAACACTTCTCGGATTTGGGACAAAACATGCGGCAGCGAAAGGTATTACATTGTATGACAACTCATTTACCGCAGTCCTTGTTTCAGAAGAGAGCGGATGGATAAAGGTTTTCCAGAAAGGTGAAATTGTTCTTGAGACCGATGCTGTGGATATCGAACCAACCACACTTGATAAAGTCTCCCGTTTCCTCACGAACCAGGACATGGCGCTCCTGGCAAGTGCAGGGATAGCGGCAGCGACTATCGGTGCGCCAGCTGTGCTGATATTTGGCGGGGCATATATGGTCGTGAAGACAGCAGGTTCGATAATTTCTTCAGCATTGAAGAAAGATAAGAATAAATGATATGATACATTTCACAAAACTTCACGGGAATGGTAATGATTTCATCCTGGTAGATGAGTTCAATGAGGTGATCATACCCGAAAAAGAAAAAGCAGCTTTTGTGGCAAAATATTGTGATCGCAGGTTCGGTATTGGAGGAGATGGAGTACTGTTTCTGGGAAAATCCGATAAGGCTGATATCAGGATGCGTATATTCAATTCTGATGGGACTGAAGCAGAAATGTGCGGCAATGGTGTCCGCTGTCTTGTGAAATATGCATTTGACGAAGGATATATCAAAGGGAATTCAATGGTTGAAACTCTAGCAGGAGTTCTTCCTGTAGAGTGCCGGATTGAGGATAAGACTTGGGTCAAAGTTAATATGGGCAGGCCTCAATTCTCCAGGGAAAACCTGCCTGCAAAAGGAACCGGGGAGTTCATCGATGTGGCCTTACATGGATATAAGGTCTCAGTGGTGAACACCGGAGTACCGCATGCAGTCATTTTCACGGCTTCTCTTGACGATCGCGAACTGATGCTTATTGCACCAAAGATAAGATATGATCCCATCTTTCCAAAAGGGACAAATGTGAATTTCGTGCGCGTGGACTCGCATGATGAGATGACCATCCATACATACGAGCGCGGCGTTGAGGCTGAAACGCTAAGCTGCGGCACGGGCTCGGTGGCATGCGCTGCAGTGGCCAGGAAGCTTGGCAAGACCGGCAAAAGTGTTAAAGTGAATACAAAAGGTGGGGTATTGATGATCACACTTGCTGAGGATGCTGCTTTCATGGAAGGAACTGCGGATAGGGTTTTTGATGGGACGATATCTTAAGAAGGCATTCCAGACACACATCTGCAAGCTTGGAGGCTCACTGCAAATGAAATAGTTTATTAATTATAACAAGAATTAGAAAACTGATGGAAATCAAACGAATTGAAAGATACAAAGATAAAATCAACTTCATTTCCGAAAGAAAACAGGACATTGAGGAATGGGCTTCAGGCTTTGATCCTTCTGATTTCACTGCTGATAAAAAGACACGACTTGCAGTTTATAAAGCATTCCAGGAACTTGTAGAAGCATCTTTTGACATTGCTGCAATGGCATGTAAAGATATAAAAATAATTCCGAAGGATGACTATACAAACATCGACCTGCTATTTGAAAAAAAGATCATTAATCTCAGCTTAAAAAATGCTCTTTCTGAGGCTAATGGTTTAAGGAACAGACTTGTCCACCGTTATAATGGATTGGACGATTCCCTGGCCTTTGATTCACTCCTGAAGCATCTAACAACGATTTCGGATTTTTTAGAGGTAATTGGAATATGGTTGAGATCGGAACTATAAAGAAAGACTTTCTTTTCCTATCATCAAGAGATGATATTATTGCTATCTTACTTTATGGGTCAATTGCAAAAGGTGAGGATACGCCGCGAAGCGATATTGATATCTGTATTGTTTCACCTTCATGCAAAGACAGGTTGGGTTTATTGAATGAAATTTTCAGGAAACTGGACGTATTTTCAAAAAAATACGATGTCAGGTTTTTTGAAGAATTGCCGCTTTATATTCAAATCAATGTCATAGAAAAAAATAATATCCTTTATGTAAACGATGTTTATGATTTGTACGAGTATTTTTATTATTTCAGGAAGCTCTGGGAGGATCAGGCAATGAGACAACGTGTAACTGCCGCAGAGATGGCTGATATTCTGGGATGAAAACGCATAAATTTAAATTACAATCCCACCTATTAGATGTGATGCAGCATCATATCATCTCAATGAGGGATTTTTCAAGGGATGATATTGATCTTATTCTTAAAAAGACAAAAGAATTTGAACCCATAGCAAGAGGCAAAAGATCTGACCTGTTATCAGGTAAGATCCTCGCAACACTTTTTTATGAACCCAGCACGCGTACACGCCTTTCTTTTGAGACCGCGATGAAACGGCTGGGTGGTGAAGTGGTCGATATGGGGGGGATCGAATTAAGTTCAGTTGCAAAAGGAGAGAACCTTGCAGATACGATAAGAGTGGTCGGGAATTATGCTGATACCATAGTACTGCGTCATCCCCGTGAAGGGGCAGCCAGGATGGCAGCAGAATTCTCAAAAGTACCTATCATCAATGCAGGGGACGGCGCAGGGCATCATCCCACCCAGACACTTCTTGACCTTTACACGATCATGAGGGAGAGCAGCCTTCTGGATATTAAAATAGCGCTTCTAGGTGACCTTAAATACGGAAGGACAGTACATTCTCTTGCTTATGCTCTTTCTTTATATCATGCCGAGATGACACTTGTTTCGCCTCCTCAGTTGAAGATATCGGATATTTTCAAGAAAGATCTGAAAAAACAGGGTGCTGTGATAAGAGAAGTTTCAAATATCGACGATGTCATCGGGGATATTGATGTCCTGTATGTTACAAGGATACAGAAAGAGCGTTTTCCTGACCCTGCTGAGTACCAGAAAGTAGCAGGCATCTACAGAATAACTGAAGAACTCCTGAAAAAAGCCCGCGATAATCTTATCGTAATGCATCCTCTTCCGCGGGTGGATGAGATCGACCCGGCAGTTGACAGGACAAAATATGCACGTTATTTTGAGCAGTCGTTCTACGGGGTTCCCATAAGAATGACGCTTCTTTCGATGGCGATGGAGGCAGTATGACCGGGAATATGGTGTCGGAAGATCCTTCAAAAAAAGAGATGCGGATTCGCCGGATCCATCATGGGACTGTGATTGATCACATCACGGCAGGACAGGCGCTCAATGTTCTCAGGATTCTGGGGATATCGGGCACGACCACCGCTGTTGTCAGTGTAGCCCTGAACGTTTCAAGTGGGGTCATAGGATTAAAGGACATAGTAAAGGTCGAAGACAGGGAACTTGAAGAGGAAGAGGTGGACAGGATCTCGCTTATTGCCCCGGATGCGACCATCAATATCATCCGTGATTTTGAGGTAATAGAAAAATACATGGTCGATCTTCCTGAACGGCTTGAAGGTGTGGTGAAATGTGCGAATCCCAATTGCATTTCAAATACTAATGAACCCGTAACCTCAAAATTCACTGTTAATAAGAAGCCGGTTGAGCTGCGGTGCATATATTGCGATCATGTTATTTCCGAAGGGATCGCAGAGCATTTGATCTGAACGGGCAAACCTTAATTTAACGAAAAGTCTAATAGCGTCCCATGGACGAGAACACAGTGAACAGGACAAAAGCTGCTATCAATGCTCTCATAGATATCGATCAGTTATGGATCGAGAACACTCCCAACTATGCGCTCTCGACGCAGGAACTTGTAATACTTAAAAAGAGACTTGAGAGGGCTATGGAGAATGTCTCAAAGATCTATGAAGAAAATATAGTAAGAATGCAGGCTGCTGAAGATGAGATAAAAAAAATGCACCAGGGAAAGAAAAGAAAGTAGAATACAGTAACTTCCGTGTTCTCTGCGCCTCGGTGGCGAATTTCATGCATGTCCTCAGATAATTATCTTTCTTGCATCTTCGACCGCCTCATCGAAATCTGCCTTATTGGGCTCATATTTTGCGAATTTAACAAGGTCGCACAGCAAAAAACAATGTTTCACATTCTCGATACAGGCATCATCTTTTGATCCCTTTAGAATTCTTAAAAACTCCTCACTTGTAAGCTCTGTAATTCCAATCGTTCCTCTAAAATAAAGCCTCAATGCGGCTGAAACTCCAGTATATGCCTCCCGCTGCTTACCGTTTTTAAATGTTCCAATTGCATTTTCAAGTTGCAAAAGCGCTTCTTTCTTATAATCAAAGGTCACTTGAGGCGCTGCGGGAGGGATTATAGCTTTATAGTTATATTTTTTATAAAGATAAAACCCGATCAGCGGGATTAAAAGAAGAACAGATATCCAATATGGGAAAATCACTGGTGGCTCTTTTTTTAATATGTCCTTTATCTCACCTGTACCGGTCACATTTCCGGATATGGAAGCGTTCCTACTATTCGTATCACCGTATGTATATTCAAACCGGCTGATATTGGAACCAAGATCTATCTTTTTATCTGTCAGATTGAAACCTTTATCCGAAAGGGTTTTTTGCATTTTCTGGAATGTTTCGTTGTTCTCGATAAATTCCTGTATCCTTTTCAAGTCTTCAGTACTGCTTTCATTTATCGATTCCATTTTTCCGACACTCATCCTGCCATTGATGTCTGCGCTCTCGTTATTTTTCATGAAGCGGTATTCAAAATCTCCAGTATCATTGCTTTCTGGCTTAAGGTTATTTTCTGTCTGTGAATAACCATTTTTTTCGAGTTCCTGCTTCATCTTCCGGAAATCGGTAGTATTCTCAATCCTGCTTTTCAGTTCGTTTTGCATCTCCTGGAAGTCCTGCTGCTGGCGGTTCATTTCATCTTTGAGGTTCTGCATATCCTGGGCGGTCTGCTGGACATTATCAGGGTTCTGTTGACTTTGCTGGGCCTGCTGGCTGCCGCTGCTTATCGATATGGAAGTTGAACCACTTGATGAATATGATGTGCTCCTCATACTGACACCGCCGCAGTTGTATATCTTTGTGACCCCCTGCTGCTGGCCTGCACTTGAGCCCTGTTTTATCGAAATTTTTAATTGTTCTGATCTGACAGATTCCTGTTTTCCAGTTTCCGGATTTGTATAGGTTATTGTGGCAGGATCCAGCGTAAATTCACCCGGCGAAAAAGCCTGAATAGAAAAATCGTACCCAAGGCTCGTTAGCGGTTTATCTGGAATGGAATATTCATAGCACTGTATCTCAAGGCCGTTGCTCCCTATGACATTATTATCCTGTATTGTAACAGGTATTGTTTTATTGAAAGGATTTTCAAATTCGAGTGAAATGCTTACGCTGTCCCCGGTTTTTATGTCAGTGTTCTGGACTTCTTTTTTGACGGACAATTGACTTGCAGAGGCCGTACATGAAAATAGCAGCATGATGCAAATAGTCACGCATATTATTCTTAAATCAGGTTTCATGATCTCACCTTCATGGCAATATCCTGTATCTTCCGAATCTCAGATACAATTCTGCCAGCAAAACACCTATTGCGGCCATGATCACCCAGTCTTTTATGCTTGAATCCTCGGGCTCTCGCTCGATCTTTTCTGGCAGTGCACTATAGATATGCTCAAGCGTTTTACTATCTACCGATTTATAATATTCACCATTCGTTACTTCTGCTATCTTCTGCAATGTCGCTTCATCCAAATCAGCGTACTGTGGGCGCCCGAACCAGTCGTATCCGAGAATTACTTTTTCATTTGAACCAATTCCGATAGTATATACCTGAATATTGTTCGTTTTTGCAAAACGAATAGCATCATCAGGACTGATTACCCCGGCATTGTTCACACCGTCGCTCATAAGAATTATAACTTTTTTCTTATTGGGAACAGATGTTGCCATATCCACTGCAAGAGCAAGGCCGTCACCGATAGCTGTTTCACCTTCTGTCTGTTTAATGGCAGAAAGTTTCTCAAGCACCTTATCCTTAAAAGGCGAAAGATATGCGGAGGTTGTTGCGCCGCTTGAGAAAATAACGACTCCTGCATTGTCCTTCATATTGAGCCCGTTGATAAGTATCTTTGCGCTTTCCCTGGCAGCCTCAAGCCTTGTGGGTTTATAATCAGTCGCTGCCATACTTCCTGAAACATCCATCACAACCACCACATTAACGCCTTCTTTTGTTTGCGTCAGCGGAATATGCGGATCGGCAAGGGCCGTGATCAGCAAGGATATTAATAGGATATTCATATAAAAGAGCACTTCTTTTGCTTTTGATATTCCGGCACCTGCTTCCTTGATGAGAGAAATGTTGCTGAATTTAATAGCGGCAGCCTTTTTCTTTTTAATCGAGCGTATGTAAAAATACCATATCAAAGGAAGCAGCAGAAGTGCTAAAAACCACACCGGATCCCCAAAATTCATCTTTTCACCCTCATATTGAAGAATTTTAAGACAGGCTGCACCCAGTCCTGCACTGTTGAAATATCTATAAGATCTAATTCGAGGCGATTCATAATCTCTGATAATTTCCAAATTCTCAATCCAACCGATTCGGAATATTTTTTCCTGAATTCAATATCTCCTGTATCTACAAGTATCTGTTCTCCAGTTTCTTCATCTTCAAGCTCAATTAATCCGATATCGGGGATCTGATGTTCCCGGACGTCCCATAGCCTTATACAAATGATGTCATGCCTGCATTTTAGTACCTGAAGCGGTTTTTTGATTGAATCAGGTTCAACCTGGAAATCAGAGATTATAAATATCACGCTTTTCTTCTTTAATATCCTTGAGAGCCTGATAAGCGGGACTGAAAGATCCGTATTATTATGTGCAGGTTCGTGGAAGATGGTCTCTCTTATAATCCTGAACACATGCTTTTTCCCTTTCACCGGAGGAAGATATTTTTCCACCATATCCGTTGTAAGCATAAGGCCGACCTTGTCATTGTTTCTCATCGCGGACATGGCAAGCGAAGCACACAACTCTATCCCGATATCTTTTTTTATCGAACGGACGGATCCGAACTCCGAAGAACGTGAAATATCGAAGACTATCATCACGGTAAGGTCGCGCTCTTCGATGAATTCTTTCACGAAAGGATGGTTCATTCGCGCAGTAACGTTCCAGTCGATGGTTCTCGGGTCATCACCGATCTGGTATTCACGCACTTCCGAGAAATCAATACCCATGCCCTTGAAAGCTGATAGGTAAGCGCCGCTTATAATTCCCTCGACAGGGTGTTTTGTCGTTATATCTATCTGCCTGACTTTTGCGATAATTTCTTTCGTATCTGGACGAGCCAATTATCTCACCCCGCTATGGTACTGGGACTTTGTTAAGAATTGAACCTATAATTTTATCCGTTGTCACTTCCTCGGCAAGAGCTTCATAGGTAAGGATGATGCGGTGCCTCAGGACATCCTTTGAGATCCTTTTTATGTCCTCCGGGATCATGTATCCTCTTCCCGCAAGAAGCGCGCTTGCTTTGCCTCCAAGAGCAAGGTATATAGAAGCCCTCGGAGAGGCACCATATTCTATGAAATCGCTGACATCAAGACCGTATGATCCAGGTTCCCTTGTTGCCTGGACAATATCGGTAATATATTTTACTATTTTTTCATCCATGTATATGAGGTGATTGAAATTCTGGATATCCAATATCTTTGCAGGTGAAATCATTTTTCTAATATCCGGAATACCTGTCCCGGCTATCATATTGATAATCTCCTGCTCCTGCTTCTGAGTGGGATAATCAAGCAATATCTTGAACATGAAACGATCGACCTGGGCTTCAGGAAGCTCGTATGTTCCCTGTGTTTCTATCGGATTCTGTGTGGCCATTACAAGGAATGGCTTTTGAAGAGTGTGACTTTCATCTGAAATTGTAACCTGCCGCTCCTGCATAGCCTCAAGAAGCGCGCTCTGGACTTTCGGAGGTGCCCTGTTAATCTCATCGGCAAGGATGAAACTGGCAAAGATTGGACCCTTTTTTGTTGAAAATTGACCGGTATGCTGGTTGTATATCCTTGTCCCAGTAATATCGGCAGGAAGCAGGTCAGGCGTGAATTGTATCCGTTTGAATGAGGCATCTATTGTATCGGAAAGGGTCTTTATCATCAGGGTCTTTGCAAGGCCCGGCATTCCCTCAAGAAGTACGTGGCCGTCAGCCACGAGTGCAAGAATGAGTTTCTCAAGCACATTTTCCTGGCCGATTATAGTCCTGTGCATTTCGGTCATTATTGATTCGAGGTCTTTTGAATACAGGAGTGCCTGTTTGTTGAGCGTTTGTATGTCTTCGTTCGTCTTAATCACCTTGATAAGTCTCTTCGAGTATCCCGTTGTTTCTTGCCAGATATTTATTTTTTACCGTGTTCTTGAATAATAAATGATATTATCCATTCTCAGAAATTGATAATGACAGAAATTATTATCTTGAAGCAACAATTGATATTCAGAATAATCATGGCTCTACACCTGATAGATAATATTATTGGTGCGGCTCGTTTTTTCGTAGGTCTTATCTTGATTATCATTGCCATGCGAGCGTTTTTGAAAACAAGGACTTCTGATATGTTTTATCTTACTACAGGATTTACCCTGATAACGATTGGAAATCTATTCTCAACCATTTATTATGTCGATGATATGCGAATGGACAAATTGCTTGCAAATGTTTTTGATATACTGGGGCTAATTGCATTAATAATTGCAATAAGAAAAAGCTAATAATGAACTCAGATCCCGGCGATGAAGAGATCGCCTTTGAGTTGCTTGCAAACAAGTACTCTCGGAAGATATTATCTCTTACATCCATAAAGGAATGTTCGGCCGCTCAATTGAGCCAGGAGCTTGGCATACCTCTTGCAACAGTATATAGAAAAATTAAGCTTATGGAGAGCACGGGTCTGATACAACATGTTAAAACCATTATCAATTTTTCAGGTAATGAGGAGAAATATTACCGCTGCGCGATCCGTGAGGCCACAGTACGTATTCATAACGGCTTGCTCTCAGTGGACTTTAAGAAGGAAGACCATTCCGATAAGATAATAAGGTTATGGAAAAGATTTGCACATCCCAATAATGGAATCACATAATAAATGAATTATTCTCAAATTTGAGAATGGACTGTCCTATTTATACTCTAAGAAAGTAACATTAAAGGGAGGAAGGCAGCATGATCCAACTTTTTTATACCACCACCATTCCTAAATGTCATGCTGCATTCCCATCATCTATTTTAAAGGGTATATTTGTATAGCCTGAATTTATCTTAACTTAAAAGAATATCAGTTTAATGGACTCTTCCAACATCGCCCGGTGCGCGCAGCTTGCCATGATCCTTGAGGTTTCAGCTACACCAAAGCCGGGCAATATCGACCGCGACCATAATTACTCAGGTACGCGTTTTGAGCATTTCCTGGCAAGTGCTGTGGGAGTTTATCCTGTCATGGAGAAAGCGGCAGGTTCAGGGTCAGGAGTTGGCGCACTCATCCGGGGCTCCGTATTGGAAAGCAGCAAATGGCAAAAAGGGGGAAATACTCATTTTGGCGCCTTTATCCTGCTTGTCCCTCTTGTGATGGCAGCAGGAAAATGCGAGGACAGAACTTGCTTACTATCCCAGGTTAAAAAAATAGTCAGAGAAACGTCATCGGAAGATGCAATTGAATTTTTCAGGGCGTTCTCTGAGGCAAAAGTGAAAGTTAAACAAGTGACGGATCTTGATCTTAATGACCAGAGCTCGATCAAGAAAATAGAGGCACATCGATTGACCCTTTTTAAGATGATGGAGATCTCAGGCAGCTACGACATTATTGCCGCTGAGTGGATTAATGGCTTTGAGAAGACATTTGATTGTGCTATTTCCATCCAGAATAAGATCAGAAAATATTGTATCAATGATGCGGTCGTTCTAACATTCATGGAGCTTTTATCACAAAATAAAGATACCTTCATTCAGACAAAATTTGACAGAAAGAAAGCGGAAGAAGTTTCTTTGATGGCAAAAAAAATACTTGAGAAAGGAGATATTGATGATGTCAGGGACGAAATATGTTTATTTGATGAGAAATTACTAAAAGAGGGTGTTAATCCTGGTTCAACGGCTGACATAATTATCGCAGGATTGTTCGTTTCACTTTTTGAGGGGATGAGATTCTGATAGACATCAATGATTTTGGGATACAGGAAGGGATATCGGAAGTGATCTTTACGACCATATCGTCCGAAGGCGTTCCCAATGCCGCACCGATCGGGCTGCATAGAAAAGACGGCAGATTTTTTGCGAGGATATACAACTCAAAGACACTTGATAATATAATTGGCTATCCTGTTGCTGCAGCCAACATGGTCGATGATCCAGTCATATTCGTGCAGTCTGCACTTTCCGATATTGGATCAGAGAAGTTTGAATTCATTGAGAATTTTCCTGTTCTTAGATGCTCATGTGGATGGATAGTTTTTGACTGCAGATGCATAAAAGGCGAAGTTATTTCGGTTGTTGAGCTTATGCCAGTCAAAGGCAAAATAAACAATAGAAAAATAAAACCTGTAAACCGCGGATTCAATGCTGTCATTGAGGCTCTGATACATGCCACAAGATATGTAATATCAAAGGAAGAAAAATATCTGGATCTCATCAAATATCATAATACCATAGTCAGGAGATGTGGAGGTCCGAGAGAGCAAGAAGCGATGCGACTGCTTTATAAATTGCTTTGCCTCAACAACCAGCACCACAATTTTAATTTACTATCCAGACAAACTTGAAATAATACTGGGAGAGGCAAAATCATGGAAATAACAGAAAATATATTCAAAATCGTGGATGAACTTGGACCTGAGAAGATAATCTATCTATACGAACCCAGGTCGCAGACAAAGGCAATGGTGGTCGTGGATAACGTGTCAGCAGGGCCTGCTATTGGCGGCGTGCGAATGGCGTCGGATGTGACTATAAATGAGGTAAGAAGACTGGCGAGGGCAATGACCTATAAGAATGCAATGGCTGGCCTTCCTCACGGTGGCGGGAAATCAGGGATCATCGCCGACCCGAAAACAGTGAACAAAGAAGTTGTTGTCAGGATATTTGCCAGGGCAATAAAAAATCTTGCAGAATATATTCCGGGACCTGATATGGGAACTGATGAAAGCTGCATGGCATATATTTATGATGAAATTTCGCGCGCTGTGGGGCTGCCGGTTGAGCTTGGAGGTATCCCGCTTGATGAAGTTGGCGCGACCGGATACGGCCTTGCGGTATGTGCCGATGTGGCAAAAGACTATGTCCCTCTTGAACTTGAAGGAGCCCGTCTCACCATCGAGGGTTTCGGGAATGTTGGCAAACCCGCTGCCCGTTTTTTTTCAGAAAGGGGTGTAAAACTCATAGCAGCAAGTGATTCAAAAGGGACTATCTATGATCCTGAAGGTCTCAATGTGGAAGAGCTCATAAGAATTAAAGATACAACGGGTTCAGTCATAAATTATAAAAATGGAGAAGTACTGAAGACGACGGATCTTCCAACTATCAGTACAGATATTTTCATCCCTGCGGCGCGTCCCGATGTCATAACAGAAGCAAATTCGGATGTACTGGATGCGAAAGTAGTGATAGAAGGCGCTAACATCCCGATCTCTGAAAATGCTGAGAAGATGCTGCATGATAGGGGTATACTTGTTATCCCGGATTTTGTGGCAAATGCAGGAGGTGTAATAACTGCATCAGCTGAATATCACGGGGGTACAGAAACGCAGGCGTTTGACAGGATAAAAAGCACGATTTCAAAGAACACAAAAGAGATACTTGATAAAGTTTATTCAGAAAAATCATATCCGCGGGAAACTGCCATGATCATAGCAAAGCAAAGGGTACTTCGTGCGATGAAATACAGGGAATGGATGTGAAAAATGCTTTCTTCTATATTTGAACCGGGGTCAGTGGCAATAATAGGGGCGTCCAATAATATTACAAAATGGGGGGGGAGGATTATCAAGAACATTCTTTCAGGTTTTGAAGGCAAGATATATCCGGTGAATCCAAAAGAAACGCTCGTCCAGGGCCTGGCTTCATATTCTTCTATTCTTGATATACCGGGTGAAGTAGAGATGGCAGTGATAATAGTGCCTTCTCAATTTGTCATTCCGATCATTGAAGAGTGCGGGAAAAAAGGAGTAAAGGGGGTTATAGTGATAACTGCCGGATTTGGCGAGGCCGGTCATCCTGAACTTGAAAAAGAGCTTGTTAAGACAGTCCGAAAGTACGGGATACGTATGATAGGCCCCAACTCGCTTGGCATTGTCAATGAGCGGGCACGCCTTAATGCCAGCATTATTGGAAGGCTTCCGCGGCCTGGTTCCATATCTTTCATAACGCAAAGCGGCTCTCTTGGGCTTGCCCTTGCCGAGTGGACTATCGATACAGAGCTTGGCCTTTGCAAAGTGATCAGTACAGGTAACAAGGCTGATACAGATGATGTCGACCTTCTGGAATATCTCGGCAACGACCCATCAACAGGGGTTATCGCCATGTATATCGAAGGAATAACGCGCGGGAAGATGTTCATGGAGGCAGCAAGGCTCATAAAAAAACCCATCGTGGCTATTAAGACCGGCAGATCAAAACGAGGTGCAAATGCGGTTTTTTCACATACAGGCTCCATGGCAGGTTCAGATGAGGTATATTCTGCGGCATTCCGGCAGGCCGGGATATTGCGGGTGGAAAATATCGATGACCTTTTTGATACTGCACTTGCGTTCTCATGCCAGCCACTGCCCGTGGGAAATAATGTCGCGATATTCTCAAATGGCGGGGGAGCTTCAATCGTCGCAGCAGATGAATGTGAAAGACAGGGTCTCAATATTGTGGATCTTGAAGTCAAAACAAGAGAAAAGATAAAAAAGGTCATTCCGGCATTTGCCTCAACCTCAAATCCCATCGATACGGCCGGCACTGTTTCTTTCAGGATATATAACGACTCCATACAGGCGCTTCACGATGATCCGAACGTCGATGCTATTATCATTATTTACGTGCATACGCTTTTATCAAATGCGATGCCTCCGGCAGAGGCAGTTGTTGAATTGAAACAGAAATGCCATAAAGAAGGAAGCAGGAAACCTATAATAGCTTGCTGGATGGGCGGTGCTGGTACGGAAGAAGGGGTTGAGTTGCTAAAGAGCGGATGTGTTCCCAATTATCCTGTTCCAGAAAGGGCAGTAAAAGTCCTCGCAGGCCTGATAAAGCACAGGGAATTCCTTGAGACTGTAAAGATCGGGGTTGAGGCTAAAGATAAGCTTGGAAGATGCAAATGAAAATACTCACAGAATTTGAGGCAAAAAAACTCCTCTCAAAATATAAGATAAAGATCACAGAGGGCAGAATCGCCGGAAGCCCTGATGAAGCATTCGACATCGCATCCCGGATAGGCACGCCCGTTGCAATGAAAATCTCCTCACCTGACATATCTCATAAAAGCGACGTTGGCGGAGTGCTGCTAAATGTGAAAAAAGAGGATGTCATAAAAACCTATGAGGAAATGATAACACGGATACGCAAAATGGTCCCGGCCGCAAATATAGAAGGTATCCTTATCCAGCAGATGGCGCCGCCGGGGCATGAGATCATTGTGGGGCTCAAAAAGGATGCGCAGTTCGGCTACGCGCTGATGTTCGGATTGGGGGGGATCTTCGTGGAGGTCTATAAAGATGTCTCTTTCAGGGTCGCACCTATCGAAAAGCGGGATGCTCTTGCCATGATTTCTGAGATCAAAGGGTATCCGATACTAAAAGGTATCAGGGGAAGAAAACCCGCTGATATTGGATCAATAGCCGATGTGCTGGTGTATGTTTCAGAACTTGCGGAAAAGGAGAATATTATCGAGTTTGATATTAATCCGCTGATCGTGAATGAGAGCGGTGCGATTGCGGTTGACGCGAGGGCGATGGTTGAGTAATAAATATTATGCCTAAATAGTTATCTCTACCCCATACACTTTTTCCGGATTTTCTTTATGTATCTTCCAGAATACATCTTCTCCCCATTCGGGAATGAGCTGTTTTGTCCTTTTCGGGACAGTCTTTGGCCCAAGCACTGAACCCGGCCGCCCGAGGTCATCGATGTAATCTGTTTCCATCATGAACCGTGTGCCCTGAGCAAGTGCTTTCTGGATCGCATCCTCGCCTGAAAGAACACTGGGGAAAATCCCGTACTTTTCGCATATTTTGACAATCGGCGGTGAAAAATGCTTGACGACTTTTCCATCCGGCAATCCTGCATTTCTTGCGATACCGGCAATTTCAGCAAGCCCTTCCTCAGTGGCACTTTCGGTATGAAGCTGTATCGCGCATCCGGCACCTTTTGCAAGTTCAAAACTGCGGCGCATGATATCGTTCGATGCCTCCCAGATCTTTGGCTCGACAGGATAATGGGGCCGCCCCGACTTTAATCCAATGGCTTTTCCCTCAACAACATAATCGTGCGCAATTTCAAGACCGCCAAGCATTATCTCCACGGAGCGCGCAAGTCCGAAGCGCCCGTAATATTTTGTAAGCTCAGCCGGATGGACACCAAGAACAACGAAGATTTTCACGTTCTCACATTCCTCCGCGCGCCGGGCGATCCTGAGGATTTTATCGAAAACATTTCTGTAATCATCGGGTGCATTGATATCGATGCCCAGCGACCAGGGTGGAAGTGAGACGAGAACGATATGCGTGCCCCCGGCGCGTGCGAATTCCCTGACTGCGTCGAGGCATCTGCCCGCAGGGTTCAGGTGCATGTGGTTATCGAGGATGGGGAGGAGGGGTGGGGTCATGGTAACTTTACTCCCTTCTCATTTTGAGAAGCGCAAGGTTAGCCTCGCATCTTTCAATTATGCTTCGCAACCCTGAACCTTCCATCTCTTCGAAGATATTCTGAGGAATCAATACATAATCCCAATTGCGCGGCTGGATTGTGGGCGGCATATTTTTTATCTTTGAAATCCGGATGCATAACTCTGAAGCAGCAATGGCTTTAATTTTTGTATCAATATCAGAATTAGCATCT
The DNA here is from genome assembly GCA_021409285.1 of Candidatus Methanoperedens sp. GTDB lineage: Archaea > Halobacteriota > Methanosarcinia > Methanosarcinales > Methanoperedenaceae > Methanoperedens. Next base: position 1,193 of record JAGFND010000009.1, on the reverse strand, counting down.
TTTGTGGATTTGGTCTCAATAATATACATAGCGTCACTGGTTCTTACCAGAAAATCCGGATAATAAGGCACCAGGTGTCCCATTGAATTTATGTAAGGTATAGAAAATTGATGCAAATATTGATTGAGTTTCACATAGGCTTCAACCGAAGAATCATTCTCAAGGACATCTTCTGTAAATTTACGCTCAAAGCCGCCCCTGGGAGGAAAATCGACATAAGGATACACACATTTCCTGGTGGGGATAGCTCGTTCCATACGAACTTTCAGGACTTTAAAGTTTGAAAGTTTCGTCCATTCAGCTTCAATGACTTCATTTGATCTTGCATTCTGTATGAATTTCATTAGCTTTTTTCTGACCTCAGTTATGACAAAATCAAAAACTTGCTGATTTCTCAATCTCCTCAAATTTTCATCCAGATTGAAATCTATTTTTCTTCCAAATAGATGACCTGATATGTATTGATCAACTATGCCTGTAATATCGGGCGAAAAACGTGTGAGCCAGGCAGATCTCCGATTTCCACTGATAATGCCTTTAACGGTGTTTCGCAGGAATACACTGTATGAGAAATTTGATTCTTCAAGTTCCCATTCTCTTCTATATTTTGTATCAGGATGAAAATCTGTGATCAATATTCTGGTCTATAAAACGTTCTTTGAAATCTCCTATGATAGCAAGGTCTATATCGCTGCCTTCATTAAGGTCGTTACGCGCCACTGAACCGAATAGATATACCTTTTTAATATTGATACGAGAAGTGAGTTTCTCAACAAAACTTTTTATTTTGCCAGGAAGTTCCTCACTTCTACTAATATCGATTCTGCATATTTTATCCATTAAAACATGGGCAGCGCCCAGGTCGCGTTCACCCTGATTTAACCACCGCACAGCTTCTTCTTTATTGCTCATATTTTAAATATCTCCTGAAATTCATTGACAATAGAATATTAAATATGAAATAAGTTTGTTTTGTCTTATGCGATTTAATTAAACCGCAGGTGGGCGCAGAAAAATTTTGAAAAGGGTTGTTTCGTCTATTATTTAGCCGCAGATGAACGCAGATAAGCGTACTATTAACACTTTTGGTCAACATTATCTTGACGGCGCTGGGGTTGCGACCCCATACCCCAGCGGAAGCGCCGCCGCTGGCGGGGTTTAACAAGTTATCACCGGTTGCATATAATCACAAT
>JAGFND010000089.1 GCA_021409285.1 Candidatus Methanoperedens sp. | reverse complement strand
GCTGTTGTTCAGATGTTTTTTTCCAGGCACTTTTCAGGTTTTCTATCTCGTTTTCTATTATTTCCATGGCGATTTTCCAGATACCCATCAGGGTTTTTATGGGAGTTAAGGTGGCCGCCATTTGACGGTAAGGTAAATTATTACACAGGATGGTAAATATTTATAAGTAATGAAAGTAATAATATGATTGGGGCATTCGGCATCGTATCCATCCCCTCCGATGTTTCCGTTTTGCCCCCTTTTCCGTTCATTGTTTCAGGATTTTCTTATCTAACCCTTGTCCCTTCTTTCACCTTCTTTTCTGGCAAAAGCAGCACCGCACCCTCAATATCCCCTGCGAGCACCATCCCGCGCGACTCAACACCAAAGAGTTTCGCAGGTTTCATGTTCGCCATCACAACAACTTGCCGCCCGACAAGTCCGGCCGGATCATGGGATTTAGCTATTCCCGCAACGATCTGCCGCTTCTCGCCGATGTCCACTTGTAGCTTCAGCAGCTTATCCGAACCCTTGATATTTTCAGCTGTCAACACCGTACCCACCCGGATATCCAGTTTCTGAAACTCCTCATAGGTTATTTCAGTTTTCTCTGTCTTTGCATCTTCAGCGTGCTTTCTCTCCTTAGATATTGCGATCTTTATTCTATTATCAAGGATCATTTCCATTTCCTCGATCTTCTTATCTTCGATTTTTGTAAATAATATTTCAGGCGGTACAAGTTCTCCAGCAGGGATCGTGACAAGCGCTTCCTCAAACTGCGCAGTGTGGACATCACCTTGAGATCCGAGCTGTTTCCATGCTTTTTCCATGTTCCCCGGAAGTATCGGCTCAAACAATAGAACAAGGGCTTTTCCGATCTGGAGGCAGTTCTTCAAAATGCGTCCACATGCGACTTTATCTTTTTTAACAAGCCGCCATGGCTCATTGGACTGGAAATATGCGTTCCCGTACTGCGCAAGTTCCATCATTGCGTCTGTCGCTTTCTTGAATTCATATTCATCAAATGCTGCGATAACAGTATTGATCGTAGATGCTATTTTGTCAAATATCTCCTTATCAACATCGCCATCGGGTATCACCCCATAGTTCTTGTTAGTGAAATGCTGCGTCCTGTGCAGGAAATTCCCCAATGCTCCAACAAGCTCGTTATTGACCTTGTCCTGGAACACTTTCCATGAAAAGTTCAATTCTTTTGTATGAGACGTGTAATTGGCGATATAATACCGCAAAAGGTCGGGATGAAAACCATGATCTAAGTAATCCTCATCCACCCATACCACATATCCCCGGGATTTTGAGAACTTTTTATCATCGATCTTAAGCATCCCCGATGCAACAACAGCCCAAGGCTGCGTATAACCCGCACCTTTTAACATAGCAGGCCAGAATATGCAGTGATGGTATGTGATATCCTCGCCAATGAAATGAATGATTCTCGAATCATGCAGCCAATACTGCCTCCAATCGCCGCGGGTCTTATTTGCCCATTCTTCCGTGAATGAGATATAGCCTATGGGCGCATCTACCCACACATAAACAACCAGGTCGTCATGACCAGGAAAACGCACACCCCATTCCAGATTCCTTGTTATGCACCAGTCCTTTAGTTCTTTTGCCCATTCCCTGGCATAATTGATAGCATTGGATGTGCCGCCAAGGGTCTTCAGGTATTCAGAAAGAAAGCTCCCAAAAGAGGATAATCTGAAAAAGAAATGCTCTTGCTCACGATATTTAGCAGGATTACCGCATATTCGGCATTTTGCATTTTTTATCTCACCCGGTTCAAGATGTTTTCCGCACCCTTGGTCACACTCATCTCCGCGGGCTACTTTTCCGCAATATGGACAGATGCCTTCCACATATCTGTCAGGAAGGAACCTCTCATCATGCGCACAATATGCGAGCCTTATGACCCGGGGATAAACATAACCTTTCGCAATGAGCGCTTCAACGATGCTGTTCGTTCTCGCATGGTTCGCCGGTGAATCCGTATTCCCGAAAAAACTGAAATCCACTTCCATCGATCTGAAAATATCCTGGAAATGCAGATGGTACTTATTCACGAGTTCTTTCGGAGTCGTGCCAAGATCCTCGGCGTTTACAACGATAGGTGTCCCATGTGCATCAGAGCCACAGATGAACAATGCGTTCTGCCCCTGTTTCCTGAGAGCTCTCACAAAGATGTCGGCGGGGACATAAGTTCTAAGATGACCAATATGGCATTTGCCATTAGCATATGGAAGACCGCAAGTTACAAGAACAGGTTCAGGTGTTGGGAAATTGGACATGGATTTCTACATGGAACTTCCATATAAAATATGTTTCTCAGGTAAATGGGTGAGAACGGGAGGTTGATGGACAAAAGGATTAAACCTCTGCGCGTTATAAAAGCCAGCGTCATGTTCATTGAAATAGACGGATGGATGGCTAAACTGCGATTTTCCGCATGCCATTTCATTCCGAACCATCCCAAATGCGGCTGCCTGCACGGCCATACATATGCTGTAAGCGTCAGGATCGAGGGGGAACAGAATGGTGAGTTCATAATTGATTTTGAAATGGTAAAAAATATAGTGAACAGGATATGCGACAGGCTTGACCATAAAGTCCTCATTGCAGAAAAAGATCCTCGTCTCAGGATCGATAAAAAAGAAAGCGTGTCCATTGAAATAATGGAAAGCAAGAAACGGTATATGCTGCCGCTTGAGGATATCATGTTCCTTCCAACAAGATCGGTGAGCGCAGAGGATATATGTAATTATTTCTGTGCTGAGATCGCAAAAGAGCTCAGGTCTGCTGATAATATAAAAAGGGTCAATGTCAGGGTGGATGAAGGCATCGGGCAGGGTGCTGGATGCGAGTTTGAAATGTGAAGATTGTTTCATGAAGAATTTATTCGTATATGTACGAACCTGAAACCTTAATATACTTGAAGCTTAAATAGAGACATAAAGGAGATTATCCTGATGCGAAAAGTAGTAACTACGGATTCAAAAACCGTCCAGATAAAAATATTCCCGCAAAGATTATTGCAGCCTGATACCGCAGAAAAAGTCTTGAACGAGATAGATAAGGTAAAAGGCGTTATAAGAATGGTACTTGGTGGGAAAAACCTTCCCCGAAAAGTCATGTGCGGACCTGGAACAGGCGCAGATGTCAACCACCCTGACAGACAGATCATCAATGTCGGGGGCCAGGCCTTCGAATTGCAGATAATTGTAGGCGATATCATAGTTGAAGTCGAAGATGAAAGCAATCTGGATGATTTGAGAAAAGCCTGTGAGTGTGGGCTTCCTTTCCCATTTGAATTCAAAAGAGGATTCTTCTTAAAGAAAAAAGCCACACTTTCCGATTACGGTAAATATGGGTTCAAGAGCAGGACCGATGAGAGGATCAATCTTGACGATGATCGCTTACTTGGCCTCATGGACCCGCATGCTAAGGCAGAAGACAAACTTTGTATTATTGGAACGGAGCAGGAAAAATAAGAAAGATACTTTCGTTTTAAGTTTTTTTTGAGTTCATATACATGAATTGTAAATATGATCCGACATATCGAAAGAATAACAACTGACATTATTAATCATGATGCTGCGACATTAAAATCGAAATCTTTAAAGCTTAGGATTCCTTTTATTATCAAAAACGTTACAACAAATAGAAACTGATGGGTACAAATGAGTAACGTACAATCGTGTTATCAGTGCGGTAAATGCACATCAATATGCCCGATGCGCCGCGTTTCGAAAACATCGCCTCGCAGCTCCATTTATAATTCCAATGTTTACGGGCTTGAAACGAATGGAATATGGACATGCCTGACTTGCGGCCTTTGCCCGATGGAATGTCCACAGCAGGTGGATTTCTTAACTTTTGTAAGAGAAGAGCGCCAGGGGAAACGGCCTCTTGAGGTCGCCCATCTTGGTGTTTTCACAGAGTTCGCTGAATTGAGTTCAAAACTTGATGGGGCCAGACATCAAAAATCCGACTCAGAATATGGTTACTTCCCAGGTTGCGTGGATCAGTTTGGATTATTCCTGCATGATGTTAAGACAAATTTTGGTGAAATCACGACGTCATCAATGAAATTACTTGATAAAATCGGCATTAAACCACAGATAATGGATATGAAATGCTGCGGTCACGATGTCCTCTGGCAGGGAAAAAAGGATGTTTTCGACAGGCTTAAAAAATACAATATCGACCATATTAAGGAAAGTGGCATTGAGACGCTTATAACAGGCTGCGCGGAATGCTACCGCACTTTTTCAAAAGATTATGGCCTGGGGATAAAAGTTGTTCACATCTCTGAACTATTGGATAAACTTGGATTGAAGATAAATGCTGACGTGACTTACCATGACCCGTGCAGGCTCGGAAGGCACATGGGTATGTATGATGCACCTCGAAAGGCACTCACTGCAAATGGTGTTACAGTAAAAGAGATGGAGCATTCAAAAGAAAATGCTCTCTGCTGCGGCGTCAGCAGTTTCATGAATTGTAATGAACAGACAAAGGCGCTTCGCATTGCACGTATGAATGAAGCCGAGGCAACAGGCGCAAAGACGTTAATCACCACTTGCTCAAAATGCCTTGCTCATTTTAATTGCCTGAAGACAGAAAAAGATGCAGTAAAGAAGTATGATATTGATGTTGTTGACCTGAGCGTATTCCTGGCAAGACAACTGGAGGCGGGAAAATGATAAAATCAAGCGAGCTTGATCCGAATTTCAAATATGAGATATCAAAAGAACCCGGCGGTGAAAATATAAAGAAATGCTTTAACTGCACAGGATGTACAGTTGGCTGCCCGGTTACGGAAATAGATAAATCCTATAATCCCAGGATGATCCTTAGAAAATCCCTCCTTGGCATGAGAAAGGAAGTCCTTACAGATGATTCCATCTGGCTTTGTGCATCATGTTATATCTGTTTTGAGCGCTGCCCACAGGATGTCAAGATCACAGAGGTCGTAGGGGCGATACGGGCAATAGCCCTGCGTGAGGCAAGAGCAGGAAATATTAAGATCAAAAATACCAAACCTGTTTTCGATAATCTTTTCATTGATTCAGTTAGATCTAACGGTAGATGGTATGAAGCAGGTGTCAGCGGCACATTCATGTTAAAGACAAAAGGTGTCGGCGGAGCTATCGGTTATGCTCCGATGGGACTTGCATTATTCAAGAAAGGAAAACTCAGCATCCTCCCTCATAAGATAAAAGGCACGGACGAGATAAAACGCATTTTTGAGGAAGTGAGTACTAAATGAAGCTTGCTTATTATCCAGGATGTACTCTGCACGGCACAGCACGCGAATACGATGCCTCTACAAAAGCAGTATGCAAGGCAGCAGGTATTGACCTTGTTGAGATCGATGACTGGAACTGCTGCGGCGCTCTGGAAGCTATTTTTGATAAGGAGCTGTCGATGGGTCTGTCTGCACGCAACAACTTCAAAGCCCAGAAAACAGGGCTTGATCTCGTTATCCCGTGCAGTATATGCTCACATAATCTTTCAAGAGCAGATATGGCCATGAAAAATGACCCATCATTCAGAAAGAAAATTGAAAAAGCCCTCGGAGAAGAATACAAAGGTGTCAAATTAAAGCACCTGCTTGACATAATTGTCAATGACATTGGGACGGATGTTATTTCAAAAAAATTTGTAAAGTCATTAAAGGGCATAAGAGCAGTGGCATATTACGGATGTCTTCTTGTGAGACCTTCTGAGGTTTCAAAGTTTGATAATCCGGAAAATCCCATGTCTCTTGATAATCTGATAAAAGCTACAGGTGCAGATTGTCTTCCTTTTACACGAAAGACAAAATGCTGCGGCGGAAATCTTCTTATGAGTAAGCAGGAATACGCATTCCTTCTCACGAAGAAGCTGTTCGATGAGGCAAAAGCGGTGGGCTCCAATTGCATTGTTGTGGCATGTCCCATGTGCCACATGCTGCTTGACGGCCAGCAGGCAATGATAGGGAAGGCACATAACACAGTGATAGATATGCCGGTTCTTTATTTCACCCAGCTTATCGGGCTTGGTATGGGTTTGAGCGAGAAAGATCTTGAACTTGATAAGAACATGGTATCAACTGCAAAGCTTATCGAATCTATTGGAAAAGCGGAGGTATCAGAATGAAGGGCTCAGTGGCGGTAGTAGGCGGCGGGATAGCTGGTATCCAGGCTTCCCTTGATCTGGCTGACAGCGGGTACAAGACCTATCTCATAGAATCAAAACCAAGTATAGGCGGCGTAATGTCCCAGCTAGACAAGACTTTCCCCACAAATGACTGTGCAATGTGCATCCTCTCGCCAAAACTTGTGGAAACGGGAAGGCACCCCAATATTGAATTGCTTGGATATAGCGACGTAAAATCCATCACTGGAAAAGCAGGAGATTTTAAAGTCAAACTGATAAAAAAAGCGCGCTATGTTGATGAAACAAAATGCACTGGCTGCGGCACATGCACCGAAAAATGTCCTTCAAAAGTCCCTGATGAATATAATGCGGAGATGAGCAAGCGTAAATCCATATATATTCCGTTCGCCCAGGCTATACCCAGGGTTGCCACTATTGATGCTGCTCACTGCCTGTATCTCACAAAAGGCAAATGCGGTGTATGCAAGAAAGTATGCGGACCAAAAGCTGTTGATTACGAGCAGAAAGATAAAGAGATTGAGCTGAATGTTGGTTCAGTGGTTCTCGCAATCGGCTTTAAGCCCTTTGACCCATCCATTCTCAAGAATTACAGGTTCGATCATCCAGACGTAATTACATCCCTCCAGTTCGAACGGCTGCTCAGTGCAAGCGGCCCGACGCAGGGGCACGTAACAAAACAATCCGATGGCAAAGTCCCGAAAAATATTGCATTCATCCAGTGCATAGGCTCGCGAAATCCACGTATAAACAGGAAGCACTGTTCCTCAGTATGCTGCATGTATGCGACAAAAGAATCCATCATCGCAAAAGAGCATGATCAAGAACTTGATATTACGATCTTTCATATCGATATCAGGGCGTACGGCAAGAATTTTGAAGAATTCTATAGCAGGGCACAGAAAGAATATGGTATAAAATATGTCAATTCCCGCCCGCCTGAAGTTGTCGTAAATCCCGATAATACACTCTCGCTGCAATATGAGGATTTCACTACAGGTGACCTTATAACCATGAATTACGACATGGTCGTCCTATCAATCGGACTTGATCCTGCGGATTCAGCCCGCGCTCTTGCCGAGTCGTCAGGTATCCTGCTTGATGATTTCGGGAATATCGCCACAAGTATTGAAAATCCAGTTGAAACAAGCGTTCCGGGCATATATATATGCGGCGTGGCGCAGGGTCCCAAGGATATTCCGGATACGGTTGCGCAGGCAAGCGCTGCCGCATCAAAAGCCGCAGCCCTCCTTTGCGGTGAACGCGGGACGCTTATAAGAGAGCGGAAATTCCCGGATGAGAAGAAACTCTCACCAGAGCCACGCATAGGTGTTTTTGTATGCCATTGCGGGATAAATATAGGAAGCGTTGTTAATGTGCCAGATGTTGTTGAATATGCAAAGACGCTGCCAGGGGTCACGCATGCCCGGGAAATGCTGTATGCATGCTCATCAGACTCACAGTCAACAATAAAAGATGCAATAGCCAGGAATGATCTTAATCGCGTGGTTGTTGCATCGTGCACTCCGCGTACACATGAGCCTTTATTCCAGAATACCTGCCGCGAAGCAGGACTTAACCCTTATTTGTTTGAGCTTGCCAATATTCGTGAACACTGTTCATGGGTTCACATGAAGGAGAAGGAGAGAGCAACAGAAAAAGCTAAAGCCATTGTCCAGATGGCAGTTGCAAAGTCTGCTCTTTTCCAGCCGCTTTACAAGCAAAAAGTGCCTCTTATAAACAGGGCGATAGTTCTTGGCGCCGGTGTTGCCGGCATGACAGCAGCAATTGATATTGCCAATAATGGTTATCATGTGACCCTTATTGAAAAGGAAAAGGAACCTGGCGGAATGCTCCGTGATATGACGGAACTATATGATGGAAAGAAGCCTGCTGATGTACTAAGAGATCTCATCCGCAAAGTGAGTGAGAACAGGAATATTAAGTTCCTGAACGAAGCAAAACTAATAAAGGTGGAAGGTTATCTTGGCAATTTCAAAGGGATCGTCAATAACAGAGGAAAAGAAATTTCCGTCGATTTCGGCGTGGCAGTGATCGCAACAGGCGCCCGGAACCTTGAACCCTCAGGATTATTCAATTACGGGAAAGATCCCCGCATTATCACACAGGCACAGCTTGAGAAAATGCTTGGAACAGGGGTAAGCGCAAACACCATTACGATGATCCAGTGTGTGGGAGCGCGAAATAAAGAACGGGAATATTGCGGAAGGATATGCTGTGTGGATGCTGTCAAGAATGCAATACGAATGAAGAAAGCAAATATCAGCACAAATGTCTATGTACTTTATAGAGATATGAGGACATACGGCGTGACGGAAAATCTGTATGAAAAAGCAAGAGATCTTGGCGTTCTTTTCATCAGATATGATGAAGAGAGACCACCAAAAGTGCAGGGTGGGTCAGTCGTTGTGCATGATATCATGCTCAATGAGGATATTGAGATCGCATCAGACCTTGTAGTACTCAGCACGCCGCTTGTGGCAGGTGAAAATGAAGAAATCAACCAGCTCTTTAAGATCCCTCTTGACAAGAACAAATTCTTCCTTGAGGCCCATCCCAAGCTGCGTCCTGTGGATTTCGCAACTGATGGCGTATTCCTGTGCGGGAGCGCCCAGGCGCCAAAGCTCATTGATGAAGCCATATCACAGGCAAGTGCTGCGGCTTCAAGGGCATGTACGATACTCTCCAGGGAATTCATCGAGACCGAAGGCGCGATCTCAATTGTTAATGAAGCAAGATGCATAGGCTGCGGTACCTGTGTTGCAGTTTGCCCCTATAATGCCCCTTCATTATATGATGTGACAGTGAAAGTAGAAGAGGTCACATACTCCACAAAAAAATCAAAGATCAATCCTGCAGGCTGCAAGGGCTGCGGTTCATGCGCGGCAGCATGCCCGGCTGGTGCCATTACAGCGCAGCATTTTTCATCAAAAGAAATAGGCGAAGCGATAGATGCTTTTGATAAAGGAGTAAGGAGCATTTCAATTGAGAAACAAATTGTGGAAGTGATGGTATGAAAATGGAAACTCCTGCACCAAGAATGAATGGATGGGAACCAAACATACTTGCGTTCTGCTGCAACTGGTGTTCATATGCTGGCGCTGACCTTGCCGGAGTGAGCAGGTTCCAGTATCCACCGACTGTGAAGGTGCTGCGAGTTATGTGTTCAAGCAGGGTAGAGCCTGCTTTTATTCTTAAAGCGTTGAAAGACGGTGCTGACGGTGTGCTTGTGGCAGGATGCCATATCGGCGACTGCCACTACATCGATGGCAATAAGAATGCAGAGATAAGGATAAATAATACCAGGAAAGCGCTGGCAAAGCTGGGGCTTGAAAAGAGGCTGCGGCTTGAATGGATTTCTGCAAGCGAAGGATTGCGATTTTCAGAAGTGATCAGAGATTTTACAGATGAGATCAAGAAATTGGGTGAAAATCCCGTCAAGGAAGTGAAGAAATGAGCGACATCAAAGGCGCTGAAAAAAGTGCCCCTGAAAAAGATAATGAAGAAAAACGGGTAGGAGTGTTCGTTTGTGAATGCGGCGTGAATATCGGAGGCGTCGTCAATACAAGAGCAGTGGCCGATTACATTGGAACTCTGCCCGGCGTGAAGGTCACATCTGTCAATAAATTCACATGCTCGGACTCAGGCCAGGCTGATATCCAGCAGAAGATAAAAGAGCACAACCTCAACCGCGTTGTTGTGGCTGCATGCTCTCCAAAGACCCACGAACCCACATTCCGTGCTTGTATCGAAGAGATGGGATTGAACCAGTACTTCCTTGAATTCGTAAATATCAGAGACCATTGCTCATGGATACACATGTGGGAGAAGGAAAAAGCAACAGAAAAGGCTAAAGACCTTGTGAGAATGGGCGTCGAGCGCTCAAAGCTCCTTGAACCGCTGCAGGCAAGTGAAGTGCCTGTTATTGATAAAGCACTCGTTATCGGTGCAGGAGTCGCTGGTATGCAATCGGCGCTTGACCTTGCAGATATGGGTTTCCAGGTTTATCTTGTGGAGAAAGAGCCTTCAATAGGCGGCAGGATGGCGCGCTTTGATAAAGTATTCCCAACGAATGATTGCTCTATTTGCATTCTGGG
>JAGFND010000088.1 GCA_021409285.1 Candidatus Methanoperedens sp. | reverse complement strand
GAACCTCACTGCTACCGATACCAGCAGCAATTCCATTTATCAGATCATCAATATCACTGTCCAGGATGCCACACCACCGGTCTGGAACCCCGTTCCATCAGACCAGATCATTGAACTGGGGACAGGTTTCGGTTATGATGTTAATGCCACTGATCTCTCCCCTATCGCTTACGGGATCAATGGGATAGGGAACTTCGCAATAGATTCTACAAGCGGACTGATCACCAATACAACGTCCTTAAATGTTGGTATCTATGATCTGAACCTCACTGCTACCGATACCAGCAGCAATTCCATTTATCAGATCATCAATATCACTGTCCAGGATGCCACACCACCGGTCTGGAACCCCGTTCCATCAGACCAGATCATTGAACTGGGGACAGGTTTCAGTTACGATGTCAATGCAACGGATGCTGAACCCATCACTTACGGGATCAATGGGATAGGGAACTTCGCAATAGATTCTGCGACAGGACTGATCACCAATACCACGTCCTTAAATGCCGGTATCTTTGATCTGAACCTCACTGCCTCCGATGCCGGCAGCAATATTATATTCCATGTCATCAATATATCGGTCAGGGATACCTCGCCGCCTTCAGGCATCACTGATCTTATGAATGTGAGTTACGCTCCAGATTATATCAACTGGACGTGGACAGACCCTTCAAATCCTGATCTTAAAGAAGTCATGATCTATCTCAACGGCGCATTCCAGACAAATGTTCCCGGAAGCGTAAGATTTTATAGAGCCACAGGATTGAATCCGGATACAAATTATGAGATAAGTACCAGAACAGTAGACCTTGCCGGAAATATCAATTCCACCTGGGTAAACCATACTGCGAATACAGCACCTTCATCAGGTGGTGGCGGTGGCGGGGGCGGAAGCTCAGGTGGAAGCGGTGCCGGCGACGGTGGCGGGGGCTCTGGAGGGGGCAGTGGCAGTATCACGAGCTCTGAGCCTTTTGATAATATTGAGGTAACGGAAAGGTATGTAAAAGATCTTATCGCAAATACTCCGGTTGTATATAATTTTATAGCGCCTGAGCACGGCATATATGAAATAGTGGTGACAGGGAAAGAAAATGAATATTTCATAACCATGAGGATTGAAGCACTTAAAGGGACTTCCAGGCTCGTAAATATCCCGCCGCCCGGAAATGTATATAAGAACATGAACATATGGGCAGGTTCGCAGCGGATAAAAGAAGCTTTGATCAGATTCAAAGTAAATAATTCATGGCTTTCTGACAATAAACTTGGAAGCGATGATGTCAAAATGGTGAAGTGGGATGGTTATAAATGGATACAACTTGATACAACAAAAATAAAAAGTGATAGCATATATACTTATTATGAAGCATACACTGTTTCTTTTTCTCCATTTGCAATAACTGCCCGGAGTGTTATATCTCCAGCACCTGCCCCGGCACCTGTGCGTATTTCAAGAATAATTCCTGAATCTCCCCCTTTCAGGTTTAATCCCACCCATATGATTGTTAAGCCTGTGAATTGTCTGGCATGTCATATAGACGAGTTTAAAGACCTGGAGAATGGAAGACATATCTGGTCAATGAATGCAATGCAAGACAGGTTTTTATATGATTACCTGGCTGTATATGGAAATGTAACAGAACCTGAAAATTCACTTCAGGGGCCCTGCTATTCATGTCATGTTACCTTTAATGCATATGATCAATACGGTCTGACTGACCCTTATCTATTTCGAAAGTCTGATGGTAGTTTTGATGCACAATATGGATATATAATAAAATGGGGGGCAGGTAGAAATCCAGTTGATTACTTCGGCACAGGCAATATTGCAATATCAGTGGAATTGGAGGCAACATCTATATCTCCTTCAAATTCTACCATAGAGAGCACCCTTAAAATACTCCTCAGCAATTATTCGGGACAGCAAACAGTGGATAATTCAAATGATAATGCTGCAACATTGCATGAAGGAGAAAAACAAACTCTAAGAATTGAAAATATTATAGAAGATTATTTCAATATTATTCTTATTCTGGATGGTGCATGGAATAATGCTTTTGTAAGGTTAAAGGTGGAAGGGACTGATAAAGGTACGGAGTACTTTGACATAGAGGCCAGAAATCCTCCGGTTATATATAATATCCCGGATAATACTTCTGATCTGCCATATTTCAAAACGAATGGAACATATAAAGCCGAAAGATTTGATTATATATCGAATGACTGGTTGAAATATTCGATAGGCAATATTGCGACATCTGAAGTTATTATGACTAATTCCACCGGCGGCTGGATAAGCCAAAATTCATGTTCTGCTCCTGATGCATTGTGTCATATAAATCAGAAAATCACATATATGGGATTGTCAGATAATTCATTATATACTCATAATATGCAATTTGTAACAATAGATAAATGTAAAATATGTCATTTAGGTGGAACCTATAGTAACTGTCTTGGCTGCCACCAGAGCCAGCAGGGTGTATATCCGGCAATAGATACTGCATCATTTTCTATGCATAAGAATGCTAACACAGCAGATGGAATTAACGTGGTTTCAAACAGCGATTGTCAGACGTGTCATTACGATACTTCAAACATGATGCAATCCGGGTTCACAGTAGGTACGCTAACATGCACAGATTGTCATAATGGTAATTTTAATGCTCCAACTATATATAACCATAGACCTGGCGGGATAAGTATTGCAATGGTGGCATCCTGTTCTACCTGTCATATTAATACTATAGATAAATATATTTATTCTGATACTGCGAGTATTTCCCATTATAGCAGTGATGTAACGAATATTGCATCCACACCTTATCAACATTCAGGTCCAATAAATACATCAGATTGCATAGAATGTCATAACGGTCCTTATACAAATAATGTAAGCTGGGGTTCTCCAGTAGATATCAGCACAAGTACCAGGAGACAGCATAATGAGACCCTGACAGGTCAATGTGATCTTTGCCACAATGATGGTAAAGTTCAGAGTCTGGCATTAGTGGATTTCCATAATGCCTCAGTAGTAAGGGCTGGTGGTTCAAATGCTGGTGGTTCAAGTTCATTAGATTGCCTGGGTTGCCACCAGAGTCAGCAGGGCGTATATCCAGCAATCGATACAACATCATTTTCAGTTCATGAGAATGTTAATAAGGCAGACGGGATAAACAATCTGGCAAATAGCGACTGTCAAGCATGTCATTATGATACTTCAAACATGATGCAACCAGGTTTCACGGTAGGCACAAGAAATTGTATAGATTGTCACACAGGTAATGGTAATTATAATGCTCCAGTTGTATATAATCACATTCCTGATGGGATAAGTGTAAAAACGACCGCGTATTGTTCGGCCTGTCATAATAATACTATAAATAGATATATATATTCTGAAAATGCGAGTGTTTCACATTATGTCAATTATGTGACTGATATTTCAACTACACCCTATCAACATTCAGGTCCAATAAATACATCAGATTGCGCAGAATGTCATAAAGGTCCATATACTGGAAATATGAGCTGGGGTTCGCCGGTGGATATCAGTATAAGTACTAAAAGACAGCATAATGAAACCCGGACAGACCAGTGCGACCTTTGCCACAATAATGGCAGAGTGCCAGGTCTTGAATCAGTGGACTTCCACAACGCTTCTATCACAACTGGTTCAGGAGATGGTTGTATTGGCTGTCATGCAGATATTGCGAACTCATTCTTTGGTAAGCATAATAATGTGAACACGACAGACGGTACGGGAATCCTCAGCAATGATGACTGTAAAGGATGCCATTTCAGCATACCGATTGACCAGATGAAAAATGGCTATGCGAACTTCAGCAATACATATTTCTGCCAGGATTGTCACACTTCAGGTGGAAGAAATCCGGCACAATATGCAAAAATAATAAATGCGACTTTAAGAAAGACAGCAATGCCTCCAGGACATGCGCATAATAAATGCGAACAATGTCATGTTGCAGGAGATGATGAGCAAAAGCCTTTGATCCCTGAATACAGATATCACACAAATGGTCCTTCAGGAACTGCTGCAGGAAAGAACTGTTTCTCATGTCATTATAGATCCGATGGTGCAGGCTCCGGAGGAGCAAATATTGGCTTAAATGACAGGATCTTCAATGCGCCAGGAGAATCTCATAACTGTCTATTATGTCATGGTCCAAAAGCTATATCGCCAGCGGGGAGACCTGTCAGTTGTTCTATGTGTCATACAGCTGATGATAATCACGATGTAACCATTGGTAATCATAATGGTAGAGAATCGACAGCCATAACCGGTCTTTCTATTACATCTCCAGTAACCGCTGGAGGTATTGCGACCATTAATGCGACAGTAACAAGCACATTTACTCAGATAGCACGGGCACAATATAGAGTCAATGATACTGCCAACAATATAATTATGGATTGGACAGATATGAACGCTTCAGATGGCCAATTCGATGAAAGTACAGAGCAGGTCACCGGATACATAGATACCAGAGGATTGTCTGGCAATTACATAGTGAGCGTAAGGGGAATGTCCAGCGCGGCCACTGGTTCTCCTCCGGGAGGAATGAATCACGATCCAGGAAGGTTTTATTATCCAGATAATGCTGTGTGGACGAATACGATAGTCATGGCTCTGGAGGTAAGGTGAAACTATGATATCAAAAGATAAATTAATTAACGCTGCAATAATAGGGATTATCGTCGTCCTTATTTTTATGATTGTAATAATTAATCTCCCTTCTACCCAGAATGTCAAAGAAGAAGGATTATTTCCACAAATAGTTGGAAATATGCTATTAAAAAGTAATGAAACAGGAATAGCTTCGATAAAAAATATTACATCTTATGATGATTTCAGGGGAAATATTGTGGATGGATATGCAGCACAATATTCAGGAATTAATGGAACGATGGTCATATTTATTGCCCGGATGCCAGACAACTATTCGGCTCTTGGATCTCTCAAAGATATGGTCATAAACGCCGGATACAATGAAAGTACTATTCCTGATGAAAATACAACTGTTATTAAAATACCGGGTGTAACAAATCCAGAAATTTTTCTGATACAAAAAAGTAAAAATGTGGCATGGCACTATACATTTACTACATCAAATAAAGTTTACTGGATTTCTTTTGATAAACCGGATTTACAGTATCAAATGGAGATGCTAAGGGAAGTATTTTTGAAAATCAATTGAAAAACATTGAAATCATGACAAAACCAGAATCCATCCTTGAAATAAGCTGTGGCAACAGTTCAAAGCTATACGATACCAGGGGCAAAGAGTGGAAACTTTTCGTGGGAATAGACATTAATATGTTCCTCTGCAAACAGGCGAAGAAACAGGGGCTGGAGATTGTCTGCTGCGACGCATTCAACCTGCCGTTCAAACCAAAATCATTCCAGGACGTATATATCCAGTGCTTCACGGCCCTTCTTGAAAAAAAAGCGCTGAGTGAGGCTTTCCAGAAAAGCGATCATGACGAGTTCTGTGAATTCATGGGGCATGAGATAGATTACGCCTGGCAGGTAATAGATCCCTTTTATGAACTGCTCCTTGAATGCAAACAGGTGAGCGAACATATAATATGTCTTCCGTCGTGCAATCTTGAAATGAATAAGTATCTTGTGAACGCTGTTAAGAACCTGCCGAGCGTGACCATTGATGTTGACGATCCAAAGAAATGGGGCGGCAAAAAAAAAGCGTGTGTAATGTTCCTGGATATTGACTGCAATATATATCTCTGACTGCATGATATTCTATACTTTTTCCATACCTTTATATTATGTCCGATTAATATAATCCCTCCATGCGCTCATCAAAAATCACACGGAAAACGAACGAGACCGACATCGAAATAAAGATCACACTTGACGGTATGGGGAATACCGACATTGATACAGGTATCCCATTCTTTGACCATATGCTCAACTCTTTTGCAAAACACGGTTCGTTTGACCTTACAGTAAAAGCTGTGGGTGACCTCACGGTAGATGACCACCACACAGTTGAAGATGCTGGCATATGCATTGGCAGCGCCATAGCTAAAGCTCTTGGTGAGAAAAAAGGTATCCAGCGCTTTGCGAACGTAAGTATCCCAATGGATGAGGCTCTTGCAACTGTGGCTATAGATATCAGTGGTCGCAGTTTCCTCGTTTTCAATGCGGCTTTTGCACCCCAGAAAGTGGGCACTTTCAACCCGCAGAACACACGGCATTTCTTTGAATCTCTCGTCAATAATGCAGGCATCAATATGCACGTGGTCGTGGCCGGCGAGAACGATCACCACAAGATCGAGGCGCTCTTCAAAGCATTCGGGATCGGATTAAAAAGAGCTGTCATGATCAGCGGTTCCGAAGTACCGAGCACAAAAGGCCTGCTATAAGTTCTTATTCAGAATACTTCCAGCATCCTGTCAAGCGCTGATTTTGCTCTGATCCTTATGTTCTCAGGGATCTTTATTATGTGCTCATTATTTTCCAGCGCCCTCAGTATGCTGGCAAGCGTGTTCATTTTCATATTGGGGCAGACCGCATATTTTGTTGCAGGGAAAAACAATTTTCCGGGATTTTCTTGGTTGAGACGGTGGAGAAGCCCGAGTTCCGTGCCTATAATAAATTCTTTGCTCGTTGATTGTTTTGCATATTTTAACATTCCTGACGTGCTCAAGACCTGATCGGCAAGGGATACAACATCAGGCCTGCATTCGGGATGGACAAGGATTTCGGCTTCTGGATGCTCTTCTTTTTCAAGAAGAATGTCCCCTGGCAATATCAGATGGTGCGTCGGGCAGTATCCATTCCAGGGAATGATCTTTTTATCGGTATGCTTTGCGACATAAAGAGCAAGATTCCTGTCAGGGACAAAAAGAATCTCGTCTTCTTCCTGTACATTCACCACTTTGATGGCATTTGCAGAAGTGCAGCAAATATCGCTTTGTGCTTTCACTGATGCTGGTGTATTCACATAGCATACAACAGCAGCATCAGGATATTTTTTCTTTTCGAGTCTCAATGACGCCGGGGTTATCATGGCAGCCATCGGGCACTGTGCGCTCAGTTCCGGCATGAGGACGGTTTTTTCAGGGTTAAGAATAGCCGCACTTTCTGCCATGAAATCCACCCCGCAAAATACGATCGTCTCTGCGACACTTGATACAGCTGTTTGGCTCAGGCCAAAAGAATCACCAACAAAATCAGCAACATCCTGCACATCTGAACGCTGATAATTATGGGCGAGGATAATTGCCTTTCTTTCTTTTTTCAATTGTAATATCTTTTTAAGTTCATCCATATTTTTGTGTCAAACATTATTCTATTGCTTAAATTGTTTTCTGGAAGGTTAAGCATTTAAAGTTATTTATAAATCTAAAAAATTATAGTTATTAGAATCAAACCAACTAAATTATAATAATGAGCATCATAAGATTTAAATACTATCACGTAGATATGTTTATGGGGGCAATCATGAGTGAAATGGAAATCTGTAAAATATGTAAAGGTGAGCAGGATTCAAAGCAATACAAGGATCATAATATATGTACGGGATGTACAGATCTCATGGAAGATGTGATGAGTGGATATTTCGTAAGAACAGTCAAATTTGAAAAGAAAAGAAATGGTTTTATGCGATATGTTGAGGGAGGGCAGAATTTCCAGAGCGATTATCAGCGGATACGAAAACACTCTAAACGCCATATCCAGCACCTGCAGGAACATGCTCTCGAAAAGATGAAAGAAGGAGCTGAAGGAGGAAAACTCAGGTATCTTGACAGATTGCTTTTGACCATAAACTGGCTCGAGCGATCTCCTGAATTTTATAACTCATATTTTAAGGATTTCAGTACCTGTCCGCATTGTAGATCATCAATCTTTGAAAACTATGAGAAACAGGAAATTGGGGATTGGCTCATCATAAAATGTGCCAAATGTGATATGGTCATCAAGAAATATTTTTCGCCAAAGTTCATAAGCTAATTCCTTTTTTCATCTATCTTTTTTTATATTTTTCAGATTGGTGCAAAAATTCAGCAAATGAGACTGATGCCGGATGAGTATGCATATAACTTGCCATCGCATTATGTTCCATCAGCCCGTCCATTCCTGCACTTATTCCTTTTCCGTGCCTCAATTTATAAGCACATCGTGCATCTCTGTCACATTCTGTGATTGAATAATGGAACTCATGGCCTCTTATCGATGTTCCTTTCTTTGCAAGAGGTGAATTGATTACAACTTCGGCTTCAGTGTAGCCTAGTGCCTGGAGTTTATTCGTCATCCTCGAATTGGCCCCAAGGACACCTACCATCCTGTAGATCCTGTCTGTTGTTAGTGATTCATTCAAATATAACAATGCACCACATTCACCGTATATTGGTAACCCTTCATTAGCTGCTTTTTTTATCTGGTCCCGTGTCCGGCCCATCGAAAGTTCCCGCGCATAAAGCTCAGGATATCCTCCGCCAAGATAAATGCCATCAACTTCAGGCAAATCGTCTTTCATCGGGCTGAAAAAGATAAGTTCTGCACCGCTATTCTTCAGGTCGTCTAAAGAATCCTGGTAATAGAAACAAAAAGCGCTGTCCCATGCAATCCCGATCCTTGCATTGAAGCTTTCTGATGGTTGTTTTGATACGATATCTGGCGTGACAAAATAGCCTGCTATTTTTTTCACTGACTCAATATTGATATGCTCCTCAATGAATTCTGATAGTGCAGAAACGTCAGGATTATTTTCACCTGCCATATGAAGACCAAGATGCCTCGACGGGATAGACAATTCTTGTTTCCTTGGAAGTGCTCCGATTATAGGTATATCGATCCCGGCACTTTTGAGTGATTCTTTGATCAACCTCACATGATTTTCACTGCCCGTATTATTCAGGATAAGACCAGAAATATTAACCCTGTCAAATTCCATGAATCCTTTCACTGTGGCTGCAATACTTCGCGATGCTCCATGCACATTGACAACAAGGATCACAGGTAAATCCAGTATCTTTGCAACATGTGCCGAACTTGCTATTTCTGTGGCCTCAAATCCATCATAAAGCCCCATCACACCTTCTATAATGCAAAAATCGGCATCCTTTGAAGCACGCCCGAAAGTCTCGATCACACCCTTTTCGCCCATCATAAAGCTGTCAAGATTTCTTGATTGCCGGCCACATATCTGTGTATGATGCCCCGGGTCGATAAAATCAGGCCCCACCTTGAAAGGCTGTACGATGTAATTTTTAGAAAGAACTGCCATCAAGCCCACGGCTACTGTAGTTTTTCCAACGCCGCTGCCTGTGCCTGCAATAAGGACAGAAGGGATTTCAGTTATAGGTCATCACCGGGAGTATTTCCAATATCTTGATACCAGAGTTCCCTGTGATAAAATCTTGCATGCTTAAAAAAAAAAACAGAGAATATTATTTCAGTGATTCGATGAAATCATCGATGGGGATAGCTGAATAAGTCTCTGTCTTTATACTTCCCCTGGAAGCCAGTTCAACGACTGCTCTGGATATTGAATTTACGTCATCTGCTTCTACGATATTCAGGAAATCAAAATTTCCAAGTACAGCAAACTGCTCCAGGACTTTTACCCCCATCGTTTCAAGTTCCTTATTAACGATTTTCAATCTGTCAGGGGTTCTTTTCAACGTTTTTGCGCCCTCGTCTGTCAAACGAGAGATTATAATAAATTTTGCCATATCTTACCTCCGTTCCTTAATCTTAAATTGACCTTATAGCATAAAATAGTTTCTATATTGTTCTGGTTCCATACTAAAATATATACTAATACAAGTTTTTATAAATATCATGATGAATCTAATTAGAAAAAATGATTTTTCAGACTTTGTTAATGCGCTGATAAGAAATGAACCTGGGGCGGTTATTGGCGTAATATCAAAAGAAGATAAATTCGTATTTGATAAACTAAGATCTGCAGAGGAACTGCGCCTTGAATATGATGTGACGCTCCTGCCCCCGAAGAAATATTTCCTGCCGCCAGAAGAGCCTTTGCTCAAATATAGAGTTCAAAATGGATTTTCAGTTTCGGCAGAAAATGAAGTCATTCCCTTGATTATTATCGGCATCCATCCTTATGACCTGATAGCAATAGAACAGATGGACAGGGTTTTTAAAGATACATATCCCGATGATAACTATATCCATAAACGTGAAGCTGCAATATTGATAGGTGTCAATATCAAGAACGTTTCCTCAACTTCCTTTGCGGGGAGCATGGGCGCAGCCACGACAGAGGAAGGATTTGACCTTATGTTGACCGATCTTGGGAAGAGTTATAAAGTAGATATTGGTTCTGAAAAAGGTGCAGGGATTCTTAATAAGTATGCAAAAATGCAGGATCTTGATGATGAGACATCAAAAAAAGTGAAGCATCTGGGAAAAGAGATCGCATCAAAATTCAAAAAGCAAATCGATTTTTCCCCCGAAGAATTGGGTTGTGTCTAATCTTCGGCTAAAATTCTCCTCTGACTGAGCTAATCTTGACCTCTGTCCTAATAAATATTAGGTTTTCTG
>JAGFND010000087.1 GCA_021409285.1 Candidatus Methanoperedens sp. | reverse complement strand
GGGATGCTAACGATGGATGAACAAGGCATAAAGTATCTGCAGCCTTTGCATGGAATCTAGATACGCATCTTATATTCGACTTCCACCTCTATATGCAAGCTAAGTTCCTCTTGAGAAAGCGAGTTAGGAAGACCACTCTTTGCATATCCGACGTTTTGCTCAACCTGTTCGAAGGAAGACATGCCGGATAAAACAACTGTCACTTCAGGATGATTCCATACCCACCGCAGGGCCCAATCTGGAAGGCTTCTCTGGACAGGAGCCTTTTTCCAGATGTTGTTTATGGAAGGAATGTCCCTGGTGAGCATACCACCGCGCAAAGGCTCCATGATCACAATTCCAAGTCCATGGTCAGCTGCATACCTGAGTCCCTCTGTTCCAGCTTGATGCTGCTCATCCATGAAATTGTATTGGATCTGGCAGAACGTCCAATCGTATGCATCTACAATCTCCTTAAATAATGCCAGTTCGTCGTGGAATGAGAAACCTGCATACTTAATTCTTCCATCGGCAATGGCACTATCCAGGAAGTCGGTAATACCCAATGGACAGAGATTTTCCCAGAAAGGTTTCATGAGTCCGTGGACCAGGTAAAAATCAATATGATCGGTCTGTAACCGCTTCAGCTGCTCATCAAGATAACGATCCATATCAGCACGTGATTTGATCAGCCAGCTAGGAAGCTTTGTAGCCAGGTTCACCTTCTCGCGATATTCTCCCTGCAGTGCTCGACCAACGAAAGGTTCGCTCTCCCCATTATGGTATGGATAGGCGGTGTCAACGTAGTTCACGCCATGATCTATGGCATACCTGAGCATATCGGTAGCCTGGTTTTCATCGATATTTCCGTCTTTTGTTACTGGCAGGCGCATGCATCCGAAGCCCAGTATAGAGAGACCAGATTCCACTTTATTCATTTTTCTAAATAACATAGACTCATCTCAGATTTTGCATATTCTCATTCTCGACATCCTCACTATCGAATAAAATGATATTCAATTGTAAGTGAGATATACATGAGTATGGGTAATAATGGTATCGCCATGATTTCTACGTACGCGTGAGGTAAGGAATTAGCGCCTCACTAAATCTCTATTGAACTTGCATTTTCAATTCAATCGGGCTGATATATACAAGTAGAGAAATATCAATATCAGCTTCTTCTGGATTGTATTATTTCACAACATGGTACCTGACGATTATCGAATTCGATTCTTCGTTGGCGAGTCTTTTCTGAGAGCGAAACTCTATCGCGAAGCTGCAGTAGAGTTCGAAACAGTCCTATAGCATGATCCTGAGGATATAATGGCTTGGTACTATTAGGTCAAGCTCTATCGGGATTGATTGAATTTGGTGATTGATAAAAACGCCTTCAATAATCTGATCACTTCATTAGCGCGTTCGGGAAACCTTAAAGAGGCCGTCCAGAAATGGGAGAAAGCAATTTTACTCCAACCTCGTAAACCTGATGCTCCTCGGAACTTGACAAGAGCATATTTCGATTTCGGTCGTGCTTCCGATTCACTAATTCACTTCAAGGCAGCGCTTTCCATCGATCCGTCAAATGTTTCTGATCAATACGACTATTCGAGAGCACTTTCGCATCCAGGACGAAAAAAAGATACAATTCGCGAATATTACAAAGTGCTTGAGTTGGAACCTAATCATATTTCTGCGAGAAATGAACTTGCAATAACGCTTAGAAGCAGAGGAGAGATGGAGCAAGTAGTATATGAACTTTCAAAGGCGAAACTTCAAGCTGTGGATGATCTAAGGTATTACCGTTAAATAACTAATCTAAGTCACGTACTCCCGAAAGAATTCGGAGGGCATCAGGAGGGTGCATGAGGTTTTTATCGTTTTTGGCAATTAACACCCTCATCTGTGTATTTTCTAGATAAATATAATCTTATTTTATCGTTTGAAGGAAAAGAAATTGTTTCGCTATCTAAAAAACGAATATCTATCTTACTTTGACTTCTATTTATATACCTAACAAAAATTCTTAATGCTTTTTTCCCCATAATTCTTTTATCAGGGAAATTCCTCTTCATCTACTTCAATATCAAACCAGTCATCATGTGCATCCATATTTGTTGCTTGTAGCAATGAACTTATCGCAAAATTCCTGAATGCTCTCTGATTATATTCACGCTTAGCCATTCCCTTAGAGTCTTCATTTATGTATCTGGTTTTTGCAAGTTCCAATAATAATAAATCACCAGGTTTTAAAATATTTGACACATTACCCAACAAACGATTGTCATCATCAAAATTTGCCAATGTGTTTCCTAAAAGACCAAAGATTATTGGTTCATCACTCAATATATCTAAAATGCTTCGTATTTCATAAAGCCTCTTTGGATTTGAAAAATCTACTTCTAATGGCAATATCTGATTTCAAGGTTATGCAGGAGTTAATACAGAGCCTCCGGTGTTCGTGGCCGTTATCGGTAAAGTATCTCTATACAATAATGGAGAGAATCCGACGATCACCGAAATGAAAAACACTCCACTGGAGGGTGCTTCCCAACCTGTAGCGACTCAAGCACCAGCGGCAAAGGCACCGGTAGCCACAGCGCCAGAAGCTCTGGCTCCAGCCACACCACCAGTACAGAAGCAGGCTGCTCCAGCAGATCCGTCTGAAGAAGAATTGAAAAAATTCATCGAACAAAAACTTATTTCGATGAATAATGGCGGCAAGGGAATCAAGATCGGGCATCTGGCCCAGCAAGGCAAAGGTGCAGGTATCTCTTCTATAAAACTGGTGGAGCTTATCGATGCCCTCAAACATGAAGGCCGGATATATGAGCCCAAGAACGGCATCCTGATGCCAACTGAAGGAGGAAAGTAACATGAAGAACGTCGATCTAAAACTTGAAGGTAACATCCTTACCATCAAAGTGGACATTTCAAAGGAGTTTGGGTGAGTGCCGTCAGGCACGAAACCTTTTATGCTATATTATATGACATATTTGCCAAATTTTCGCTCGATTACTTAATCCTTTTTGCAGTATGGTCACCTTCCTGATGCAATGTCAATTCATTAACTTTCCCTTCTTTATCTCTTATGAAACTGATTTCTGCATTGACAACTTTAAAAAAATATCTGGTTTCTGATAACGGGAATATTTCAATTATAACTTGTCCTGTTGCATGTGCAAATAATTTATTACCTTCTCTTGAAATGGTTAATATGGTATTGGGAGCTAACTCATATTCTCCAATGTAATCATCGTAAATGGATGTGTCCACTTTAACTGCTTTTTTTAGAATCTTCAGTTCAAAATTCTTATTTAATATGTGTAGGCCAATATCATCAATAATATCATCTGCTGAGTTTGAAAGAACTACAACAGCTTTTTTATTCTTTTTATCAAAGCCTATAAAACTGTGGTATCCGCCAGTCCCACCATTATGCCATATAATTTCAGAGTCGAACTTTTTATGGATATGCCATCCTAGTCCCATTTCTAATCCTGTAATGCCTCCAGAAGCATATGGAATCTGGGTTTTTTCCATTGCTGAGTATAACCTGCTTTCCTTTAATCCAATTTCAGCGGATAAGAAAGTAAGCATGTCTGAAGCTGTGGAACGTAGTGCCCCTGCTCCTGCAAAAGCTAAAAAATCCCAATTAGTGACTTCTATATCTCCAACGTGACCTTTAGCCAACAGAGCTTGTTGTTGAGGAGTTAATGAAATTGTTGTATTTATTAACCCTAATTCATTGCATATTCGCTTTACGACTAATTGTTCAAATATCATGTTAGATTTCGATGAGAGAATATGACCCAGAAGACCAACTCCAAGATTAGAATACTCATATTGAGCACCAATATCTCTAGTAAGTGTATAGTGAGAAAGAAAATCATACATATCCCCCACTGTGTAATCCACGTAGGGAATTCTCATATCTTTAGGTGCAAAGTTTTCTGGCATACTTGGTAAACCTGAGGTATGTGTAGCCAAATGCTTTAAAGTAATTTTTTTGCCCTTTCTCAAAGGGATCTTTACCTCTCTTGGAAGAAATTTATCAATAGGATCATCTAAACTTAGTTCTCCTTCCTCCACCATATCTGCTAATATCAATGAAGTAATCACTTTTGTTATTGACCCAATCTCATAGATGGTATTTTCATTTACATCTTGTGTGCTATTTTTAGCCATTCTTCCATAATTATAAAATTTGGAACCATTTTCATCTAATACGCCAACAACAATACTCACACTATATCCGCCATCTACCCTTTCCTGGATTACTTTTTCAATTTCTGTGGATGATTTTTTCATAATCCTCACTTCTAATTTGGCAAAATATTTCATATAACGGTCATGCTCATATCTGAAGTCCCAAGGATTTGGGCGCAGCCAAAGACGAAGCCAGATATGAATATGTTATCCGATCTTTATATCCTCTCGCTTGTTTTGCCAATTTTGGATAACTCTTTCATATCCGAATTCTGTTCGTATTTCCTTCCATTTTGGGAGCATATCAGATCTCGATTCGTATAACTTCCTTTTGCCGGAACGCCGATTTTTTATCATCGGATACCCCAGAATTATGTGATCCGAAGAATTTTTTACCTGGGTAATAAATATTTCGAAATATTTCAAATGGACACGCTCAAGCGCCGCAAGGCTGGCAATATCAGAACTGATTTTAAATAAAATTATCCCTGGCGAATTATCAAATTATTGATAGTTCAGGAGTTAATATGTCAGAAAATAGTCAATTTAAAGTCGCCTTCATCGGGCATCGTCATCTGAAATACGGTGATGTGGAACAGTCTCTGATTAAAGTGCAACCTTATTTAACAAAATTATGTTTTTTTTCAACCGAGAAATTGCTCCGTCCTTCAAATTCCATGTTGGTTCATAATGAATTCTGCCACCAGCGATAACACCATGACTGAGAAATGCCATACCAGCTGATATTTTAGTGGTCGTATGGCCGTTCCCCGTATAGATGCACACCTTGTCTCCGCATATTTCTTTTACTTCGTCAATAACTTCCACGATATTCATAGCCTCCGAATCTGTCGAACGGCAAACCAATGGAATCATAAAGTCGCTTTGCAAATTCCTCTTCCGTATATTCTATCCAGAATAAGCCGTCCGTTTGTTTTTTAAACAAATCATCATGTTCTTTGAACCATGGTGGATTTGAATCTCGGATATATGTTGATACTTCTCTCAGGATGTCAGAGAGATCAGTCCATGTTGTTGGTATTTCATCTTCAGACGCTTCAATTTCTGTGGTTGTCAAACCGCTGCTGCACACCCCGCTGCAAGCAGCGGGGCATGATTCGTGCAGCAGCCATAATAATTATTTAAATTCAAATTTCTGGATACTGTTTAAAAAGTTCTCTAGCAGTTATATTTTTAACAATTTGCATCACTCTCGATGGTGAATATCTTGGTGCCGTTCCAATAAAAATATGTATATGATCTCCATCTGTTCTTATGGCATCAAATTCAAATCAATATCTTTTCCCAATTTCCATACATACATTGTTAAAAAATTTTATCTTTTCAGACTCATAGATCAGTTGTTTTCTGTATTTTATACAAATGACCATATGATAATGTATTTTATAAACACAGTGACTTGCTCTTTTTAGCTCTACCATCCAGGTGTTATACTATAGGGAAGGGATGCCAGTTGATTATTCTAATTGTCGTGTCACGATATTCTTCATTTGGACAATTTTTCCATATTACCATGTAACCTGGTAACATGGTACAGTTTTCTTTTGGTTTGGCATATACTCTCTTGTGGATTCTACTATGAAATCGCCTGAAGCTTTCAATTCCGCCATTTTTGAATCTATGTAATAGCTGATCTGTTTTGGATTCTCTTTTACGTGAGATGTTTTTCCATTCCAATTTGCTATTGTCCCTATCCAGTGATTACATGTTTTTGTTATCCCAAGCACAATGGGTTCGTGCATAACGGTCAACAATAGGATTAATTGGGAAGAATTGATTTTCAAAAACCAATGATGATAGAGATGCCCAACTGTTCTTCTATTCTAACAAAGGAAATCCTTATCTTTTGTGTTATCAATATACATGATCATGACTTCTTTCAGCAAAGGAGATAGTTTGGTTTCGTCCCCATTAATGGATGGTCTGTTCGAAGACTTTTGTTCATTCCTGGAGTGGATTCTGGATGTCAGGCTAACAGTAGAAGCGAGGGATCTTATTCGGGATTTGGTCCATTTTTGGTCTACAAATAATCAAATGGAAAATTTAGAGGAATATTTATCGATCCATTCTCAGGTTAGAAAAGAAACGAAAGCGACACAAGACTACCTTCGTGAGAAACTTCAGATACAGTTTGTGGCTGATCTTCGACTTCTTGAGAGAAGTGGAAATCCAGGTATAAGAGCCGTACTTAAATTGTACGATGCTGCAAATGTGCCGCTTGCTCCTGGCAATCCACCACTAACACAAGAAACTGCCGAATGTTACATGGAATTTTTTTACTTCATGCAGATGACTCTAAAAAATGGGAAGACACCGCAGCCACCACCGGAGATAACTAAGAAATATTTCGTGCGGCAACTCATCACTAAATATAGCTACATGTCACGGGAGGAACAGGAGTGGATAGGAAAATCACCTGAATTATGGGCTGAATATCGATCTAAATGGCCTAGAACGTCCGAAGCAGTTATTGCAGAGCTAATGCCTGGTTGGGCTCAACAGATAAACGGTTCGGGAAATATACCATCTTTTGCCAGGGATAACATCAGAGATCCGAAAGATCTTATCAGAGATTCGGGAAATGTTAATTCTGATATAAATAAAAATGTACCCGAAGAGAAAGTTTTATCAGCCGAGTGGAGGCATAGATTAAACCGCTGGTAACGAAGCATACACCAAGGGAGTAAACAAAATGAACCCAAAAATAAACATAATCGTAGAGGGAGCAGAAGAAAACACGGTTGAATCAGCGTTAAGAGGCATACCCCAGTTAAGCCTTAAAAAGACCAGTGAGAGCCGGGGGGTGGCTCAAGATGCAGCTAAAGCTCTGACCCTAGTCGTAGAATTTATCGGCGGTTCGGCGAAATTTGCAGATGCCTTACAGGAACAGCTCACAAACCAGATGGCGGGAGCTACGATGAAAGTTCAGGTTGGCAGCACGATAATCGAAGTAACAAATGCGAATCGATCGCAGGTAGCCGATCTTCTGGAAAAAGCTATCAAGGGGGCCAGAGATGCAGATAATCTATGAGTAAAATGCAGACAGACAGCTCAAAAATCCCCTCCAAGGGTGAGCTGCTGTTGCAGATGGCACAGAAACTAACTGAACGTACCAGGTTTTTTCAACAAGCAGTGTTATCTAAAAACAAAGGAGACCTGGATTCTGCACGGATATGGTACGACAGGCTCATAGCAGTCAGCTATGAATACCTTCAACTGGCATTGCTGCACAATCGACACTATGAATATCCCGTGGAGATAACTTCAATCGTCCAGCCACTATTGGACGCCCTGCTCATCCAGGCGGATATCCTGCAGGCAAAAGGGGATATTCCAACGTCTGAAAAATTATGGGATGATGCGCAAAAACTTTCAAAAGAGCACCTTGGTTCTTCCGAGGTTGCAGAAATAGAACGGTCACGTTCAGTTTCTATTGTAAGCCAGGGACGCTTTAATGAAGCACTTGTGGGACTTGCAGCCAGTAAGGATTTCTTTCAACAAGAGGGTAATATGCTCAAGCTGGCAAGGACGACCCTTGATATGGTGTCTATCCTTAACTGGCTGGGGGATTTTAACAGAGCACTATCTGAACTTAGCAATGTTTCAGGTCTTATTGCTCCACTGATCCTGGAGAAAGCTCCAACACAGCAGGATATTGTGGACTCTCTGTTCAGTGCCGAAGCAGACATAAGGTCAGGAACGGGAGATGGCAGGAAAGCCCAGGATACTGCACAACTCTACCGCATCTTCACAGAGATAAACTTTTATAAGGGGCTTATCAATAGATCGGCGGGGAATCTGGATGAAGCTGAAAAATTTTTTGAAATAGTTATGCCTGAATATCAAAAAATGGAAGTCGAAGAGGTAATAGAAGCCCAGCTTGTTTCCATATTGCTTTCAAAGGGTAAAAACCAGGAAGCATTGTCTCGGATCATCAGACTGGAACCCCATTTCAGGAACCATGATTTTTTCCGTCCCAAACTGGCGAGTCTATTGAGGTGGAAAGCCGAAGCTCTTTTTAATCTGGGCAGGATGGAACAGGCAATAAATAGCCTAGATGAGGGAATTGCAGACCTTAATATCTATTATGATCCCGATCGCTTATGGGGACTGCAGTGGCTGAAAGGCCGGATTTTAGAGGCAAT
This sequence comes from Candidatus Methanoperedens sp., assembly GCA_021409285.1. GTDB lineage: Archaea > Halobacteriota > Methanosarcinia > Methanosarcinales > Methanoperedenaceae > Methanoperedens. The sequence goes on along the minus strand of JAGFND010000087.1, from coordinate 2,219 downwards.
GAATAACGAAGAAGCTCTGGAATTTTACTCCAAAGCGATCGATACTGTTAATGATATGCGTAAAGCCCCGTTAGGATATCGACTTGATAGTACTTATCTTAAAGATAAAATTCCATTATTCAAAGGAGCCATTGAGCTAGCTTGCAAGATGGATCGCGCTAAAGAATGCTGTGGATTCATGGAGTTGATCAAGTCCCGAATTCTGACCGCAACACTCAGTATAACAAATCCTATGCGTGATGATCATAATAAAACAGGGGATATAGGGATAGGGAAAAAGATAGATGAATTAACCCGGAAACTGGATGGTCTGGAATATTCAGGGTATAGAGATGGCTGGAGCAATGAAATCAAAAACGAAAGATCATCTATTCTGCTTGAACGATCAGAATTAATAGAACGGGTTCGATTTTCTGATCCACGCTGGCGAAGTATGACCGAGCCTGTACCACTTGACCTTGATAGGATCACCGAAATCCTGGACGACAGGGGACAGGCTGCCCTTAATCTTTTCTATGGGTCTGAAAGGATTATTGCAGTATTGATCAAGGATACGAAATATACAGTGGCTCAGATTGAGCTGCCATCGGAGATAAATTCCAAACTGGAAGAATATCGATTAAATTTGCAGGAGAAATATCCCGATAAAACTTTTTATGATATTTCAACCGGTCTTGCTATTGGAGCCAAACACCTTATCCCATATGATCTGCTCATGAAAGCTTTGGAATCAACACAACTCATAATAATCCCACATGGTCCATTACATCTTATTCCATGGGCAGGTTTGATCTTCAAAGGTAAAAGATTATTCGAATATTGTCCCGTAGGGATTCTCCCCAACCTCACATCTATCATAAATCTGGATGGTGATTTTTCAAATCCTCCTGCCATTGCATTGATCGGATCTCCTGATTATGGCAGCCTTCATGGACTGAATTCTTTACCTTACGCCCAAAAAGAAATTGAGCATATAAGGCAACTTTATTTTGATAAACAAAGTATTATTGGAAATGTATTAAACGGGAATAAGGCTACAGAAAAAGGATTCTGGGATTTACTATTTCATAAAAATGCTGAAAATGGGATTTTACATGTATCAAGTCATGGTTCTTTTGAAGCCAATGAGCCTATGAATTCAGGCTTACTTTTAGCAGATGCCAAAATTGATGCAGCAGAGATCGCCCGTTCTTCGGTTAAATATAATGAAGTTATCCTGAGCGCATGCAGTAGTGGATGGCGTCCTACTAAAGTTCAGGATGTTGAACTGTCAGGTGATGACATATTGGGATTGCCCGGATCGTTCCTGGAAGCCGGAGCAAGGTCTATTCTGGTGAGTATACCTATGGCTGATGACCGCGCAACCTGCCGGTTTATGACAATCTACCATCAGAATCGTTTAACTGGTAAAACACCCTTAACCTCACTTCAGGAAACTCAAAATACTATGTTATCAAATTCGGAATATGAACCTTTCACCTGGATAGGATTTACTGTATACGGATGTCAATAAGAAATCCAATATGATGATATAAAATGTCGAATATCCCTTTGACCAAGGCATGGCCATCAATTATGATCCCTCCTACTTAGAGTTTCTACTTTTATAAAATTCATAATGTGGGGTGCATTTTCGAGCAAATAAGCACGCTGCGGGGGATTTACATAAATCTGCGGCGAAAGAAATTTTGGACTCTAAGGAAATTCACACTGATCATAGATGGGTACAGAGAAATGCATGGTGCCAGTCCCCAAACAATTTTTCCAGCCACCCGCCCGCATATCCCCAAAAAAAGGCTGGCGTTTGTGTTCGTAAATTGGCAAATCAGCACATTACCAATATATACACAGCGGGCGGGAATCAGTACATCCCATGAGTGCCTGTTGTGCAAGCAACCCACAAAACCACATCTGTCAAGTTGTGCTCATTAATTATTTTTCCAATATCTTCATCTGATTTTTCCCAACTCTCGATTAATTTCATCAATATCAAAAGCTTCTGGATCAAAACTGCCACCTGCCAATTCCAGCATTTCATCATGCTCCGGATGATTTGGATCCTGAATTGTTTCCAGAAAGTTGTCATATCCACCAACTCCGCCGCAATCTTCAGGGGGACATGTGCGTTTGCCTTTAATGCATATGGGGTATTGCATATCCGGTTCCAGCGGCAGGATTTTTTCAATCAGGATTTTATGTTGCCAGTAATCTCCAAAATC
>JAGFND010000086.1 GCA_021409285.1 Candidatus Methanoperedens sp. | reverse complement strand
TCAATGATGGATATCAGCGACGGGCTTGCTATATCTCTGCATGACCTTGGTAAAGCAGGTAATGTGGGTTTCAAAATATACGAAAGCAGATTGCCCGTTCTATCAAATGTGGAAGGATTCAATAAAGATGAACTGCTGGATATGGCTCTATTTTCAGGAGGGGATTTTCAGCTTCTGTTCACTGTAAATCCGGATATGCTTCCCCGGGCAAAAGAGGCATGTCAGCTGACAGTAATCGGTGAGGTCATAAAAGAGGGTGTTTTCATAGAACGCATGGGCAGGATTGAGAAGCTGGAAGCGCGTGGGTATGAGCATTTTGGGAAAGGCTAATGATTTTGGCAAAAATCACTATCATCGAAACGCCACTTTCATATATATTCAAACGTATTATCAACTGGAGTTTTCAGTATGTCAAACGTATCCATAATAGGAAGCGAGAAATCCGGAAGGACAGGCCTTGCCGCTAAACTTGGAAAAAAAGGAACTGAATCTGATATCACATTATATAATTTTGTCAAGGGAGACCATATATATTCATTCGTGGATGCGAATGGTTATCCTGGATCATTGAAATCACTTATCAATGCGGTCAACCTGAGCGATATAGCTCTTGTCTGCATTCCTTCAAGCGGCCTTAATTCGCAGGTGGGGGAATGTATTATCGCTCTTGATCTTCTTGGGAATAAGCGCGGATTGTTTGTCATCACAATGGCAGATAAATCAAATCCAGCGGCTATTCATGAGCTGTCTGAAAAAATAAAAGCTATCAGTAAAGGGACAAATCTTGAGAAATGGGAAACAATTGCAGTTTCTACCACCAGTTTTGAAGGTATGGAAACTCTTAAAGAAAGGATATTCAAACTGGGGGATGAGGCAAGAGCTGCCAATTCGGCAAAGAAAGATCTTCCTGCAAGGGTGATAGTCGATCATTTTTTCAATGTCACAGGGATGGGAACGGTTGCACTTGGTGTCGTTACGCAGGGCACACTTCGTGTCCATGACAGTATGACCGTTTTCCCGTTGAACCGGTTAACGGAAATACGTTCTATCCAGAGCAATGATGTGGATATGAAATCAGCACCGGCAGGTACAAGAGTGGGACTTGCCCTGAAAACTGTGCAGGCAAAGGAATTCGACAGGGGATATATGATATCTTTAAAAGAGGATGTTTCATCTAAATTGAACTTGAAATGCCGCCTGACAAAATTCACATCAGGCCTCGGCGTTGGCGACACTGTTCATCTTTTTGCAGGGCTTCAGGTAATGCCGGCGACGGTCGGGAGTATCTCAATAGCTGATAAAGATGTGACACAGGCGCCGCCGGGATCAGATTGCAATATCTTGCTGACGGCCCAGAATAGCATCGCATACATAAAAGGCGATAGATTCCTGATCGCCCAGCTTAACAATCCAAAACAGAGGCTTGTTGCGGGCTGTGAGGTCGTATAGAAAAGATGTCATTCTACAAGTTGTGCAACGAAGTCGCAGAGGCGATAGAGCATGAGGTTTCGGGATTGATAGGTAACCCTGAGTCTGGGGAAATACTCAGGATAGGCGCGGACGGCACACCAACTGAGAGGATCGATGAAGCGGCGGAAAATGCAGCGCTTTGCGTGCTTGAAAATGATGGCAGGTCGATGAGATTTGTAAGTGAAGAACTGGGTGAGAAATTAATAGGAATAAACCCAGAATTCACATTTGTGCTTGACCCTATTGACGGCACGTTCAATGCAGTCAACAATATCCCTTTTTTTTGCGTCCCGATAGCGATCGGTGGCTCTTCCCTATCTGATGTCAGATACGGTTATGTGAAAAACCTCGTTAATGAGGACATATATACAGCTGAGAAAGGAAAAGGGTCATTCCTGAATGGGAAGAGCATACATGTCTCATGTATATCAGAACTTCCCGAACTCAGCGTGATCTCATACAGCCATCGCCCTAACCCAATACCTATAAATAACCATAATGTCAGGCGGGTAAGGGTATTTGGATGCGCCGCTCTTGAACTCTGTTATATCGCATCCGGTATTTTCGATGCGTTTTTCGATATGCGAAATATGCTGCGCGTAACAGATATAGCTGCAGGAATCCTTATTGTGGAAGAAGCCGGGGGAAAGGTCACCGATGGTAAAGGAATGCCTCTTGCTGTGCCTTTTGACGTGAGAAAACGCGCGAATGTCATTGCAAGTAATGGATATGCTCATGATAAATTACTTGATTTTGTGTAGGAGGATATGAAAAAAATTGGCCTGGTCTCACGGTGCGATAGCCCGGATGTCCTGAGTCTTGTGGGAGACATCCTGAATCACTTAAGATCGAAAGCTGAGGTCATGATCGACATGAAGACCGCAGAAAAAATGGAACTTCAGGGCACGCCCGTGGCTGATATGAGAAAAAATGGAGCGGAGTTTATCATTTCGATAGGAGGTGATGGGACTGTACTCAGGGGGATACAGAAAATGGATGACCCGCTCCCTATTCTTGGGATCAACATGGGAACCATCGGATTCCTTGTAGACGTGGCTCCTGAGGATGCTTTCTCTGTCATTGATAAAGTCCTGATGGGTTTTGAAGTGGATGAGCGAACGCGCCTTTCAATACGGCTGAACGATGAGATCCTTCCTCCAGCCACAAATGAAGTTGTGATAATAACAGCAAATCCTGCCAAGATATTATCTTTCAGGATACTTATCGATAAGACCCCTCTTGAGGAATTAAGGGCGGATGGAGTGGTTTTCGCCACCCCCACAGGTTCGACGGCTTATGCGATGAGCGCAGGAGGGCCGATAGTCGATCCGGGAGTGGATGGAACCGTTATAGTGCCGCTTGCTCCTTTTAAGTTATCTGCGCGTCCGTGGGTCGTTCCTGCCAGAAGTGAGATAAGGGTTGATCTCATGATCCCGAAAAAAGAAGCCGTGATCGTAATAGATGGCCAGTACACACGAAAAATAATAGAGAATGATACAATACTTATCTCAAAAGCGGATAAACCTGCAAGATTTGTAATGACGAGGAAAGATGGTTTTTACGAGAAAGTAAGGAACAAGCTGGCGTGATGTCAAGGTTATCGTATGGGGCTGGTGAGATTTGAACTCACGATCGACGGGTCTCTCCGAAAACGCCAGGTTTTTGGCGATTTAATCTTTGAGCAGCACATGTTCAGTGCTCCAACGGTTCTTCACAGCTTACCGCGTCCAGTTCGCTCAGTAGACCCGTTGCTCTTCATTACACCCCGGATTCCGGGGATTTCCGCTGGAGCCCGTCGCCATGCCGGACTAGGCCACAGCCCCTTATTCTCACAACCTCATAACGGGATTGTCAGAAGGCACGGCTAATAGTTATCCGATTCCTATTAAAACTATCTCTACAGGACTTCTTGATAACTTCGATTGTTCATATGGAAATCCTTACATCTTTTCAAAACATTGATTGTTCCATGTCACTCGATAACAAAATAGAATCGATCCTGGATTCATTATCGCGCAAGAAAAGTGTAATTGTGGCTTTTTCTGGCGGCGTTGACAGTTCAGTCCTTTCTGCTCTCGCATACCGTGCGCTGGGGGATAATGCGATCGCGGTAACAGCCGACTCGAAGACACTTGCACCGGGTGAACTCGGTTGCGCAATAAAAGTCGCGCAGGAAATAGGTATCAAACACATCGTGATATTTTATGATGAACTCAAGGAACGTGAATTCACAAAAAATCCAGAGGATCGCTGCTATTACTGCAAAAAAGGCCTGATAAGAGAATTGAAAAAGATCGCAGCCAGAAATCACATCAGGACTATTGTTGAAGGGACAAACATCTCAGATCTCAAAAACCACAGGCCAGGCTACAGGGCTATTATCGAAGAAGATGTATATAATCCGTTCGTTGAATTCAAGGTCACAAAAGAAGATATCCGGGAAATTGCCCGCAAACTCTGTCTTTCAGTTGCTGAAAAACCATCTATGGCCTGTTTATCTTCACGTTTCCCATACAGACAGACAATAACTATTGAAGGGCTGACAAGAGTTGGAGAAGCCGAAAAATATCTTAAGGAACAGGGATTCTTAACCTTTCGTGTACGTGACCATAATGGTATAGCGCGAATAGAAATTATGCCGCATGATATGGAAAGTATCCTGGATCAACGTCAGACCATCGTGGAAGTCTTCAAGAAACTTGGTTTTTCTTATATCACACTTGACCTTATGGGCTTCCGGAGCGGTAGCATGGACGAAGTATTATGATACGGTAGATGCAATAAGTGCAAATAATGACCATCGAAGAAGATATTGGATATCATTTCTCTGACCGCAGCCTGATAGAACGCGCCCTCACCCGTAAGGCTTACGCCAATGAGCATAAACAGCAGAATAATGACTGCAGGGATCAGGAAATATTCCGGACACTTGGTGATGCAGTATTGAAAACAGTACTTGTTGATTTATTGATATCAAAAGGCCTGAAGACGCGAGAAGAAATCACAAACAGAAAAATGGACCTTGAAAGCGAAGAAGGGCTTTCAAAAATCAGCCGTGAACTTGGGATTGGCTCATATATATTACTTGGTCTTGGCGAGAAGAAGCAAAAAGCGCACGAAAAGCAATATGTACTATCAGAAACACTTGAAGCGATAATCGGAGCCATTTATCTTGATGGCGGATTCGATGTTTCAAAAAAGATAATCCATGAATGGTTCAGGTTAGAGATTTAGATATCAGATAATTTTTTTGAATATTCTTCCTTCAATTTCGATATCTGCTCACAGTTCCCGATAATGGCCAGCGTCATTCCATCCTTCAATATGGTCGACGGATCGATCTCTGTGGTCGTTTTCCCGTTCTCCTCGATCCCGATTATGGTGCATCCGATCTTCGATCTTATCTTTGCTTCGGCGATACTTTTCCCGATGACTGGCGAATCCGGTGTTACATGATATCGGCTCAGTTCCAGCCCTTCAAGCATCATAATATTGTCTTCCTCATACCCCATAGCGATGTGTGCCAGCATCTGGCCGGCCACGATCGAAAGTGAGGCAACATAATCAGCTCCTGCCCTGTATATCTTATCAATGGACTTTGTCGTATTTGCTCTTGCAATTATTATGCTATCGGGATTAAGGTTCCTGACAATAAGTGTTGTAAAAATGATATCATCGTCGTTATTCAGGACTATGATAACAGTGGAAGCGTTTTTTATCCCGGCGCGTTTCAGAAGATCTTCATCTGTAGCATCGCCTGATGCATACTCAAAACCTTTATCCTTAAGCTTCGCTTCATTTCTGTCAATTATGACGAAACTCACATGAGCTTTTTCAAGGGCTTTGGCTATGCTCTGGCCCACATCGCCAAAACCGATAAGGATAATATGCTTTTTCAACAAGATCACCTTGTTAATTTCTTTAAATCTTCAAGCTGCTTCTCAGTACCAACGGCAAGAAGTATGGAATTCTCTTTTATCATGTCATCATGATGTGGATTAAGCGACAACCTGCCTCCTACCCATAGACCGACTATATTAGCGCCTGCCCTCTGGCGAATTGCAGCATCCTTCAATTTTTTCCCGACAAGGATACTGCCAGGATGTATCGGGAATTCCACTATGTTCAGGTCTTCAAAGAAACGCGTTGCTCCTGCAAGATGTTCTGTTAGAGGATCAATTGCCTTCCTTCCGATGTAAGTTCCGAACAGGGTTTTCGGGGATATTACCCTGTCAGCCCCTGCATATTTCAGGTAGCTGGCCCTGGACATATTCTCAACTACCGCGATCACTTTGATATTTCTCAGTTCTTTGGCAGTAAGAATTATATCGGCATTTTTTTCATCGCTCTGGTTCGCCATTATCATTTTTGCAGACATTATATTGGAATTGATCAAAACTTTTTCATCCGTGGAATCACCATGAACGCAAAAAATCTTTCGTGAAAGTAACCCTGTTATGTTCTTTTCATGTTCATCAATTATAATGAAAGGGATCCCGAATTCTTCAAGTTCCAGAATAAGCGTCTCAACAAGCTGGTTGTAGCCGCAAATTATTATATGGTTATTGAGAAAATCCGGGGCTTTTGTCGGAAGATCTTTCCGGAATGTCTTTTCAAGTTGCGGCGTTACGACAAGAGGGAATAGATAGGCGAAGATCATAAGAACACCGGAGAGGATCACTAAAGAACTGAATAAATAGCCGGCAGGGGTTGTGAAATAAATATCGCCATACCCTACAGTCGTCATACTCACTAACACCCAGTAAATAGCGGTTATGAACCCATAGTCTCTGGCTTCGTAGACCCGCATCAAATACTGGAAAATAAAGCTATATATCAGGACCAGGAATGCAAAAACTGATATGTATATTATTACAGATCTGCTTATTTTAAGCCTGAACATCCATTGCAACATTGTATTAATAGTTATTAATATTTGTGGCTGCGAAGAAAATATCGAAAATAAAAACTCTAATTCTTCATACCCGTTATAGGGGCTGGCATCCTTCCCCCGCGAAGTATGAAATCGCGGGAACTGAATGTGCTGATATCCATAACATATGTCTCACCCATCAATCCCCCGAAATTGACATAATCACCTGCTTTTTTCCCGGGGACCGGGATCAGACGCACACCGGTGGTCTTGCCATTCACAACACCGATCGAAAGCTCATCCGCTATAATGGCTGAAATTGTCTCAGCAGGAGTATCCCCCGGAATAGCGATCATATCCAGCCCCACAGAGCAGACTGCAGTAAGTGCCTCAAGCTTTTCGATGGAAAGCGCCCCGGTTCTTACCGCTTCATTCATGCAGGAGTCTTCGCTCACGGGAATAAATGTCCCGCTCAATCCACCCACGTTCCCTGATGCCATAGCTCCGCCTTTTTTCACGGCGTCGATAAGGAGGGCCAGAGCGGCAGTACTTCCCGGCGCTCCCATTTTTTCGATACCCATCTGTTCCATGATGCCTGCGACCGAATCACCAACTTTCGTGGTCGAAGCGAGGGAAATATCCACGATACCGAAAGGAACATTCATGTTCACGGCAAGTTCCCTGCCGATAAGCTCACCTGCTCTTGTTATCTTGAATGCGGTACGTTTTATGATCTCAGAAAGTCCTGTCAGGTCGCAGGATTTGTTCTTTTCTACCACGGATCTCACGACCCCCGGGCCGCTGATACCGACATTAAGTGAGAAGTCCGGTTCTCCGACGCCATGGAAAGCTCCCGCCATAAACGGATTATCCTCCGGAGCATTAGAATATACAGCAAACTTCGTGCATCCGATGCCGTTTTCAGTGCGCTGTGAAATACTTTTCATGATCTTGCCGGCCCTTATCACTGCATCCATGTTCATTCCGGAAACTGTTGAACCAATATTGAGAAACGCGCAAACTCTTTCAGTACCAGAAAGGACATCGGGGAGCGAATCAATAAGAATTTCATCTGCTTTTGTCATCCCCTTTTGCACAAGCGCGCCGTACCCGCCTATGAAATCAATGCCAGCGTCTTTTACTGCCCTGTCAAGCGTTCCTGCTATCTCTAATGGGGCATCCTCATGGCTTGATTCGATTATCAGCGAAATTGGCGTTACGGAAATGCGCTTATTGATTATAGGGATGCCGTATTTATCTTCAAGTTTACCAGCTTCAAAGACAAGTCTATTTCCGTATTCTGTGATCCTGTCATATACATTTGATTTAAATATTTCGAGGTCTGAATGTATGCAATCCTTAAGATTAATTCCTAGCGTCACAGTCCTTATATCAAAATTCTGATAAAGTGTCATATGGACTGTTTCCATGACTTCATCAAGTGAATATTCCATCTTCACACCCTGTGCATCGCCTTGAAGATATTCTCATGCTGGGCCTGGATGGATAGGTCCATTTGTTTTCCGATATCAGAAAGTTCTTTCTTAAGATCACCGATTGTAATCTTTGAATCAGACATATCGGCAAGCATGGTCATTACAAAATATCCGGCCATGATCTTCTGGTTCAGGTCTTCTATATTAATATTATGGGCGAAAACCGCATTTGATATCCTTGCAATAATTCCCTTCTGGTCTTTCCCTATTACTGTGATAAATACGAGAACTCTGGTCATTTGATCCTGTTTATATTGTATCGTTTATATCTTGTCCTGGGTTTAAATATTGCTATTATCTTGAAATTTTGTCTGTTATTTGTATCAAATAATACATCATTATCATCATGCTTATCATAATGTATATATACTGAAACAACATATGATAAACTATGGTACGTTATATTTCAGGACAATCAGAAATGATAAAGGGTATTGAAGGAAATATCCAGCCTGCGATTTCATTTAATTTCTCGAAATTGATGAAAATTGTCAGAATGCTTGGACTTGTAGCTATAATAAGCTTTATGACCGTCATTCTTTTCACATGGATATATGCGAACCTGTCGGGATATGTTTATTTTTCTGCCGGAGAACCGATCTTGTCAATAAAATATCTTGAATGGGTTCTTGGTTTGATTGGAATATTCGCAGCGATCGATCTGCTGCAAAAAGAACTGGATAGCAAAACAATTTAAGATCATATAGTGCGAAAGTATTATCATAGCAAGTGCATATAGGCTAAAACCACGATTTTCATAATAATTAATAATCGTATTGAACCCGGAGAAAAAAGATGCCTGTAAAAGAGAAAGAACCACTTATAATGCACCCGCGGCCAAGTTCGATAGTTGCCGCATTATACACTTTAAGAGACCTTGATACAGATGTCGTGATACTGCACGGCCCGCCAGGATGCAGCTTCAAACATGCGCGCCTCCTTGAAGAGGACGGTATGCGGGTCGTTACCACCTCGCTTGATGAGACCGGTTTTGTTTTCGGAGGACGCGATGCTCTCGTTGAAGTGCTTGAAAAGGTCATCAAACGCTTTAACCCGAAACGCATAGGCATTGTGGGAACATGCGCCAGCATGATAATCGGCGAGGAGCTGCATGAGGCTGTGACTATAGTTCAGCCTGAAGTTCCTGTAATCGAAGTGGAAGTCCATGCGGGATACAGGGATAATACAAAAGGTGTTGTAATAGCTCTTGAATCAGCGCTTGCATCAGGGATCATAAGTGAAGCGGAGTTCGAGAGACAAAAAACCCTCTTGAAAGAAGCAACAATGGTCGAGAAACGCCACGGGGCAGCCAGTAAAGAATATCTTGAACCAAGCCGTGGGGATCTTAAATATAAAGTAGCAGGGCGGTTACTTGAGCTGATTAAAGATGGGAAAAAAGGTCTTAATATACTCAATGCCAAGAAGGAGACTGCATTCATGTTTGCAGACATAAATCTTGCAGTAAGTGAGGTGGCCGAGAAACTTGGCAAAGATGAAAATATCATAAATATGGCAAACCTGGATGTAACGGTCGGACTTCCCAAAAACAGGAGGAATGCCCGCGAGATCAAAGATGATTTGAACGAAAAAGGGATGGAAATACATCACATCATCGGAGGATTGGATGAATACCCTGTTGCGGGAAATACCGCCAGCCAGATAATCGGCGAAAAATATTCGGATTATGATTTTGCAGTGATAACAGGAGTTCCGCATGCACTTCCTATGGATAACATTAAAGATATGGAATTATTTTCAATAACGAACGGACCGAGGCAGGTTGTGCCATTGAAAGAGATGGGGCATAAGCATGTCGTTGTTGAGATAGACCTTCATCCCAAAACACTGGGTATAAATCATATAGTTGAATCAGAATTCGGAGCGACACTTCGTGAGATGGCAAAAAGTGATTGAAAGAATATGATACACAAAATACCCAAGCAAATAGCGATATACGGAAAAGGCGGGATCGGGAAATCAAGCACGGCATCAAATGTAGCTGCCGCATGTGCTGACGAAGGTCACCGTGTCACGATAATAGGATGCGACCCAAAAAGTGACTCATCGATCACCCTTCTTCGTGGAAGGCGCATTCCAACGATAATGGATCTTATGAGAGAAGGTATGGATATAAGGGAAGAAGATATCGTTTTCAGCGGCTATAAAGGTGTCAGGTGCGTGGAAATAGGAGGGCCTGAACCCGGTATCGGCTGCGCTGGAAGAGGAATAATCGTAGCGATTGGTATCCTTCGTAAGATCTCAAGAGCCATCGAGGACACAGACCTTGTCATTTACGATGTGCCGGGCGATATCGTATGCGGAGGATTTGTCGCCCCTGTCAAGAAAGGGCTTGTTAATGAAGCTTATGTTCTAACCTCAGGCGAATATATGCCGCTTTATGCAGCCAACAATATCTGCAAAGGGCTCTCACGTCTTGAGATGACGCTAAATGGCGTTATCTGCAACTCCCGCGGCGCGCCGAATGAGGAAACAATCGTGAAGGAGTTCGCAAAAGAGATCGGAAGCCAGCTTCTTGCTTTTATCCCCAGAGATGTTCTTGTGCAGACCTGTGAACGGGATGGCTTTTCCGTTATTGAAAAAGCGCCGGATTCAGCTATCTCTGGAGTTTATCGCAAACTTGCCACCAGTATCATGGCAGAAAAGAAATCCCGGATCCCCATGCCGCTTGATGATGTCAGATTGAGGGAGCTTACCAGGATTTGATTCGGGGAGAAAGAATGAATTCATAAGGGGGCTGAAAACAAT
>JAGFND010000085.1 GCA_021409285.1 Candidatus Methanoperedens sp. | reverse complement strand
ATTCTTGCTTCCAGTTCTCTTGGGTCAAACGGTTTTGTCATATAATCATCTATGCCTAAGTCCATTGCTTTAATCTTATCATCTACACTGGCCTTGGCAGACAGGATTATTATAGGCAAATTCTTTGTAGAATCATGTTCTTTCAATTCTTCGCAGACCATATAGCCATCCATTTCAGACATCATAATATCTAAGATCAGGATATCAGGTGATCTGGCAAAGACCATCCCCAAAGCTTCTTTTCCATTTGCGGCTTCCAAAACCTCGAATTGATCACTATCTAAAGAATATCGGATAATATCTATAACATCCTTATCATCATCTGCAACCAGTACTTTTATTTTATCTTTATACTCCGCAGCTCTGGTGCGACTGGGCACGGTCAATGCTACACAAGTCGCCCTCGGAGTCATGAGATTCCCCACAGCTTCACTGTCGAGAGGTTCATTTTTAACTATTTCCTCTTCAGTTTTTAAAAACCAGATTTTTGCTGTACCTATCTCTTCGTCATCCACCAGGTTTTTTTCTTTCATACTATCCAGGTACTTCAGGGCGGTTGTCTTGCTCATATTTACCCTGCCGATTATCTCGGTGGTTGTCAATTTTCCTTGTTTCAGTATGTTAAGCAATTCTTTTTCGCGCCAGTGCATATTTGACCTTTATGTTTGTTCAAATTTAAATGATCATATGTTGGTTTATGGCTATTAATCTTTGCATGGAGGCAGTATTTGTCAAATTTTAACTGATAGCCAAAAAGAAGTGAGTAAAATTGACAAAGATATTTGCTAACTCATTCGTATTACGCGAAACTGTTAGCAACAAGAAAAACCACTCAAAACAAGGGTAAAAGAACGGCAGGAATTAACGGTGAAACTTGGTCATCTTCGGAAGCCAAATGAAAGCCGCTCTAGGTCTAACTGATAAAAAGTATGTTGCAAAGCCTCTAAAAAGAGTATATATTGAAAAATATGGGTCAACTAAGAAACCGATTGCAGAAGCAACGGGAGACAGAAGGTCATTTGGCTTCAGAAAATTAAGAAGTACACATGATGCCTGTGCACAAACCTTTTTCTGTTTATGCAGGAGACAATTTCTGAAGGCAGGTTATATATTTGATCATCATCTATTTCCAACTGAAGCAGGAACTCCACAGGGTGGCATAATATCACCAATTCTTGCCAATAACAACAGTTGGAAATAGCAAGTGGGTATTTACAGATGGAGATAAAGTCTTGAATACTCTCTACGATACCAAAATAATTAGACATGACAGATTGAAGTTAGATATGAATCCTTACCTCAATAAAGAATATTTTGTTTTACGAAAACTAAAACAAACAGCCAGAAAACTGGCGGAAATGCCCTAAAATGTGGGATAAAACAAAAAAGATATGCAATCTCGGCGACATCGTTATTTTCTGCAAGTTCGTAATAGATGCACAAGCTGCACTCAAACGAGCAAAGGAGATTCTGGAAGGAGAGTTAAAGTTAAAACTCAGTCCAGAAAAGACCAAAATCGCTCCTGCAAGAAGTAAGGGTGTTGAATTTCTTGGCTTCCGTTTCAATGGGCGTTATAGAAGTGAATTGGATGGTTATATAAGGGGACGCTTGAGGAGCTTTGAGGCTAAAAAGCGTAACTGGAACACTATTTTATTCACGCTTCCTGAGCCTGAATTGAGAAAAATGGGTTGGTTTCGCTTACTTCGTTGCTGAATGAACCTATCTCCTGCAAAGAGAAAAGCCAAACGAAAGCTGCATACGGGAAATCCGTTCGTGCAGTTTGATGAGGAGCAGATGGCGAAAGCCATCCGCTTACTCTAGCAAATACAGAAAACAAGGGAGATATTGGTTTGAGTTTGATGCCATGGGAACTGATGGAGATCATATACATATTTTTATAGGAACGGCACCAAGATATTCACCATCGAGAGTGATGCAAATTGTTAAAAGCATAACTGTTATAGACCTTTTAAAAAGTTATCCAGAAATAAAGAAACAGATGGAGTAACCACAGATATAATGCAAAACTCTTTAACGTATATTGTTCCACGTAATATCCTAAAATTTGCCTTTTCATTCCAATCACATTTTTTTTGAAGATTTTCGATATGTGATAGAATAATCTATACAGGTTGAGAGACTATACAGAACAATTTACATTATCATGGATATGTATATATACTAATAATGCTGATGTATTAATTGAGATAGGGGAGTTAAAATAACAATTTTCAAAATAATAAACCACGTTTTTAATCCCCCTCCTCTTTTTTCAACTTTTTCATTGCCATACTTCCGGGTGAAACAAGAAAGTGTCTTTACACGTTAATTTTTTCCCAAATTTGATTGAATTCTTTCAAACTTGCCTCCATATCTTTGGAAAGAAAATATATTTTACAGTATTTGTCGCCTTCAGTTGTGATTATTCCTTTATTGGCAAGGACATGGAGGTGGTGACTGGTAGTTTGATAATCGATATTCAATTCTTCAGCCAATTGATTTGTATTATATTGTTTATCGGCAAGCATATTAACGATAGCTCCGCGTGTATATCCTCCTCATGTTCCTGCTAACATTTGCCACAGTATTATATGAACAGCTGAAAAATTCTTAAATCCCATAACCCCATCCCCAACCTGCCCATTTCTCATCTGATGTACATCAGCATGTATCATATTAATAGTAGCACTGATATATATTATCGTATTTTTGATACCCGCGAAATTATTTTTTTTTCAGGAATTTTGTATGCCCATCCGCTAAAACTGTCTACATAAAATATGTTCTCATTGTAATCCTCTTCGACAAATCGAACCTGGCCTGTATGTTTTTCATTTGATCCAATTTTAAATTCTACAACATCTCCTCTTGAGTATCTCATAATCCCTCCTAATATTCTTTTATGTCCGATTTATACCCAAAATGAAGGAAAAGGAATAAAATCCTTTCATAATTCCCACTCTTTTGGGTCTCATTGTTTTACTGTACTATTCCAACATCCTTTCATACCGAGATATTTCTTGTTATTACAAAAAATCACAATTTATTGATTTTGATAAAGTTAGTACAAAAACTATAATCAATCCGTTTATTATTTCTCCGTTAATTGTATTGCATTGTGTTTGCCCTGCGAGAAAAAGCTGATTTATTTTTATAATCCCTTCTTATTTTAATTGCTCCTGCATGATGCGATCAGCAAGCAGCAGGTGAATTTTTAAATAAAAATTATCACGGGCGAATTATCGATAGTTCGATAGTTCGTGATTTAATATGAGTTTAAAAGAAACGTACTTCGGGAATTTAGAAAATGTAAAGAAGATGGATCCTGGCGCTGTTGTCTCAGGATTCATGCGCGAGATGGATAATCCTGAATGCAAAACTGAGATGCTCAGGATTGGGGAGATCGCCATGACCAAAGAGGTATATCTTGTTTGCTTTGAGGGCGCGGGTAATTGCCATCGCTTCTTGCTCGTGGATATGATCAAAGGGCTCATGCTGAATGATGCCTGCAGGCGAGTGAATAAACTTGTTACCGAGCGCCCGGATGTTGTGAAAGCAAATTATGATAGTATCGCAAAAGCACTGCGCGTGGAGGCATGATGAGCTTTCGCGGAGTGAGATTATGAATCACAAATGCAAGTCAGGTCAGCACCGCCTGGCTCTTCAGGGGAAGACGCGGCGAAGTGCTGCAACGGTTTCAGGCGCGTGCTTGTATTCAACGATCCGAAATCCTGCGATAGCGTGGTATTGGAACTCCTGCCCGGCGGTGTGTCCTATGGATACAGGTGGGTGCCAATATGATGGATTTCAGCAACAAAGGACTGGTCAAGGTTCCACTTCAACAAGTCATATCAATATGATGGCAACTATGACAGGTGCGCCTGCGGAAGAAGGAAGCTCCGTTCGGACAGGATGTGCAGTATATGCAAAGAAGCAGAAGGATAGCTTTTCTTTTTTTTGTCACCGGATCTATCTTCGATCATCTATCTCCTCTCGCTCTTCCTTTTCTGTCAGGTACGGCAGTTTCAGTGGTTCAATAATAATTTATTTAATAACATAATAATATTATAATAGTAATATAATATTAAGGAGGCAAGGTTAATGAAGAAAACAAAAGGTAGCCTGGAACGAAGACTGGCGGCATATGGTGCCGAACAGAAGGAGAAAGCGCAAAAGAGAGCCCAGAATGAAGCCAAAAGTGCAGAAGGTTGATAATTACGGCACGGTGCGGGATTTTTGAGTACTTGATAAATATCTCAGCATCTTTTTATATACCCAGACTCTAATTGTTAGTTCAAAGGTATTTCTATGCACAGCGCATCTGAAGCAGCCCAATCACCAATAATTAGCCCGCATGTAAGAGGTGTGGAGACTGAAACATTTCTTATACTATCTAAAATCTCAGAGCAAAAGGAATTTTTAAAGAGTATATTGGAAAAATATAATGCAAAAAATCCTGGATCTATTGAAAAAATGATTTAGCAGAGCGAGATAGAAGAGCATCCGGCATATGAAGATTATCTTTCTGCATTATCTTATGAACAGAATATAAAAGACCTCAAAAAGCTTCTGGGCGATCTCGTAAAGAGAATATAATGCACAGGCTTATCATTGTTGCTCAATGCGCTGAGGAGCATTTTTCGGAGATTTTAAGCGAGGCGCCAATAATTTTTAGCGACAAAGTGAGGCTTGTTTTTGTCGATGGTTCATATATGGAAATAAGATACCCTGTCGATTCTAAATACTCGTTTCACTGGCAGCGGGAAGATGAAATAATCATGAATGGAAAAGAAGATGCTGTAGTTGAGGATTCGGTAACCAGGATTGACAACACAATAGAGGAAAATGTGAAGTGCGTACTGGGATTTGTGCGAAGTAAATTGGAGAAATAAGCTGTCAGGCCGTTTTTTGTGGTCAGAAACTTAAGGAAATCGACCTCTGGGTGATAGTTGGATCGTCGCCAAAACTTTTTTCGAAAATTGGCATATCTATTCCGGGAATTATGAGGAGTATAAATCTGCAGTTGGATTTTCAGATTGACCTTTTATATTGGTATTGAAAAAGAGAGTCTGATCCTCATCGCGACTGAGTTATACAGAGAAGGAGAGATATCGGTAGGAAAAGCCGCGGAACTCGCAGATATGCCCTTTGAGGATTTTATTGAACAATTGAAGAAGAGAAAAATGAAGATATACTCGCTGCTTGGCATATCTGAAGCAAAAGAAGAAGAGAGTTTAGCTGAGAAATATCTTAAATGATCATACTGGATAATACAGCTCTTTCAGCTTTCGCGCATATCGATCGGCTCGATATAATCTCTAAATTATTTGGAGAGACATCCATTGGCTAAAGCATAAGGTTCCTGAGATTTTTGAGCTTCCAAATAATCATGAATTTCATATAATGTCTCATTGCCCAGGATGTTTTCAATGAGAACATTATTGAATTGTTCGATACTTTTCACGATAGGTGATTCATGATTTATGCTATAGTATGTGGTATTACCTGATGTTCTTGGTGATTTCAGGACTCCCCAATCAACATATTTCTTTACGATTCGAGTAGCAGTTACCCTTGAAACTCCTACTTCTTGCGCTAATTCAGTGATGTTGAATTCTATCCCCTCTAATGGCAACAGGAATTCAAACATCCTCAATTCACAGTTATTTCCCAACAAACCTTCAAAAGGGCTGCTCATATTTTATAATTAGTAATTCTTAGTAAAAAAGGGTTTGTAAAATAAATTTTACAGCGATGTTAAATAATTTTTACAACTGTCTGACTCTGCCTTTTATAACAGTATAATTATGTGATCCTAACGCAAAGCTCGTTATTTTGATGTCTGAAATGTAGTATTTGAGTTCTTGTTTTTTAACTGTTGCAATATATCCTTTTTTCAAGAGGTTTTTGATGGATTTTTCAAAATCAAAGGGGAATTTTTTTATATATAGATGCTCTAGTTTTTTAGAATGAAAACCCCTATCTTTCTCAAAACATCTGTTTTTGTATAATATATTCAAGATAAAGAGTTCATCATCGGAAAGACCACATGTCATAGTAAAACACCATAAAATTACTCTGTCCATATATAAGGCTATTTAACACAAGTTTAGTGAATTTACAGCCACGCTCCATTTCAGTGACCGGGATGCCCGCACCATGTACAGTGCTTTTCGTATAAAATAACTATTACTATTACAATACAATAGTAAGTTAGTGCTTAAATACAAACGAAGTCCATTTTACCTCAAATGGGTTCCCAGACTAAATCACTGAATCCACACGAAATGCGGTGGAGTCGTACATGATGACGCTCAATAGCGCAGCGGAGCTTCTCGATAAGCATGGTATAAATGAAGGCTTCATTGTGGGCGGAATGGCAGAGAAGGGATTCAGCAGCAATGATATCGATATTATTGCAGACACCGAATTGCCTGCACCATTTCATGTAATTACAGATTCAACACAGCCGCAGGGCCCTGCAATAGATATCAAGAAACTCAATGCAGTGAAAAAGTTCCTCGATAGGCTGAAGTTCATGAAGCCCAAAAAAACCGCAGGCGCTTCCCAGGAATATTATAATTTACAGGATTTTAAAGATTTTAAAGGCTCGTATTATATTGAGCCAAAATGGGATGGGGTCCGCGTCGCTGTTGCCAGGGTCGGTCCGGCTGTTCTTATAAGAACCGATGAGGGTAACTTTATTGAAGACAGGCTCCCGAACATAGCAGAGGACATAAGGAAAATACCCGAAGACGTTGTAATCCTTGATGCCGAACTGATCGTTTATATCAGGGGAAAGAGGGGAGATCACTCAGATGTTACAGCATATCTCCACAGCAACTCGCCTTCGGAGGATTATCATCTCAAGATCAAGCCTTTTGATGTTCTTTACGTTGATGAGACAGATACCATGTCAAAACCCCTCTCGGAGCGAAAGCAGCTCCTTGAAAAAGTCTCGTGGTCTGAGTTCGTTCATCCGGTAAAGTTCCTGAAGGTCGATGGCAGCGGGGTCATCCGGGCTATCAGATCCATGAGCACGAGTGAAGGGGCCATGATCAAGGATGCCGATAGCACCTATAATGAAGCCGGTGCCGGCTGGTACAAACTGAAATGGCAGCTCGCCATCGATGCAAGAGTTGTAGCAGTCGAGAAAAAAGAAGGTGGTTATGTTTACACATGTGAAGCAGGCAGCGCGAAAATAGGCAAGACCTACGCCACCGACAAAGAAGCAAAAGAAGGAGACATTATCGCCGTATCGGTTGACCATATCACCAGAGTCGAAGGCGGTTTTACCTGGTATGCGCCCAAGGTAATCGGCGTCAGGAAGGACAAGACAGAGCCCGATACGGCGGCTGTATTAGAAAGGATGGCAGCATCCCGCAAAGCCCAAATAAACACCGCTGATCCGAATCAGGGGCAGCCTGTCCTGGAAGGCCCCTTCGTGCTTCACGAACACTGGTGGGGAAAGAAGCATCACTTCGATCTCAGGTTTCAGAAGACAAATTCCGAAGGCAAGAAAGTGATGATAGGCTTCACGCTCTTCGCCAACAGTCTCGATGATTTCAAATCCAAACTCGCTGATGGTGAAAAGATCCTTGCAAAAGAGAAAGACTATCATGCTCCTGAATGGCTCACATTCCAGGGAGAGATCCCGCCGGGTCAGTCAGGCAACCCTACAAAGAACTTAGTAGCTCACATAGAAATCCGTGACACAGGGCACTACTCCTTTGCAAAAAGGGAGTCAGATTTCGTGGACATGACCCTCGGAGGCAATATCCTCAAAGGTCGTTACTACGCAAGAAAGCTGGTTCTGAAGGATGCAGATGAAGACCCCAACTCCGGCCCAAAACCCGGAGACAAACAACCCAAAGGCCAGGCAGCAGCCTCAGAGACAACTCAGAGCACGGATAACAGGTGGCTGTTCTGGAAAGCGAAAGAAACGAAGGCCGATTCAACAGACAGGGTAATGTTCGCCGACTCAATTGGTATCCAGATTGACACTTCCAGATTGGTCGATACCAAGGACGGCCTCCTGGTAAAAGATGCCATAATATGCAGGGCGATGGTGCTGGATTACAATGGAAAGAAGATCCTGAAATCCCCCGAAGTGCTTACGGATTCAATGCCAACAATGCAGCGGATGATGATAACGGATGAGCACCCTCGGTCAAGGGTGATAATGGATGTATTGGAAATAAAAGGCAGGGTTCTTCCAGAAACTGTCACACTCAATAATAATGTCGCTACAGGCGATCTTCTCATAACAGACAAAGTCCTTGCAGATGAAATCAGGAAAGGGAAGCGGGATCTCAGTCCAGGCTATTACGCTGATATTATTGAAGAGCCGGGGACATTCAACGATGAGCCGTATCAAGCGGTGCAGAAGAAAGTCCTGTACGATCATCTTGCGGTGGTGAAAGCTGGCAGGTGTTCAAGACCGAAGTGCGGCATTATGGATTCTGCTGTTCCAGATAATCCTGATACAAACATGAGAGAACTTGTAACTATTCCAAAAGAGATTGCTGACGGGATCGAGAAAGACCTGGGAAAACTGCACGAAGCAGCAGCAGGTCTTTCTCCAAAGGACCGGGAACTTGTAGGACGGTTTGTCGAAGGGATAAACGGTCTGCTTCTTATGATACACAGGATGAACTCGCTGATGCAGGAGATGCCGAAAGAGAAACATGCTGGCATGGCGAAGATCATCAGGAGCTTAACAAAGTCCATGGTGACGGCACAGGGGGCCGAGGAAGAACAGCAGCCGCCTGTGAACAACTCAGCCGCACCCACAGATTCAAACTCATCAATTGTTGATGATCAAAAGATAAAGGAGACACAAGAAACAATGGCAGAGAGCATAGTAATCGATGGCGTGGGGTACACGCCTGAGATGGTAAAGAAACTTCTAGCCGATTCTGCAGCTCTCTTGGAAGCGCAGAAGACAGCTACAGAAACCAGGAAACTGCTTGATGCGAAAGAGGTTGCGTTTGCAGACCAGGGGAAGACCCTTGCGGCAAGCGAAGCCAGGATCGCAACATTGCAGGTACAGATAGACGCCGTGGAGCAAGAGAGGCGGGCGCCACTTATCAAACAGATAACGGATGCGATGCCTGCACTCAAGATAGAAGATCTCAAGACATGGGACTTCAAACGTCTCACGGATACTGCTTCAAGCGTTCTTGATGCAGAGAAACTGAAGATGAAGGACGGCGCAAAACCGTCAAAGAGCATCATAGATGATGCATATGCAAAGGTGGGTGAGAAATAATGTCAAACAATCCAGTGAACGTAGAGGAACTCGGAAGCGGTATAGGCACAAAGAGAGCCGCTGCAGCTATAGCATTCCGCGATGCAGTCGAGTGCAGGGGCGCAATCACCATTGGAAAGCATATGGAGAAAATAATCGACGATTGCCAGGCCGCATGGACGGCAGCAGTAAACGTCACAGCAACAGCCGATACAGAAGCCAGGAAGGTCAATGCCAAAGGCGCAAAGCTTGTAATCGCAGCAGGTTTCACAACTGGTCTTGTCGCAACACGTGACTTCGCTGCGATCGACCTCTCAGGATACAAGTATATCGGGTTCTGGATAAAGTCCGATATCCCGGTGGCAGCAAATGTTTTGCAACTCGTATTGGACGAGACGGCAGCATGTGCAAGCCCGGATGAGACATTGAATATCCCTGTACTGGCTGCGGGTTTATGGAGATATATAAGAGTTGCAGTGACCGGGGCGGGTACGGCCAGGGATGCAGCAATTTCTGTAGGTATAAATGCAGCAAGCGACCCTGGCGCAGCGACCCTGTTCATCGATGACATCAGGGCGGGTAACGAATACCTGGGTATAGCAGACGAGATGCAGGACAAGGATGCATATGCGCAGTTTGACCCCGTGCACATCATAGACCAGGGTAAAGCCGAAGTCGGTCTTGCAGGGACGACTGTATCTGGACAGTACCTCGAACCGGTGGGCGATGGCAAGTTTGCCATCAGCACAAACGGCATTCTGGGAGAGAATGGAATTAAGACCATAAATAGCAGGGCGGTGGCCGTCGAAGACCAGGCCACTGAAAACGGCACTGTGCCGGCAAGGATGGTGTAAAAATGATACAGAACGATGGATTATCAATCCCGGATAATTATCTGGAAGAGTGGTCAAGAGAGATCGCAAGATGGGTGAACGTAAACCTTGACAACATGTTCGCAAGGAACGTGATGCCTGTAAGAAAGGTTGACGAAGCGGTACAGATCGACGTTGTTGTGGATTATGACAGAACCGGCCCGGGCGCCAAGGTCGTAGCGAAAGGTTCTACACCGACAGGAAAGACCGGAATAAAACAGACCACGACCAAACAGGATATCTTGCAGTTCATGGACTGGTTCAGCGTCCATGAGAAGGACCTTAAATCAAATCCGGCGATGTTCAACAGGTATGTTGATATCTGTCTTGACAATGTCCACAGGCTTGAGGACAGTCTGACTATAAACGGTGATGCCTCACTGGGTATCACCGGCATCGTAGCGGCAGCACAGGCAAACGCAAATGGCAAAATAGCTGCGGCTGATAATGCCGGTGTCTGGGGAAGCGGAACACAGGATCCACATGCAGATATCGTAAAGGCAAAGAGGCTCCTTGATGGTAACTATAAGAGCAATCCACTGTACCTCATAGGAAACTCACTGGACAT
>JAGFND010000084.1 GCA_021409285.1 Candidatus Methanoperedens sp. | reverse complement strand
CCCTCCAAGGATGGCGTGAAAAACAACATCCCTTCGAATTGCATGTGAAGCAAAAAGTGACATCAGGATGCACTGGTAGACAACATCAAGTCTGCCTGCATCTTTCAGGTTATGGAATCTCGGGTCAGTTCTGCCAGTACGGGAATAAAGTATGAATTCTCGCATAGGATTCTGGATATATCAGATGGTTTATGTATTTTCGTATAGAACAATTCAAAATCATTTTCTATAGAGAGGTTGAATTAAAGTAAAAGACCAAAATCTTTATGTCTTATAACGGTTATGTATGATATTGTCAAAACATCACCAAAGAGGAATCATATGACAACAAGCCTGAATTTCTTCAAACAATATCACTGTGCTGTGATAAAAGCACTGGGAGAAGATGCCAAAAAAGTAAATGCAAAAGTGGGAGGCATAATTGCAGATAACTGGGCAGATAATGCGGGAAAAATATCCACGGACGCCGAATTTGCGAAGAGCTTTGAGGATTACCTGAAAAACAACCTGGAATTTGCGCGGAATGTGAAGATCGATTGCGATAAGAAGAACTATTCACTTGACATCAAGGGATGCGCCATCTGCCATGGAAATGAACTGCTGCGAAAAGAAGGAATGGCAGCAGCATGCCCGATCGTACAGGCAGCCAAATATGCAGCTGTGAAAAAGCTCGGACGGAATGTAATCACAAAAGGTGTGGAAAAGCCCGGTGTTGTAGGGGAATGTACCATAAGGTTCGAATTTGAAGATTGAAAACCGGATAGCTATATTTCTGTCCAATATTGTCATTTCTGGCGGATCATAAGCCATTCACTGGCATAACGAACCCCTTTTATGCCAAAATATGTCTGTCTATGGCTTTCTATGCCAAAGACCTGTCAAATATTCTTTTAATATTGGCATTGAATAATCATATTTGGGTGACACATATGAAATATTGGAAAAGGTACATTTCAGCCGGAATCGTTATAGGTAGTATCTATTTCCTGCCATTTGAAAGCTATGCAGTTTTCATAGCAGGCTGGGTCTTCCTTCTGCCGATCGCATTGGTTGGTTTTCTGGCCATTGGACTGCGGGAATACATGAAAGATAGAAAGAACAGGATCACTGTCTCAGTAAGAGCAAATGAAGCCATGAAAGCACTTGCACGCAGAGAAGCCGAACTGAACCGAGAAAAACAACTTCTCTATGAGCAGTTTGGCAGAGTATAGGAGTAGATCATTTTGAAATCGAACATTGGATGCCGGGGGAATTATGATTGTTACAAGACACATCTCTCTTGACAATGATTGCATACAGAAGATGGAACCTTATGTCGAAAAACATAAAGGGAACTTCAGTGCCGCAATACGGGAGATCATTGACCTGGCGGGAAAAAACAATGAAGTTGAGAATATATCCGCAATTGACAATACTTTGTTCAAATGGATGTTGAACGAGACAGATGGTTTGCTCGTGCCGGACAATGTATTGGATGATCTGATAAATCCCAATCTGATAAATTCGATGGGAAAACTCGAAGAACAGCTATTGCGCAAATTCAGCGAACTTGAGTGGAATGTAGACCTTTCATTGAAATTCGATAGTGATGAATCGCCATCTGATGTGGTGATAGAGATAAAAGGCGCGCCCCAAAAAATAAGATTCGTTGCAGGGATGATGGCTCAATATCTTGTGAAAAACTCGCCAGACAGTTCACCCCTTGAGATAACTACGGTTTTCAATATGGATGGAGGTATAAGGGTTGAATTGTCAAAGTCAAATAAGAAGGAAGGAAATGACAGTCTGATAACCTCTTTTGGAGGCTTGAATGAAGTCATACAGGCGATAAAAAGCCGCCCTGTTTTCTGGAAATCAATAATCAACGGGCATCTTCTGAGCAATTACAATATGGTAACTGTTCACAGGAACTACTTTGAGGACCTGCTTTCCGGTAAAGTACCAATGGGTGAGATAACAATAGAAACGCTTGCAAAAAAACCCCTCCAGGAAATACCTCTTAAAGAAATGCTTTCCCTGGTAAAGGAGGTTTATGAAACTTCAAGAGTTGTAGATAGGGTAGAAGTGGACAGGGAGAACCTCATATTATTCCATAATTACAGGAATAAAGAGGTAATCGATAAACTGAAAGCAAGTATCATCACACTTCTTGAAGCGAACGGCCACCTGTACGACGCCAAATCGACAGCCAATATGATAGTGCTCACGCACAGGCCTGATGTGGGCATTAAGATCAATGAAATAGTAGACAACCTGAAAATAAGCAATAGCCGGGTGGATCAGGATCTGATAATGTTCATGGCTTTCTTAAAAGGGCTAAAGAACATTCCGGATATACCGGTATCACTGTCAGCGTTGGGGAAAAGGATCGGTGTATCCCTGATGCAGGAGTACGAAAAAGAGAATAATATCAAGAGCTGGGAACAACAAAATTTCCGGAAAGCTCTTGAAATCATTGATTCTAAACTCCACAGGGAAAGTGAATGGAAAGCAGATGGGAAAAATCTACTGTATACCATCAAGAAATGCAATATCGTCGCAGAAGGGAATACATTCGACTCATATATCTGCCGTACAATAAGGGAAACTTTCAAAGGAGCCATGAACTACGCTTTTGGGAACAGGATGGAGCTGGACATTAAGAAATTATTGTCGCATGGAGATAATTGTTGTGAGGTGTTAATACGAGTGCCATAAAACAGGAAATCATGGATAAAAGTTGGACCACAGGAGAAAGATAAATTAGAGGAGGATAAAATGAACACATTACTTGAATTCATAACATATGTAAAAGGGATTGAATACCTGATTCTTATTGCATTTTGCTTCGGGTTTATTGCTCTTTGGATATTGGTAAACTCCAGAGAGAACCTGAAAATTTCGAAAATGGTATCTGTCGTCATTCCATTGTCGCTGCTCTTTGGGGGTGGAGCCATCATCATGGCTTCAAATGATGCTATTGATGTTGCTGATGCCTCCAATGTATCAGGATCAATAACAGCCATTCAGCCTGTTAATGTGGAACCTGTTGCCGCCGCGCCTAATAACGGATGGCCGCAGGTCGATAGAACAGAATACCTTGCTATCAAATACGGGTCTGCAACTGAATTTCACAGAGTCATGAGCGAAAAAGTAAGTTGCATCACCTGCCATCATAACAGCGGGGATGAGATCCATGCCTGCAAAGATTGCCATAATAGTCCTGCCAATCCTCATGATTCAACTAAACCGGGTCTTAAAGCCGCATATCATGAGCTTTGTATTTCATGCCATAAAGAAAAGTTCAATGGCCCCGAAAGCTGCATTAACTGCCATACGGGAGATGTAAGAACATCCGCACCTGTTTCAGCGCCCAATCGTCCGCACCAGCTTACGTGGGATACCTGTAACAGGTGCCATAAGAATGGGATCCCGAATGGAGGGGTGGAGTCAACGATCGTATACCATGACAGTTGTCTCAAGTGCCATTCTAAGGGAATTGCAGGAGCTGCCATAGTGCCTGCTGATCACGCAGGACGGGCCGGGAATACATGCCAGGGCTGTCATAAACCAATCGGAGGATAAAACAATGATAAACAGAAGGAATTTTCTTAAAGCGGGCGGTACAGTTGTTGCATGCAGTATTCTGGGCGCCCGGAATGTTCTTGGCGCGGAGGATTTTGAAGGAAATCCCGAGCGCTTCGGTATGCTCACAGATACAACAAGATGCATCGGATGCCGCCGATGCGAAGCTGCGTGCAATAAAGCGAATGCTCTTCCATCCCCGAAAACCTCGTTTGAAGATACATCCGTTTTCAAGAAAGAAAGGAGACCTTATGTGGCAGATGTTCAATCATATACGGCAGTCAACAGATACATGGATGAGGATGGAAAACCGGTATATAGAAAAGTGCAGTGCATGCATTGTGATGAGCCGGCATGTGTTTCAGCCTGCCCCGTAGCAGCATTGACAAAGTCAAATGAAGGACCTGTAGTCTGGAATGATAAACTGTGCATTGGATGCCGTTATTGCATTACAGCATGTCCATTTTATGTTCCGGCCTTTGAATATTCAAGCGCATTTCAACCAAAGATACAGAAATGTTTCATGTGCAGACAGAGGATAAAGGATGGGCTTCTGCCTGCTTGCGCAGAGGCGTGCCCGGTCGAAGCCATACAATTCGGAAAGAGAAGAGATCTGCTTAAGATGGCCAAGCAGAGGGTATGGAGTCATCCGGACAAATATATTGACCATGTATATGGTGAAACTGAAGTTGGTGGAACAGACTGGCTGTATGTTTCAAAAGTGCCATTTGAAAAACTCGGATTTCCTTCGAACATAGGCACAACATCACTTCCGAAATTGACAAAGGACTTCCTATCAATGGTAAATCTTACGCTTATATCATTCCCTGCCCTGTTGGGAGGATTCTATCTTGCATCAAATAAAAGTCCGCACAGGGAAACCGAGAACAAACAAATCGAGGAGGATCTAAAACATGAATGAATATTCGAATGAATACATGGAAAGTCATGTTTTTCTTAAGAATGAACAGACAGGTGCAGAAATAATTTCAACATGGCTTAAGGATAAAATATTCCTGGGACTTCCGTTCAAAGAATATATGAAGACACTTGTTACACCTATCAACATCGTTGCAGGTCTCATTGTCTTTGCCGGTCTCACCCTGATAGCCATGCGGTTCATATATGGCCTTGAGGAGGTAACAGAAGCATCGAATGAGCAGCCCTGGGGATTATTCCTGACCTGGGGACTCTTCACCGGAGTCCCTTTTTCAGCTTCGGGATTTGTCATAGGGACAGGAGTTTATATTTTCGGTCTAAAAAGATACCAGCCCGTTGTCAAGAACGCGATCCTGTTGGGTTTCCTGGGCTACCTGTTCGCGGTAATATTCCTGATGATCGATCTTGGCCGTCCATGGCGAATCTATTATCCTATGTTCGTATCATTTGGAACAGCATCAGTCATGTTCCTTGTTGCATGGCATGTGGCCCTGTACCTGTCAGTGCAGTTCTTTGAATTCTGCCCGTCACTTCTTGCCTGGCTGGATCAGAAATACCTTCGAAAGATAGCAGTGAGTATGACACTGGGTCTTACAATATTCGGTGTCATGCTTTCTACGCTTCACCAGTCAGCTCTATCTGCCATGTTCCTTCTTGCTCCGGGTAAGGTACATCCACTGTGGTATACATCATACCTGCCATGGCTTGCTTTCATCTCAGCAATAGGAGCTGCTATGGCCTTGATGATAGTAGTCAGTAAACTCACAGTGATATTCTTTAAGGAACGAGCATCCCCGGAATATCTTGCAGGCATCGATGATATCACGATAGGCCTCGGAAAAGCCTCTTCGTTTGTCCTGTTTACATATCTGGGGTTGCGATTGATAAGTATTACACATGAAGGCGCGTGGAAATACCTCAATACGCCAACAGGTCACTGGTTCCTTGTGGAGATAACGCTTTTTGCCATTCTCCCGTTCCTCTATTATTACGGGGTCTTGAGGAAGAATGTGGGGCTTATCCAGATAACAGGTGTGTTGACAATGATTGGAATAATTCTTAACCGGTTCAATCTGACATTGATTACTTTCAACTATCAGCTTCCTTCCAGGGAACTTTTCTTCTGGAAGGAAGCGCTGGTTGTCCTTTCAGTGGTCGTAATAGAGATACTGGTGTACAGATGGATCGTTAACAGGATGCCTGTGCTTCACCAGCATCCGAACTATGCTGGTGATAGCCATTAGAGTTTTTCTTTTTATCGAGATCATATTTGTCATCATCATATTAGCTTAAATATGATAGACAAAGAATTATATAAGAGTGATAACAAATAAGAATATAGTCGAATAAGAGTACTATAGAGGATAAAAAAATGTCAATACTTGACGTAACTGAAGATAAGATATTTGAGACTCTTGGCAAAGGAAGAGATCCTAATTTCAAACCGATCGAAAAAGTAAGACCGGTAGTCACCAGACCGAAAAAATCATATACGATCAACCAGACCATAAAAACAATCCAGCCTGTCAAAAATGTTGCGCCTGTTGTTCAAACCGTTGTTGAACCTGTAAAGTTAGTTCCTGTGCATCAGGCTGATGAAAATATGCAGAAGTTTACAGCAGAGTTAAATGAATTGAACCATCGCATGGACGGAATCCAGAAAATGGTGAAATGGTACGTAATGCCGCAGTTCGCCGTCGTTATCGCTTTGCTGATCGTCCTGTTCATCCGTTAAGAGTTAAGTCTTTTTCTGACCGGTATTTTCTTGTATTAGCTTTTCGTAGTGGATGCCATGAAATACATCGTTCTTGTTGGGGACGGAATGGCAGATTATCCCATTCCTGAACTTGGTGGCCTGACACCACTTCAGGCAGCTGATACGCCAAATATGGATTTTATAGCAAAACACGGAAGGAGTGGTATTTCAAGGACTGTTCCGGATGACAGGCCTCCAGGTAGCGACGTGGCGAATCTTTCCATTATGGGATATGATCCGGCAAAATATTATTCAGGACGGGGCCCTCTTGAAGCGGCAAGCATAGGAGTAACACTTAAAAAGGATGATATTGCCTTCAGGTGCAATCTTATAACTGAAAAGGACGGGATCCTTGCAGATTACAGCGCAGGGCATATATCAAGCGAAGAGGCTCGTATCCTGATAAATGCTATCAACAATGAAATAGGGAATGGGTGTACATTTCATGCAGGGTTCAGCTACAGGCATTTGCTGGTCATGAAGAGCGGAGAAAGAGCTTCATGTACTCCTCCTCATGATGTGGTAGGGCAATCCGTTATTGATGTCCTGCCGGAAGGAGATGGCTCTGATATATTGATCGACTTGATCAGGGCATCAAAGCCTATTCTTGAGAACCATGAAATAAATGTCAAAAGAAGAAAGAACGGAAAGAACATAGCGAACCTTATCTGGCCGTGGGGACAGGGAAAAGCGCCCAGGATGCCTCTTTTTAAGGATCTTTACGGTGTTTCAGGTTCGATCATTTCGGCAGTTGATCTTCTAAAAGGAATCGGGATATATGCGGGATTGAATGTCATTGATGTCCCCGGGGCAACAGGATATCTTGATACTAATTATCGGGGCAAGACTGAACATGCCCTGGACTCACTCAAAGAAAGGGATTTTGTTTTTGTCCATGTTGAAGCGCCAGACGAGGCGGGTCACATGGGGAATATGGAGGCAAAGATAAAAGCTATTGAGGATTTTGACGAAAAGATAGTGGGGGGGATGTTGAACGAACTTGGAAGTTTTGGGGAGTTCAGGATACTGGTCATTCCTGACCATTACACGCCCTTATCCATTAAAACACATTCCAGAGAACCCGTACCATTTGCAATATACTCTTCAACTGAGAGTGCTGATCATGTGGAAAGATTCGATGAATTTGCTGCCAGAGAAGGGATTTTTGGACTTGTGGAAGGGTATGATCTTATGAAATTGTTAATAAAGCGATCAGTTCAGAATTCGAACTCCATACCATCATGTCCAAGCGGCCATTCCTTAACAGATTCCTCATGAGGAGGAAAATTATGACTTAAATGAGTAAGTACGACATTCTTTGCCTTCAAAAGGGCAGCAAGCTCCATAGCTTCTTTTGAATTCATATGCTTGAGTATCTTTGCCCTTGGCGGTATTATGGCATCCGCAATTAACAGGTCTGGCTCGGACATAAGTTCAAGACTTTTCTCCGGGATATCTATCGTTGAATCTCCCGTTATCACGACCTTGCTTTTTCCATCTTTTATTATCACGCCAGCTGATTCTTCAAGAGGAGGATGACTTACTTCAACCAGAGTCATATTAAGACCTGTCAATTCAAATGGCTCATATAAGCCCACATCATGCCTCACAGGTTGCATGAAACTGAGATAATTGAGGATGTAATCAAGAGTGTTCTTAAGTCCGTATACGTTAACTCCGCTCTGGATGCGGTGAAAATCCCCGAAACCGGCATAATGGTCATAATGTGAATGGGTCCATATCACTCCATCCACATGTTTGATCCCTTTCTTCAAAAGCTGCCATCGAAGGTCAGGGCTGGTATCGATAAGCACTCTTCCCTTATCCGACTCCACAAGCACGGAAAACCGCAACCTTCTGCTTCTGCCGCCTATCTTCGCATCCATGCATGCAGGACAGGAACAGCCGATCTTGGGTGTGCCAACAGAGTCCCCCGTCCCAAGAAGCGTTATTTTCATCCGGTCTCTTCCTTTGTCTTAACCAAGATCCTCTTATTGAACTCTGTGATCCCGCGCAGAAGATCCTGTTGATTCAGTACCATCCGTTCAGTAATGAGGCTTGATAGGACAGCTTCCCTGACTATCAGGCGCAGGTCAGAACCAGAATACCCTTCTGTCTTTTTTGCGATCTCTTCGGTTTCGAATTTGCCTTCAATATCCCGGAGAACGATATCAAGTATTTTTTTTCTCATATCCTTATCAGGAAGTGTGAACTCCACAATCTCATCAAAGCGCCTCCATGCAGCATGGTCAAGGATTGAGGGGTGATTCGTAGCTCCTATGAGGAGGACACCATGATCTACCAGGCTCATCTCATCAATTGCTTTTAACAGTGTGTTTACAGCTCTTTTCAATGCCGCATGTTCATCAGTCGCCCTTGCTTTTGCAACGAAATCGAACTCATCTATGAATAGTATGCAGGGGCTGAGGCGTTTTGCCAGATCGAAGACACGGTCAATATTCTTTGCAGTTTCACCTAGAAATTGATCTGTAATCTGTGAGAGTCTTACTTCTACAATGGGTATTCCCAGTTTTCCAGATAGCGCCCTGGCAGTCGATGTCTTTCCTGTCCCGGGTGGGCCAACGAATAATAATTTTCCTATCTCCCTTAGACCGATGCGTTTCAAATAATCACGGTATTGGATGGCTTTTGCCATTTTCTCTATCTCTTCTTCCTGCTCTTTTGTGAGGACAAGATCTTTCACTGTCTGCCTGATATCCTCAGGAGCCACGATATTAACAAGTTTTAATGTATCCTCTGAACCTTTTTCAGCCTCTATGCTCTTAACAAGAGATTGTATCCATTCCCTTGTAGTCTCTTTTGGCATCGTGGATGCTTTTGCTTTAATATAACTTACATGGAGCATTTCATTTGTTTCGAAATACTGTGCAAGAACAGGATTATTGTTTATTCTTTCAATGGCTTCAGGCTGCTTTATGAACCATTTCTCAGCAAGGTCAAAAACCGTCAATTTTATCTGTGACCCGAAATCCTGGAATTCAAGGAATGGCAGGCTCTTTACACTGTTCTTCACATTCTCAAGTTTGTATAGAGTCCTGAGGTCTCCCTCTGTGACATAAATAGGGCGTTTTACACTGTTTATCTTTTCATCCCAGTAATGTTTTCGAATTGGCTGCGTGAGGTCGTCTACTTCGAGCTTATCCGACTGATTAAAGAGATATGCTGTGAGTACAAGTTCAGTTATTAAGATTTTGTCGTCAGTCATATTGAACTTCATCATTAGGTCATTAAATAAGATATAGTTTACTAATATTTTTTTTTATGTTGCATGCATATGAATTGGATGTAAGGGGCGCCTCTCGCCTTTGATAGAGAAAAAACGCGTTTCCCGGTCACAGCTCCAGTAATGGGCTGGTTCTTCATAAGGTGGGTTGATTATGAGGCGGTCGATGGTAGATTTCAAATTATTGTATCCTCCTCAATTGTCATGGCATAATTCGCAAGACCCAAATCCTCATCGGCATAGCTCATCCAGAGTATTACGTTTTCGATATGATCCTTATCAGGATTGCTCATAAATGACCTTTCCCTCCTTTGATGCATATCGTCCGACTGTGCCAGGTATTTTTCGGTCTCGCTCGAATTCTTCTCTGGTCAGTACTATTACATCAAATGCATATTCCAGTTTATCCAATACTCTTCTCATATTGACCATTAATTCCCTGCGCTTTTCTTTTATGGCAGAGATTATAAGGAGATCGACATCGCTGTGGTTGTCGGCAGTACCTCGTGCCTTGGGAGCCGAAAAGGATTATCTTCTCAGGATGGAATTTTTCTACAATGCGGCGCGCAGCTTCTTCAAGAATTTGATTGCTGATCATTGTACACCCCCACACATATTGGCAAATTCATCCGAATTATATTAACCCAGCTTTGCGTTCTTCGCGTCCTTTGCGGTGATAAATCGATGTGCAATTCTCCCATCACTTTATCTCCACTATCTTCAAACTCTCAATCCCCCGATCATCCACGATCTTGACAGCGATTCGCCCATTCCTCCCACCTTCAAATGGCAGCGAGATAGTACCCCGGTAAGCTTCGATGCGTTCCTCGTCTATTTCAGCTTTCAGGTTCTTTGCAAGCCTTGACCAGCCATCCTTCTCACCCGACATCGGGAAGAATACCTGCTGCGGGAAAAGGCTTCTTCCATCGTAGTCTGTATCCAGCATCCACACTGCGATCTTTTCCGTTCCTCCTGACTCTATCGCGCCAGTTTTTGTATTGTAATAATCAAAGCCCAGGACTTCAACCCGGTATCTATCCCTGCCCTTTTCATCCTTTATTCTCTCTAATTTCACAAAAGGCTGACCTATAACCCATCTTTGAGAACTCAATTTTTTAAAAAAATCAATAGCTATATCATTATTTTTTAAAATCACCCCTGATATCTATCACTTCTAAAACCAGTTTTCCTCTGAATTGATCCCCCCACCGACACTGTTTCTTCTATTGG
>JAGFND010000083.1 GCA_021409285.1 Candidatus Methanoperedens sp. | reverse complement strand
GTTTGCCTCGGTATCTACGACTTTATGAAGAGTGACATTTAATTTGCCAACTTCTGTGACCGGCCCCCTCTCAGAAGTCCCACCTCGTCGATAACGATTTTCACCATTGCCTCTTAGATATTTGCTGCCGCAAAGCTTCTCAACTTCTTTTTCATCAATGGTCTGGATAATTTGTTCTGCTATTCAAGGCTCAATTTTGAGATTCCTTATTGTTGTCGCGATATTTCCAACAGTAACTTTTTTATCTTCTTGGATCCATATCTTAACCTGAAGTGAAACTTCAATTTCATGCAAGGTTATTACCTCCTTTTTGCTCAAATCAGAGGTAATCTCCTTCATGAGATAAAATAAATTTTAGCCGATGTTTTTACACGACCAAATTATTTCTATATATAAAGCAATTCTGTGACAAACTATTTCTTATTTCCTTGAATATATAGGTTTGATGATCATTGGCACTTTCGGACCTGAGGGTTCATACACTGAAAAAGCTGCAAAACAATGGAATGAGACGGCAGAATTGCGCTACTATGATGATATACAGGATACTGTGGATGCCATACTTCGAAAAGAAGTGGATTGCAGCATCGTGCCCGTGGAGAATTCACTGGAAGGGTCGATCACGCTCACTCTTGATCTTTTGATGGAACGGCAATTGATAATAGTGGGTGAAGAAATAGTAAAGGTAGAACACTGCCTTCTTTCAAAGGGGAAGATCTCTGATATAAAAATGATAATGTCGCATCCTCAGGCGTTATCGCAGTGCAGGAAGTTCATAAAGAACAATTTCAAGAATATCGAAGTGCGCTCGGCCATGAGCACATCCCATGCTGCAAAACTTGCCTCGGAATCAAAAGAGATTGCTGCCATCGCTTCATATGATTCCGCAAAAATATATGGATTGAACATATTGAAAAAGAACATCCAGGATGTGAATGAGAACTTTACGCGTTTTATTGTCATCGGAAAAAAGATACCAATTCCCTCAGGCAATGATAAAACCTCTATCATTGTGTATCTTGAGAAAAATAGACCAGGTGCGCTTTATGAGATACTGGGAGAATTCGCAAAAAAAGGGATCGACCTTACGAAGATCGAATCACGCCCCACAAAAAAACTCCTCGGAGATTATCTCTTCCATATTGACATGAGAGGGCATAAAGAAGATGAGGCGGTCAAAGGGACGCTTGAAAAAATTAAAGGCATAGCAGGGATGTTAAAAATACTCGGATCGTATCCAATCGCAAAAAGTCCATGAAAAGTTTTATCTTCTTTCTCGCTCATTATTGAGTAGCACCTCAAAAATGAGTGAGTTATGGATATCTTATCTTTAAAAAGACTTGCACTTCTCGGAGCGCATCAGAAACCAGTTGAATTATCATCGGTTGAATTTGCTTCTCATGTAGATTCAAGTCCGCAAACGGCAGCAAGAAAAATAAAAGCCCTTGAAGATAAAAAACTCATTACCAGACAAATTGTGCATAACGGGCAATTGGTATATATTACAAAAAACGGCCTCGATGCTCTACAAAAAGAATTTAATGAATATCAGGAGATATTTTCTGGAAATGTTATAGAGAAAATCTTGCGGGGGAGGGTAATAACCGGCCTGGGCGAGGGGCAGTATTACATATCTCTGGAAGGATACAGGGCGCAGTTCAGAGAAAAACTCGGGTTTGATCC
The DNA here is from genome assembly GCA_021409285.1 of Candidatus Methanoperedens sp. Lineage (GTDB taxonomy): Archaea > Halobacteriota > Methanosarcinia > Methanosarcinales > Methanoperedenaceae > Methanoperedens. The sequence continues at coordinate 9,787 of JAGFND010000083.1, read as the reverse complement.
ATACCCCGGCACATTAAACCTGAGACTGGATATGCCCAGTATCGAACTTCGCAAGAAGATAGGTGCAAATATCAGGATCACAGGTTTCACAGATAACAACAGGACATTTGGTTCTGGTTCATGCTTTTATGTCCGGATCAAAGACCAGAAAGGTGCGGTGATAATCCCTGAGCGGACACATTATCCGGAAGATATCATAGAGGTAATCGCCCCTGTTAATCTGAGAGATCATCTGAATGTGAAAGATGGCAGTATTCTTGATGTGGAGGTCATATGATGAATCTTGAAAAAGCGATAGAAGCTGTTAAGAAAGGCAAAATGATCCTTCTTTTTGACGCTGAGGACAGGGAAGGAGAAACTGATCTTGTGATCCCTGCGCTTAATACGACCCCCTTAGATATCGCCCGCATGAGATGTGACGGCGGGGGATTGATATGTGTCGCTATATACGGGAAAGCCGCTGACAGGTTGGGACTGCCTTACATGTCCGAACTTTTAAAGAGCGTTTCATTGAACGGCCATAGTTCTTTGCGTTCACTTGTGGAAAAAAAAGGTGATATCCCTTATGATTCACGTTCTTCTTTCTCATTGTGGGTAAACCACAGGAAGACATTCACAGGAATAACTGATAACGACAGGGCACTTACAATAACCAGGATAGGTGAGAGCGTTAAAAGGGTACTGAATGGAGAGGAAATTGATTTCGGAAGTGAATTCAGATCTCCCGGACATGTGGCTCTTCTTCGCGCCTCATCCGGTCTTTTAGATGAACGGCGCGGTCAGACAGAGTTATCCATTGTGCTTGCTTTGAAAGCCGGCATAACTCCTTCGATGGTCGTATGTGAGATGCTTGATGCAATAACAGGAAAAGCACTTTCAAAAGAAAAAGCAAAGAAATATTCCGTGCTGAACAATATGCCGTTCATTGAAGGAAAAGATCTTCTGGACTGCGTATTTTAAGACTATTTGGTGAGTTCTTTCAAGCGTTTGATGCTTGCCATCATTGCCTGTGATTCTTTTTTCTTCTGAGCTTCAAGATATTCGATGATCGCATCAATATCTGTCTTGAGCTGGTAAATTTTATAAGGGCGGCCTTTGCCCGGTTTTTTCTCCTCTCTTTCCTCGATCCATCCGAGATCTTCCAGTTCCCGCATGGCAATACTGACTTCAGGCTGTCTGAGATCTGATCCCATTTCAAGGTCTCTTGAAGTTACTTCTCTGACATTTTTCAAATAAGTAAGTACTTTGGCAACATTTCTCTTTAATCCTAATTCAATAAGGGTATCAGCGAATTCTTCATCTGATTTATCAAGAACATTTACTGATAGACTTTTCATAATATTTCACCTTTGCTTTAAATGTATTCATTAAATATAAAACTTGCGTTTTAATATTCAATCAAAATGCATATATCTTAGTTTTTCATTATGTGATTGGGATTCACATGGATCTATTAATCTATTTCAACGGGAAATTCGTTCCAAAAAACGAGGCAAGAACCTCCGTATACGACCACGGTTTTTTGTATGGCGATGGCGTTTTTGAAGGAATAAGGGCTTACAACGGGCGGATATTCAGGCTCGATGAGCATCTTGACAGAATGTATGATTCTGCAAAAGCAATCGATTTAAAAATCACTCTTTCAAAAGATGAAATGAAAAAAGCCATTATAGACACCCTGAAAAAGAACAAGCTTACTGATGCTTATATCCGCCCCATAGTTTCACGCGGGGACGGTGACCTTGGGCTCGACCCAAGGAAATGTCCAAAACCCAATATATTTATCATTACCCAGGAATGGGGTGCCATGTATGGCGATCTCTATGAAAAAGGTCTTACTGGAATCACGGTAGGGGTACGGAGAAACGCACCTGATGCGATGCCTCCGAACATAAAATCATTAAATTATCTAAACAACATACTTGCAAAAATCGAAGCCAACATAAAGGGAGGAGATGAAGCGATCATGTTCGATGTGCATGGCAATCTTTCAGAAGGCTCAGGTGACAATATTTTTGCTGTAAAGAACAACAAGATCATAACGCCGCCGACCCTCAATAACCTTCGAGGAATAACGAGAGCTGCAGCAATTGAACTTGCATTAAAAGAAGATATTCCTGTAGCAGAGATAAATATGGGATTCTTCGATCTTTATACGGCAGACGAGGTTTTTGTCACAGGCACTGCGGCCGAGATCGCTCCTGTAACAAAGATCGACGGCCGTGCGATAGGTGACGGAAAACCTGGAAAGATCACAAAGAAGCTAATGGCCGCTTTCCTGGAACTGACAAAAAGAGAAGGCACACCTATTGTGTAATATTTCCGATATTGAATGATAATACTAACATATGATACGTACATTTATTGCAGTTGAATTGCCCGATAAGTTCATTCATGATATCGAAAAAATATGTTCCATGCTGAAGGTTCCTGGAGTCAAACCTGTAAGACCGGATATGGTGCATATAACCATGAAATTCCTTGGAGATGTCCGGGAAGATGAGATCGAAGCGATCGCTTCGGCCTTATCGCAGATAGACTGCAAAGCCTTTGAAGCAAGAATAAAAGGCATGGGAGTATTCCCTAAACCTTCATTCATCAGGGTCATCTGGTTAGGGGCGCACGGTCCATTTGACATACTTCATTCTGAAGTTGAACGGGTACTAACGCCTTTTCGATTTGAAAAAGACACCAAATTCTCCCCTCATGCCACGCTTGCAAGGGTTAAAGAATCCGGGAAAAAAAGAGAAATCCTTGAAAGGATAAAAAATGTGGGAGATATCGACCTTGGTATAATGAATGTTGAGTCGATATCCCTTAAGAAAAGCACACTCATGCCAGAGGGTCCGGTATACAATACCCTGCATGAATTAAAATTGAGAAAAGATTGATATTATAATATCTATAGTATCAATCTAATCCAGATCGCTAAGGTCAGGCTTTTTTTTCGGGTTTGTATCCTTTGCAGAAGCTATCACATCATCGATGCGAAGGATCATGGAAGCTGCTTCTGTAGCAGAAGTTATGGCCTGGGTTTTTACACGAAGCGGTTCGATGACGCCGTTCTCTAACATATCAACGGGTCTTCCTTCATACACGTCAAGACCGACATACTTATTTCCCTTCTCATGCTCATTCCTGAGTTCTACAAGCATATCAATAACGTCAAGCCCCGCATTCTCTGCAAGGGTTTTTGGTATGATCTCCATAGAATCAGCAAATTTATTAACCGCAAGCTGCTCCCTTCCTGTCATGGTCGAAGCATATTTGCGCAGGCGAAGAGCAAGTTCGATTTCAGGTGAGCCCCCTCCTGCGACAAGTTTACCATCTTCTATTGTAACTCCGACAACCCTCAATGCATCATGCATTGCTCTGCTAAGACTTGTCACTACGTGCTCTGTCCCGCCGCGAAGGAGTATCGAATAGGTGTCCGGGTTCTTGCATCCGGTAATGAATATCATTTCACCGTTCCCGACCATTTTCTCCTCAACTAGGCCGGCTTCACCCAGAGAGTCAGGAGTGATTTCATCAAGACTTGTTATTATCTTTCCTCCAGTAGCTCTTGATAATTTTAATAGGTCATTCTTTTTTACCCTGTGAGTGACAAAGATACCTGCTTTAGCTAGGAAATAACGCGCTATATCATCAACGCCTTTCTGGCAGAATACGACATTTGTTCCGCTTTTTATCACCTTTTCTGCAGCTTCACGTACCTGTTTCTCTTCACGTTCAAGGAACATTCGGGTCTGGCCAATTTTGTCGATGGATATTTCAGTTTTTGTCTCAGCTTTCCTGACCTCGATAGGGGTTGCAAGTATTGCTATTTTTGCATTTTCGATGCGCTCTGGCATGCTCTGGTGGGTCTTTGTCTTATCAAGGATGATGCCAGATATGAGTTCAGTATCTTCAACACTTCCCTCGCCACGTCTTTCAATGGAAATGTCCTTTATATTAACTGTCCTCTTTCCGTTTTCCTCTTTGACTATTGATTTTACAGCGCGAACTGCAAGCTCTGAAAGCTTCTCTCTTGAAAATTCAATGCCTTTTCCCGTCAGAGCCGTCTGGGCGATCTTCATTAAATTATCGTCCGTTGAATCTATCGCTATTTCGAAAAGGATCTCTTTTGCCCTGCCCGCCGCAAGGTTGTACCCCCCTATTATTGTTGTTGGATGAACTCCCTGTTCCATCAATTCCTGCGCCTTTTTTAGAAGCTCACCGGTTAGCACAGCAGCCGTGGTCGTCCCGTCCCCCACTTCGTCATCCTGTGTTTTTGCCACACTTGCCACTATCTTTGCGGCAGGATGCTTTATTGCCATCTCTTCCAGTATCGTCGCACCATCATTTGTGATCGTCACAAGTCCCGCGGGGTCTGTCAGCATCTTGTCCATGCCCCTGGGGCCAAGAGTTGTCCTCACCGCTTCGGCAACCGCCCTTGCTGCCATGATATTACTTCTTTTTGCCTCTTCTCCGCGAGTCCTTTCAGTTCCTTTCTTTAAAATATAGATCGGCTGTCCGCTCATTTGACCTGCCATAAAATATCCTCCTTATAAATGATCAAATTCAATCATGTGTTATAGATTTTTGTTGTTTCATGTTTGTAGTTCGATAAAAAGATTTCGCTCAATTTCACATTCAGGGAGATTCATGAATTCAACCCCGCCCTTAACACCTGTGACCTCTATCCCTTCAAATTCGGCACTTGCGCACAAAATGTCCTGTTCCGGATGCGTCCCTGGTTTTATGCTGCAGCTTAAGCGCGTTTTGCTTCCTGCTGAAATAACCATCTTTAGCCTTTTTGACGCCGGATGATTTTTCGGAAGGACAATAAACGGCGATCGCACTTCCCGGATAATGTAAAGCATGCATTTTAAGCCCTTGACTATCTTTTCATCTGTCCCGAAACCAGAAGCTACAAGCAGATCTTCTGGTTCCAGAGCTAAAAGTATCTCTTCCTTTTCGGTTTCAAGAAAGAATTGATTATCTTCTCCTGCTTTGACGATACCCAGAGTTCCTTTTTTCCCTCTCACAAGTAATATTTCATCAAATTTAAGCGGTATCATTCTTCTTTAAACATCAGGCTCACATTTCCTGAATGGCAGGAAGGGCAGACTACTTTTCTACCGACACCTCTGAATTCATTGCTGCAATCAGCACATTTATAGAATTTTGCATTCAACTGTGTAACTTCGATATTGAATGCATCACCGACACTGCACATGTTTTTTTTCACCTCCGGAATATCAAGGTTGTAAAGGTTAAATCATGCTAACGATATATTAAGTTATCTCACCATATTGCCAGATAACTATTAATAGTTTGATAGTTTGAAGAAATTCAAATGAAGGTGTTTTATGGCTTTTCACGTAATGTTGATCCCTACTTTAAACTGTCCTGCTAAATGCAGTTATTGCTGGAGTTCCGAGAAAGGATCTCCATTGATGAGCATTGAAACTATCAAAGAAGTGGTTGAATGGCTCAAGAATTTTAGGGATGAGCCTGTCACTTTTACATTCCATGGAGGAGAGCCACTCCTTGCCGGGGCGGATTTCTACAGGGAAGCTTTGCCATTACTGGCCGATGGTTTAAGTCATATGAAACCAGCGTTTGCACTGCAGACAAATCTCTGGATGATGACCCCGGAACTGGCCCGGATACTGGCAAAGTATAATATTCCCATCGGATCCAGTCTGGATGGTCCCAGGGAACTTACCGACCTGCAAAGAGGAAAAGGATACTTCGAAAAGACAATGAAGGGTTCTGAAATTGCCCGGTCTAATGGTCTTAAAGTGAGTTTCATCTGCACCTTTACCTCCCATTCTGTGAAGTTCAAGGAGGATATTTTCAATTTTTTCCTTGAGAATGGGATAACTCTAAAATTACATCCCGCACTTCCATCCATACGGGATGAAAATCCTGAAAAATGGGCCCTTTCTCCGGAAGAGTACGGGGAATTGTTAGTTTATCTTCTGGATAAATATATAGAGAACATTGGCAAGATCGAAATAATGAATATTGACCACCTGTGTAAATGCGTTTTCACAAGTCGAGGAACTGTATGCACCTTTGTGGATTGTATGGGGGATACATTTGCGGTAGGACCTGATGGGAATATATATCCCTGCTATCGTTTTATAGGCATGCCGGAATATGTTATGGGTAATGTCAAAGACCATCCCGGCATGGAAGATCTTGCCCGGTCTGATGCCTGGAAGCTTATGTTCCAATATAAGGAATACGTGGACAGGGAATGCAAGGATTGCAGATATATTAAATTTTGCAGAGGCGGATGTCCCTACAATGCCATAGCACCTAATAAAGGTGAAATAAGGAGCGTTGATCCCCACTGTATCGCTTATAAGAGGATATTCAAGGAAATAACTGACCGGTGGGAGAATGAGTTCTTTGGATCGTCTGCTCTGCCAATGTTTATGCTTCCAGATCAACCCGGGAAAGAAGCAAAGCCAGGAATAATGTCATTAATGATGAAACGCCTCTCATCCATGGATTAGGCAAAAAATAAAAAAGGAACGATCGTACAAAATAAAAAGGGGAGACTGTTCCCCTTTTACTTTACTTTCTTTTTTGCCGCGTAATAGTATACAGCAGCAACAATAATTATTGCCACAATTACGTAAAGTATCAAGTTAAGAGATGTAGACGGCGGCACTACAGCCAGTGGTGCTGATGTCGGTGATACATCTGGTGTCGATGTTGTTACTGGCGTTCCCGTGGGCGCCACTTTTACTCCTGTTATCGCAAAGGGCGAGAAAGTATCCGTCATTGCTTCATAGAAGGTAAAAGTGTCATCACTTCTCAGCTCTTTTGTCTCAAGAGATCTCCATTGACTGCCATCCCACTTCATCATCGATACCTGGTTTGCATCGATATTTTCACCTGAAAGCCAGCTATTATTTACTCTGAATCTTACGATGCCCTCTCTTATATTTTTGGGCACGGCAAAGCCTGAAGTACCAAGCCAGATACTCAAGTTCTTGTAAATGGTCCCTGCAGGGGGCGAGGTGACCAATCTGGAAGTCCCCTTCAGATGTTCAATCTTTGCAGAGGTCAGACCTGCACTTATGTTGGCAGTGATCACAAGCTCGTATACAGCAATTTGAGGATTTGTGAACCTGAAAGTAACGGGCATGCCAGCAATAAGGTCTGCTTCCCTTATCTCATAGAATTCTATGTTTTCAAAAGGTTCAGAAGAGACCACGCCTCCGCCTCCACTTCCACTTCCACCGCCTCCATTGCTGGTTCCTCCCTGTCCTGAAGGGATTATGAAGGATAGATCCACTCTATTTATCGCCCCTGCATCTGTCAAATGTGCCGTCTGCTGCGCGGCGATACCGCTCATATAGAACGTCACTGAAGAACCTATCTCATTTCTATATCCTGTTACCCAGAGCTTTGATGGACCTGGATCGTCGCCATACGAACCTGATACCGATGTTGTTATGGCCCCGCGTTCTTCATTTCCTATCTTTGCTATTATTGTAGTTCCCTGAGGTGCCGGCTGCCCGTTAACTGTCACGCTTCCATAATAGCCTGGCGCCGGATTAATTGGCACTTGATCCTGAGCCTCTGCTATCCCTGCGATTATAAGAACTGTCAATACAAGTAAGCTTAGCTTTTTCCGGTTCATATTATCACCAGATGAAAGGAAAAGGGAAGATCCCTTTTCCGTCTACCAAAGTTTTCCTGCCCATGGCACATTATTCTCGTTTGTATCGGGTATTTTCTTGATGAATAACCAGTACCCGTGTCCCTGTTTCAATGGTGGTTCACTAAGTGTCAGGTCCACACCTGCAGTAAAGGTTCTTGGGATTGCTCCATCAAAGGATACCAATCTTGAATAAAACCACTGTGAAGGTTGCTCACCGTTGCGCAGGTCTGCAAACGCCGCTTCTGGTGTCATGTCTAGCCGAATACTGTCTATTGTATCGTCCCTGCTTGCGCTCACTCCTATCAGGTTCCAGCCTTCAAAAAGGTTCCTGGTCGGCGGCTCTATGATAATGCTCGTATCTGCGATAAATCCGAGTTTCTGGTTATCAGCTGTAACATTGATCCAGTATCCATAAAGCGGCTGCAGGTCGGTTGGTGTGACGAATGACGATGTGGCAGGATTGAAGGTCTGGACGCCGTTATTTTGCACCAGCTTCAGTGTCTGATTGATATCGCTGGGATCGGCGAAAGAAGGTATGGATATAAGATTCCAGCCCATATCGAGACCGATCACCATATCTGCGAACTCCACAATCGTGCTGCCGTTTATTGTGCCATTTGTTGCCATGACTGTTACGAACTGGGAGACGCTTGAAGTGACATGGATGGTTGCATTTCCATTCAAGAAAGTTGCAGTCTGATCAAACGTCACCTGGCTCATATTGTTCGCTGTGATGGTTATGTTCGCCATTCCATTAAAGAGCGGCTCAGGTAAGCTGCCATTAAGCGCCATGGCGTTTACGTTTATTGTAGTTCCTTTGCGTACTACAGATGTATCAGGTGTCAGGAGGAAGGAGGTTACTACAGATACACGTGGCATTACAGTAACATTCGCACTTCCGGCTACAGTTCCGTTGGTTGCAGTCACCATTGCAACTCCTGTAGCTGCTGCGGTAAATGTGGTTGATGCGTTTCCATCCTGACCCGTTATACCGGTCAATGGGAATACACTTCCGACGGTTATATTGCCTGTTGTCCAGGTTATGTTAACCCCGCGCATTGGATTATTATTTTGATCCAATGCTGTTGCATTGAACATTTGAGTTCCTGAAACAGTTAACGAAGTTGTTGGCGGTGAGACTGTAATTGTCCTGAGAATTGTGGTAAGAACACCCGGTGTCAGGGCAAAGGTCCTGGTGGTTACATTGCCTGATGTTACAACCACACTGGTAGTTGTGTTAGTCTGGAATCCAGTTGCACTTGCCGTTACAGTATATGTTCCGGGTACTATGCTCATGCTGTAGTTGCCATTGACATCCGTAATATTACTCTGGGTACCTGCTATCACAGTTGCTCCTGCTATCCCCAGGCCTGATGAGACATTTGTCACTTTCCCTGCTATTGTGCCGTTAGCAACCTGCACCTGTACTTTCGGATCCACAAACCCTTGACCCGGGCCGCCAGATCCATAGTGGCACCTGAAGCACCAGCCTGAGTTACCCGTGATAGGCGGGAAGGTAGCTGGTTTTTGGTCAAGGCTGGGGTGGCATCCAATGCAGCTGCTGTTAACGGTGCTATTGCCGAGATGTCCGTGGTTACCTGTGAATGCTCCGGTAACTGGATCTCTTATGTCTCCAAGAATCCATGTCTGGAACGAAACCGACTGACCGTCGTGGGTAGTAAGACTGGTCGAGAAATTGCTCAATTCTTCCGAAGTATTGAGCACACGCACCTCGATCTTGCTGATACTGCCTGAAACTATTACGAAGGCAAACTTTGATTCATTCAAGCCTGTGGCATAATTCACAACCGGATGACTGCTGGCAATCTCCGATGGGTATGATTTGATCCTGTACGCCGGATTTGAAATGTTGCCGATGACGCTATTTCGCAGCCTTAATCCCACGGTCTGGTTGATATCAGATGTGGTGCTGTCGATGCGAGTGGGCACGAGAGCGCCTGTATGATTATTGACTTTTATGAAGTAGTCGCCCAGACTTATACCGCTCAGGCTGAACTGCGCAGTCATGTTGTCCGGTAATGTTGCCGTCACGAGGATATTGCCCGACGTGTCAAGCAGCACTGCACTTGTGATGTTGTTCACCAGTGGAGTACTCGTGCC
>JAGFND010000082.1 GCA_021409285.1 Candidatus Methanoperedens sp. | reverse complement strand
TGTTAATAGCGGTTTCAATCCTTGTTTTAATGGATGTGCCTCTCGAATCATCTTGGATATGTTGTCCTGGTATCTCTGTAGGTAAGTTTCAATCCTTGTTTTAATGGATGTGCCTCTCGAATGATAGATAATTGTGTCTGGATACCATTTTTACGAGAGTTTCAATCCTTTTTTTAATGGATGTGCCTCTCGAATAATAGCAATCTTGGTGGCATCTCTGGACGCTTCAAGGTTTCAATCCTTGTTTTAATGGATGTGCCTCTCGAATTAAAACTGGTACTGGAAGCGGCAGGAAAGGAATTTTATTGTTTCAATCCTTGTTTTAATGGATGTGCCTCTCGAATTCCTTAGTTCTTACTGAACTTGCGTTAATTTCAATGTTTCAATCCTTGTTTTAATGGATGTGCCTCTCGAATTTATCTATCGGATCAGGATCTGGCAGGGCTTGCTAGTTTCAATCCTTGTTTTAATGGATGTGCCTCTCGAATAGTACTCTACGATCTTAAAGCGGCCGCATATAGAATGTTTCAATCCTTGTTTTAATGGATGTGCCTCTCGAATAGCACAGATTTCTGGCTATTCAGGAGAAAATATGCTCTATAATGACTTAGATTTTGCGCTCAAAATTCTTGCTTCAAAATTATAGAATGGTTTATAAGGATAAGAAAATCAGGTGCAGATGTTGCTGTAGCAGCAGTCTATGCACTTATTCTTATATCTGGACTTGCCTGGATAAAAACCTCTGTCTATGATATTTAGAATATCCTCAACTATTTCAATACCCTTCTTGAAGTCCTTTTCAGTGAAAACAAGTTCTTCGATGTGATTATTGCTTCTTGTAAAACAAATAAATCCCTTTTTCACATCCATCTTATAGTTCTCTTTGATCATAATGGCATGAAGCACAAGCTGGAATTTATATGTCTGGAAAATCGTATCCTTGAACTCTGCGAACTTATATTCAAACGGCGCTGCAGTTCCGTCCTCAAGAAAAAGCACCTCATCAACTATCCCTTTGATATGGTTTTGTTTTGATGCAATGAAGACATTCAATTCTTTTCTGACAACTCCTAACTTCTTCCTGAGATATTCCGTATTGGTTAACCGCTTCTCCTCATGAACTTCCCTGCCTTTTATAACTTTGAACCTCGATCCTTCATGCTGCGGGATATCAAGGCAGTGCATGAAATAGATAAAACGCGGGCAGAAAAGATACTCAAGCACATCTGAAATAGTGATTATTGTATCTCCCGCGCTCATAATACCTCAAAAGAATTTTGTGAGCAATTCATCGCTCACAAGCTCCTTATCAAAAGCCTGTCCGAGCAGTTTGACTTTCCTGAAAGACTCATCATCCATCGGAAAAACATAAACAGAGTCAACAGCAGGGTCGATCTCATCTTCACATTCAAGAGCAAGAGAATCCCTCTCATTAGTATTCAGGCTGCCCAGGAAAACACTTTTCTGAACCCTGTAAAGCCCTTTATCAAGGCAGATGCGGGCGATATTCTTGCGAGTGGTGTTATCCGTAATATCGTATACGACCCAGACCATTGTCATTTATATTACCTTTATTTTATCAAGCTGTTCGCTATGCTGTGACATTCCATCTGTATTATATTCCTTACCTTCACATTGCGCCCGTTATAATCCATCTCTTTGTCAAGCGTCTCATTTACGGCCGAAATCAAAACCGCTTTTCCATCCTTATTCAGGTACAGCCCGCCCGGTATCTTATCGAAAAGCCCTTCATTCACCTGTTTTTTTGAGAAAAGGTTAATAACTGTCCTGTCGATATGTATCCTGAATATCTCGATGAGATCAAATACAAAGCTTTTCTTATTGTAATTATCCGTATGCAGAAAGCCCATGTAAGGGTCAAGTCCGGCAATGATGCAGGCCTTTTCGACCTGCGAATAAAGCACCCCATATCCATAATTGAGCAGGCAGTTGAAAGCATCCTGCGCCGGGTCGCGGCTTCTGCCGTTGAATTTCCATGCATCCGGCATGATACTGTTCAGCGCATCAAAATAGGTAAGTGAGGCCATGCCTTCAGTTCCCATTATCGAGCCGCGCTTCTCATCGAGCGAGCCTTTCATGCCCAACAGGTTTTCTTTCAAATCAGTGATCTTAGCAATATGCGGGGAGAGTATATTGTCATCAGGACGGTTCTTTTTCAGGTCTTTGAGGAAATCAAGCTGATTATCCAGCTTATATACGATCCAGCCTCTTGCGAGGTTGAATCCGATCAGATTCGCCTCAGCTTCAAGCTGGCGGCGCCGGATAAGTGTTGTGCTTCCAAGCTTTGAATGCCAGACCCGTCCGAATGGATTACCATGGAAATCAAGGAAAACAATGTCGATATTGTTCTCAACTGCAAATTCAATAGCGTCTGTGCTTATCGTTGCAGATGTGGTTATAAGGATGCTGTCAACCTTGTCTGCTGAGACTTCAAAGCTCCTGTCGTCATTCTTTACAAGAAAGCAGTTCTTTTCTTTTTTGAGATACGCGCCGCGCGTGTTTATTACAAGCTGCATGTCAATACTCTGCCACTTTCATGATTATACCTTTTAGTTCGTCTATCCTTGAAAGAGCTTCGTTTACTATGTTCATATCAAGCCGGTTATATCTGTGAACAACAAAGTTCCTCACACCGTTCATCTCTTTTAAGAAATCGGCTTCTACCTGTGATATTAATCCTTTGTCAGTAATCTTTTCAATATTTGTTGCGTCATCATCTACCTTCATGCCCATGTCCCGTATTTTCATGGCGACTATATCCATCGAAATTTCAATAGAAACCTGAAGCGAATATAGCAAAGCACGCTCTGTAACATCATTTTCGATCACATGGGTTGAAATGAATTCCTCTTCTTCGGTGAATCTTTCAATCTTTGAAAGGTATCTGTCCTCTTGCTTCAAGCCATTTCCTCCTTGTAATGATCATATCATTTACTGTTTTGAACCTGTTGCTGTTTACCCTGTATCTCATATCTTCCCAATTTTTTCTGAAATGATAAAAATAATAAGAGATCGAAGGCTCATCCCCATATATTATTCTGTAGTTTTCGATTATTTCCATCTTGATATACAGAGGCAGATCTTCGAATATCTTAATGTCATATTTGCTTCCGACCTTTTGAAAAATCCGTCTCAGAATTCCATTATTCCCGGGCTTAATGAGACAGATGTCGATGTCCGAGCGTTCATCTGCGTCCTGTCTTGCATGCGAACCATAAAGTAAAATGCCCTGCACATCATCTTTTATGAATTCAAATTCCTTTTTCAGGAAGATCGTTAGGTTTTCAGGGGGCAATTTATATTTCATGTTGTTTATCATTTTTTGTCTGCATCAGGGCGGCGCCGGGGTTGCGACCCCGTACCCCGGTGAGGCGCCGCCTTTGGCGGGGTTTTTCTGGTAATCGATGGTTGTTCATATATCGGTACTAAAATTTCTTCTTTATATTTTAATGCGCCAAAGTTATCGGTTTTGTTTACTTTGGTGTATAAGATTGGGTGAGGAATCCTACGATAGAACACAGATTGCGCGGATGACACGGATGCACACGGATCCGTGAAAATCCGTCTGATCTGTGTCATCCGTGTTCTATTCAAACAAAATCTCGAAAACTGGGAAAAACAATAATTATTTGAATATTGATTTTCATATCTCCTCCTATAGTTAATTTTAAAAAATATATCATTTAACTGTGTTAAAAATCTGGCGCTATCGCTTGCAGGCACAGGTTTCATAGAGAAAAGAGGAAGCAAAATATAGTTTAAAACAAACCGCAGATAAACGCAGGTTAACGCAGATTTGTTAATTCGTTGATAAGTTTGTCTAATCATATCGTTTCTCCGTATGCTCCTTCCGCCGCCTGTCCCCGTACACCGCGCCCGGGGGGAAGCGAGGAGAGGGGGTGGGGGTAATAGTAAATGTTTTTATAGTTATTTTAGGATAGGATTCTTTGCCAAGAAATTGCTTGTTTATATGCATTGTAGTTATCATATTTGTTAACTTTGGTATATATTATTAAAGTTCATTTTAAATCATTAATTCTGATAACAGCACCGAACCCCCTTGAAACCGATTTCCCGATGCCAAGATAATCAGGTATGAGGAAGTTGGTACAGAATCCTCCGATGAAGGTCATCACGTTTACGTCTTTTAACCTGCTTTTCCTGATATTTACATCAACATCGCACTTTATCTCACCAGGCACCTGATAATCCAGCGATTTCGACATAGATAGCAGGTTCCCGATAAGCGTTTTTCTGAGGAACTCCTGCCTTTCCTCACGGTTCTTCAGTCCACAATACCTGATGTAATTCTCCTGGTTGAGCGCAAGCCATGGCGTGGCAAACTCATAGAAGTGTATCTTATCCGACAGTCCGAACTCCTGATTCTTCACTGAGATGCCCTTCTCCACAATCTCATAAACCTCCTCGCCGAGCTTTATTTCATCGTATTTATCATAAACCTGTTTTAAAACTTCGGCGCCGTCGTTAATGCCTGTGACCATGGGCGCGCCGTCTATCATCTTGTATTGCACCAGGGGATAGCTGTAGATGAGCCTGTCGGCGCTGTGCTGGTGGAGGAGGGAGTATTCGGTGAATCGGGTTGCGAAGAAGCCGCGCAGCTCTGGCGCGCTGCCGATGATTGGGCGGGTGGAGGCGAGGGTGAGGGTGAAGGTTTTGAGGTTCATATTTTAATGCACTTTGGTTACTAATTTTGTTTACCTTGGTGTATAGAATTATTTGGCGATTCGATATCTAAACTGCAGATGTACGCATGAACGCATATTAATTTTCATGGTCTCCATGTTTTATTACATAGTATTTATCATAAATCTGTTTTGAAATTTCAGCGCTGTGGTTGATGCCTATGACCATGGGCACGCCGTCTATCGTTTTGTACTGCGCCGGAGGGTCGTGATAGATGAGCCTATCGGAGCTGGGCGGGGGGAGCAGGGAGTATTCGGTGAATTGGGTGGTGAAGAAGCAGCGAAGTCTTGGCGCACTACCGATGATGGGGCAGGTGATATAGAGGGTGGGGGGTTTTAGGAATTTGTTCATAGTTTTATTCAAAAATAATACCACTTCTTAGATTTTTTAAATCAACATCGAGTCCCACATCATCTTTATTATAGAACTTTTCATCTAAAATTCTAAAGTAGCCGATTTTTTTATTTATTTCTAAATCTTCTGGTTTGTATGGCATCCATTTTTCATATCTTACGCTTACAGAATTTGCAGCTATGCGTTTACTGAGCTTTTTCACAGCATATCGTCTCTCCCATCTATCTTCCTTGGAAAGTGCCTCTTTAATATCATCTGGTAATTTTATATCTAAAGACGATATTATGAAGTGCTCTTGATGCTCATCGCCTCTTAACAATCTCTTGATATTAACTGGTTTTTCATTATACTCGTAACTATAATCCGCATAAGCCTTTACAACTTTCTTTGATTGCCCCAATAGTCCCCTTATCGATTCAAAATAACGTGAACCAAATTGATAAAAATCTTCTTCTGAAATTTCTAAATTTCCTGAAATACTAAAGGCAGTACAATCCAAAAGAATATCATCGTAAACCATTTCTGAAAATAGCTTTTTTTCGGATTCAAGTTTTATAATTTCGACCAAACCTTCTTTTTTTTCTCCGTTACGATTGCATCGACCGCATACCTGAAAAATAGAATCTAAAGGTGCCCAGTCACGAACTATGTAGTCAATATCAATATCAACCCCTGCTTCAATACATTGAGTAGTTATAACAATCGGATTGTTTCCATTTTTAATGTAATCTTTAATCTTTAAAATCCGCTCACTTCTTTGAGAAGGCGCTACAAGAGATGATAGATAGATAGTGGGTCTTTCAGATATTATTTTATTCTCTATCATGTTTTTTACTTTTTTGTAAACAAATTTACTTGAATTTCTTGTGTTTAGAACTATCATTAATGATTTATCAGAATATTTATTAAAAAAACAAGGTAATTCTTCTACAAAAGTTTCGATTGGTTTTTTTTCAGGTTTTATATAGATTTTCGTTCTCTTGCGATTTTTAAAATAATCTTCATGATTTGGCACCTTTTCAACAGCACAAGAGAAAAATCCTGGTTGTGTAGCCGACATTAACAAAACATGAGTGTTACCGACTTCAGACAGCTTCTTAAAGAAACACTCAAAAGGTTTCCATAGATCAGACGGCAGAGATTGAATCTCATCAAAGATAATTATCGAGTTGAATAGATTATGAAAACGCATAAGATGTTTTGATTTTAATGAAAAGAGTGAATAAAGCAATTGATCAAAGGTGGTGACAATAATTTCAGAATTCCATATATTCAAGAAAAAATCTACTGAATTATCGCTTCTTTCTTCATTGTCTATCCCATCTTTATATTCAAAATCCGCTATCGAATACCTTGGCATATATAGCCGCTCTTTGTGTTTTTCATAAATATCACCTAAAAAGTCTTTATAATTTTTATCTGTTTGTTCTATGATCGATAAAAAAGGGAGCGATACAATAATTTTCGGAGTAAAACCTTGTTCTTCTTCAATTCTGTTTCTAAGTTTTAAGGTCCAAGATGCAGATAATAAGGTTTTTCCAAGACCGGTTGGTAATGTAATCGAGTGTATACGTTCGTTTAATGGGAATGCATTTACACATTCAATAGTTTCTTTATAAGCTTTATTGCGTTCATCGTCTATTGATCTATTTTTTTCTAACCCTTTTAGGTATATATCTACAAGATCATCTGAAATATTAATGGGATCTCTTTCGTATTGTTCTGGGTTGTCCGATGCAAGATATGCTTTATCAGATTCTAAGAGAATAGAATATAATAGAAGTGCTAAAATCCTTTGTTCGATTTGATAATCAAGCTCCATTCTTTTATATTTTCTAGATAGTTTCATGAGCTTGCCATATATCGATTCAAGCACATTAATATCGATATCTTCTCCCTCAGAAAGTTTAACATTAAAAATTTCATAATTATATATCTCTTGATTCACATTTTCAATTTGTTTTTTCAATAAATCCAGATTTGTATTCTTTAATATTTCATCTATACTTTTATACTCGCCATGATGTCCCTCGATTCCTATAAATACTGCAAATGGCAGAAATGATTTCCAGCGCTCATCAAGCTGAGGATTTTTTAAGACCCATTTTTCTGCCATATTCCATCCAAAAAACGCTGATAGGAGTGAATGTGATTTTTCTTTTTCGGTTCCCACATATTTATTTCCATTTATTTTGCTTTTTATATATTCCTGAAAGAAGGATGTACTTTTACCAAAATCATGGCATGCCGTAATTAGAATAATCATCTCTTCTATCTGATTTTTTGAAATCCCATTGAAACAGAGATTTTTTTGAGAGATAAGATATTTACTGGCTTTAGTTACCTGATTGAGATGGTCGTATAATCTTAGAGGAGTACGCAAGGAATGTGATATTAAACTATATTCCAAATCAACCCCTCACAGAAAAGTAATTACTTTGTCTTCAAATTGATAAGACTGACCTCTCATACTAACAGGTAGTGGTTTGGGAACCATATTTAACAGATAATTTTTGTAAGTGAAGGTTCTATCAGGTGTTCCAAGATGCGGAACCTTCAATTCTATAATATTATCTCCATTTTCCGGTTTAATTCTATCAATCAACAAAGAACAATCTTCTTTTCTAATTACAGTTGATATTTCTCTTTCTTTTGGTTCCAAAGGCAATGGGTCAGCAGTTCCCTCAGATACATATTTCAAATCAGCAAGAAACTCTGACAAACCCATGCAAGGTGTATAAACTGATCTCTCTGTTTTGATTCTGGATATTAACTCATCCATAGAAAATTTTAAACTAACATAAAGGAGATATGTTGGCTTCCTCAAAAGTTCCATTGGTATTTGAGTTGCCATATTCGATTCAGGAGGTCTCTTTAATTCTTTTGGAATCTTAGTTTTTTTCGGAATTTTAATGGAATAATTTATATCTCCGGGGCCATCTTGCCTGAAATTAGTTACATGAGTAATTGTTTTGATTTCATCCTCGATAGCAATGCCAACTTTTAATTTATTTTCAGCAAAAGTTTCAGAAACCTTTTCTTTTTTCACACCAAGAATAGCGCCTAATAGTCCTGCGATTGCCGTTCTTGGTGGAAATGGATAAGAAAAAGATGACACATTACTGTAGGGTCTACGAAAATGACCATACTTTCCGCAGTATCTAAAAACAATGATTGGAATTGATGCCATACCAACCCATCCCATCATTTTAGATAATCTATGTTAAGATTTTCAATCTTTATCTTATCGTCTATCGCAGTTATTGCTGAGATTAAATAATCTCCGTAAAGTTCTGCAAATTCTGGAGAAAGGCAATACTCTACCCGCTCTATTTTATCTTTAGCTTTCTTCAGGGCATTTATCAATTTGCTAAAATCAAGAGTATAGTCTCCAATTTTTCTGATATTTATATCTTCTTTAATTTCTGTTGTTGGTTTTAGTATTATTTTATCCTCTAAAGCACCGATGTGGTATTCGGTTGGAACCTTTTTCTTTTCCCCATTTTCTTCAATCTCAATGTTCTCTTTATAAACAATGTTTAAAAGCAGCCTCGGCTGTTGATCACGTTTTGTACGAGTATGGGCTGATGTTTCCCTTACACTTCTCCATAGCGAAATTTTAAATTTTTTAAAATCATCTTCACTAAGCTTCGTTGTCTTTGCTGCATTTTCGTTAGCTACACCGTGAAATGCGATAAGCCCATAAGGAATAGCATAATAGGTTGTAAAAGTACCTTGCTTCTGCTCGGATTGTTCTGCTTCACCTTTCGATCTGAATATACTTGTGCCATGAAAAGTTACTTCTTCCACTTGATGAAGGGTCTCACCAAAATTAATCTGAATAGGTCCGGTAATTTTGCTGGTTTCTCCCCACTCATCAGGAGCACCTTTAAAAGCAAGAGGACTTCCAAACATTCTTAGATCCACAAAGTTCTCTAATAGAGTATTCATTAAGGCCTCACCCTCTATTTTCTTTTTATCCGTATTTTTAAGGCGATCTATGACTCTATCTGTTAGGTTTACTGTTTTAGATCCTAATTTAGTAACCAATATCGAATCTTCTCCTTCGGTTTGTGTTTGTATTATATAATCTCTTACAAACCTCTTCAACCGCACATCTGTTACGTAACATCTTTTGGTTACATCATCAATACGTGGTCTATTCTCGTCAGGATCCCCATTTGGATTTCCATTCTTAATATCGTATAGGAAAAGAAATTCGTTCCTATTCTTAATACAATCACTCATTTTAAATACCTCCTTTTTTTTCGTCGGTTTGATTAGCGTTACTTTTACTTGGCAGATAATACCCTGATAGGCTTTGACCAAGACAGAGATAATAAGGAATTTCTTTTCGGCTGATGTCCCACTTGGAAATGTCAACTCCGAGCGCGGCAATTGCTTCCGACACACCTTTCATTTCATCTGACCAAGCACTTTTAGGGGTGCTATAGTCATCCAATTTGCTCCGTGTCTTAACGAAGATATCCATCAAATCTTGCTGGCTCAATTGAAGTCCCTTCAGCCACTTCAAAGCATTGGCGGAAACCCCTCTTGCCTGTTGAACATTTACTAACTTTCCAAATAACAGCCCTACTAAAAATGCATACTGTTTCTCTTTTGTATCGAGTCCCTTAGATTCTGTGCTGAAGAAATCATTTAAAGGTTTTAAGCCTTTATGCCCTTCAAGATATTTACTAACAAAGTTATCTCCTGGATTCATTTTTATCACCTCTAATTTCTCTAAGAATGAAAGCAAGTACACCATATTTCGGACATTATCTTGAATCGAATAAATTGGCATATTTTTGTCATCATTAGATAAAGCACCTAAGAAATCATATGATAATTTCGATGAAAATTCAGACAATAAATCATTCAATGGATATTTTCTTTTAAGAAATATTGCACTTATGATGTCAAGGGTATCAACTGTGGAAGATGTAAATGGTTTTCTTCCCCCTGTAGATTTTCGATCTGAATATTTGGGATTGCCAAGAACATTTTTTAATATTTTAAGGGTACCATTTAATGGAGGATATTTTGATTTCCATGGATGTTCATCTGTATAATTATCGTTGATTTCATTTATATTATCTATTGTCTTTGAAATCTGGGAAAGTCTTGATGGTAGAACACTCGGTATAACTTTTCTTATATTTTGCACACTCTGACCGGCAACTTCTCCAAAAATAAAAGTTACAGTAGCGATGGACTTATTCTCAGATAATTCTTTTATAATAATTCTCTCAGTATCTTTTGCACCCCTTACATCACGTTTCAACAACTTTAAAGAAGCAATAATTTCCAATCCCTCTTTTGTATCTTCACTTTCTACTAAATGAGGGATGATTAAAGCTTGGTGTCCAGAAATATTTTGAATAAGTTCCTTGAAAACATGAAATTTGGCAACATATAATGCTTCTGCACACGGAGCACAAATTGGAAAAGCTTTTCCGGCATTTTCAGTTTCAACGCCAGGAAAAAAACCTGGTTTATCTACATTTGCAATATTTATTCCGACTCCATCTCGTGAAAGAACATTTGAAAATAAATCCCCTTCTTTATTACACAAGCTACACTTAATACCGGGCAAATTAAAAGATTTAGCTTTTTCTGTTTGGTAGTTTATTCTAGGCTTGTTCGCCAATGCCAAATCAAGAATTTCCTTTATTTCAGCATTGTATTTTCCATTTATCTTTACAGAAAAAATTTTGATTTTCTTTATATCTGCTGCCCATCTTACAGTTTCAAGAAATGTCTTCTTTTCTAAATTTCCATCTTTATCTAACTCTCCGATTTCGACTTTATTGGAAGTGTATATTTTAACTACATTTTGTAACCATTCAGCATTATTTTCTTTTGATTGCTTTATAACAGAATCAATTGTTGATAAGAGTTTGGATTTTTTAGGCTTTGGTGTGTTAGAATCTGATGGAGTTTCTTTCCAAGTGGGGGTAATGTATGTTCCCTTAGGTGGAGTTTTCAAGAACAAGTATTTCCAATTATCATCGGCTACAGATTCTATTCTAAATGTAATTTTTTCGCGGTCTATTGAAAAGATTCCAATTTGTTCATCTTTTATCTGTTCAAATTGAAGTTGTGCATAAACCCCACGTTCAATGGCTTTTTTCCTTTGATCAATGTATACGTCAACAGATTTCAATGCATCAGGATTAAAATCGCCTTCAAATCGATCAATCATTTTCAGAATTCCAAGTGTTCTTATCGCCTCAATCACTTACCATCACCCTCCAGCCCGCGCCCCCCGGCCCCTCATCCTCATACTCCCCCCATCGGCGGGCTTTACACCATATGTTCCAATACCTGTATTCAAGCTATCATAACCAGCCACCTTTCTCTAATAAAGCACTCCTGTATTTATATATTTTTCCTGAGCGGTGTGAAAGTATTCCA
>JAGFND010000081.1 GCA_021409285.1 Candidatus Methanoperedens sp. | reverse complement strand
GTCAGATATTGCTCGGAAGAAAATTATGAAGAATTTAAGAATATAATCATGAAATCAGAAAACCTAATATTTATTAGGACAGAGGTCAAGATTAGCTCAGTCAGAGGAGAATTTTAGCCGAAGATTAGACACAACCAATTTATTTTATCCTGAACCCAAGTAGTCCATATTGCTGCCAGGCTCTCATCACAACCCCACAACCTTAACATATCGGATTATGTATTAACAGTCACCTTCACATATATAGTTGTACATTCATATATAATTTTTTTTATATATTAAATATCCTCCATCTCGATCGCGACCTGGCCTTCAACCTTCGTGCCGTGCACGAAAATCATAAAGGTCTGATTACTTAGAAAGGATACAAGCCCGGGCGGGAACGAATTCCATAGTTATTCCGCACACAGTTTGACCTGTGTTTGGTGTTTCTATATCATTCTAAACTTACGAGATTACCACGTAGAGTTGGATAATGATCACCCGGTTTACTCTCCATTTTATTTGTATGATATTACTGGCATTTATAAATTTTGGTCAGGAAATTGCAATATCTTTTTTTTTTCATCCAAAAAGTATATGTGCTATGATGATTATAATTATAATTAATGAGCAGGTTGGCAAACTTTTTTACTAACCACCACACCACTCCCCACCTGCTCATAGATTCTTATATTCTCCTCTGATTATCCCAAACCTTCATAATTTAGAAAATTGAATAACAAATAATGAAACTCGACGGGTCTTATGGTGAAGGTGGCGGCCAGATATTAAGGACGTCTGTTGCCTTATCAGCAGTCACAGGAAAACCTGTTGAAATAGAGAACATCCGGAGGAACAGGCCAAAACCCGGACTTTCAGCGCAGCATGTGAAAGCCGTAGAAAACGCAGCATTGATATGCGATGCAAAAATCAACGGATGTTCCCTCCGATCCACTCATCTTAGTTTTTCCCCGGGCAAAATAAAAGGCGGTACATATGAGATCGATATAGGGACAGCAGGTAGTATAACACTTCTGATGCAGTGTTTGATGCCCTTTGGACTCTGTGCGACCCTGAAATTGAGGATTCTTGGAGGAACGGATGTCAAATGGTCCCCATCCATTGATTACCTCCGATTCGTCACACTTCCTGCACTTTTTACGATGGGCTATGGATATGATATAAGACTTTTAAGGCGGGGTTATTATCCAAGAGGTGATGGTTGTATTGAAGCCATCCTTGACCGATCAATTTTGAAAAAAACGAAGTTTGAATGTAATACTTGCAGGATAATTGAAGGGAGATCACACTCATCACGTTTGCCTTTGCATGTTACACAAAGACAGGCAGCATCAGCTGCCATGAAATTACGCGAAAAAGGTTATGAAAGTAAGATCGCGATCGAACGAAATGATTTCTTATCAACAGGATGCGGTATTACCTTATGGTGCGGGGCTATGGGCGGATGTTCTCCCGGAGAACCTGGAAAAAAAGCAGAGATCGTGGGAAGTGAAGCAGCAGAGGCTATACTTTTAGATATGATTTCAGGGGCAGGGGTCGATGAATATCTTTCTGACCAGCTTATACCCTATATAGCGCTTGCCGGAGGAGGGACATTCACAACAAGGAAAATTACCGGTCACACAAGAACAAATATCTGGGTCGCAGAACAGTTTATGGATATAAAATTCAGAATTGAAAAAATTGATGCGGAATTATTCCGTGTATCGCTTTAACCCTGGGCTCAATTATAATTCTATATCAATGAGACCAAAAACCCAATCCTTAAGCATAATGCAATGTTCGGGAACACATTCAATGGAGCAGCCTGTACAGGGGTCGAATAATTCTCTAACCATCAATAACTTGAAATCCTTAGCCTTCTTTTCCTTTATCTCAACAGATTTTATACGATAGGTTCTCACACTTTTATCTGTTTCTTCTTCACGGACAATTTTTCCTTCTTTTTCCAGCTTTTCAAGGATCCGTGAACATTTGCGACGGTCAATTTCCGCTTTTTTCCAGAGTTCATTCTGCAATATGCCTTTTTTTCTGGATTTAATTAATTTCAATATCTTATCTTCAAGTTCCATTCTACTCCCCTACAGGGCATAGTAGAATTATGTTATTTCCTCTTAATACTACCGAACCAAGTGAGCGTGACTTCACTCCATCTATGATCTCAAACGTCTCAACCAGATGCAGATTCAGATTATCATCAGCACTCTCGAGCTTTCCCTCAAGCATGTGTTTATCTCCTTTCATCTCAACCTGCACGCGTTTACCTGTTAATGTCTGAACCTTTTTATTGGGGAACAATATAAAACCTCTACTCCTTTGTATATTCTTTAGTACTTCTATTTTTTCATCATCCAATTAAATTGTGATATTAAAGATCTCTTTTGGATGTTCAAGAATAGTAATTCCTTCAAGCTCACGCAATATGCTGACATTCTTTGAATCTACATCCCTTACTTTAAGTCTTGTCAAACCTCCTCTGATAGCTCCATAACTGCACAGTTTCACGCACCTTCCGCATCCATCGCATTTTAAAAGATCTACCTGGTCTGATATCGCATTTTCCGGGCATTCACCTTGAGGCGGGCAAATCTCACATTTCCGGCATATTTCTCTGTCGATAAAGTATGGCATTCTAGATTCAATTGTACCTTTGATATCTACCGGTACTATATAAACCGGCACGCTGCCTTTTACTGCCTGTGCGACAGCATTTGTAACAAGTGTATCTGCAATACCGTAAGCAATCTTAGCAGTTGTATTGGAGGTTGCAGGTGTTACTATCAAGGCATCATATCTTCCAAGCGTTAACCTGCCTGTTTTCGGATAACTTCCGCCCTGCTCCCATTCATAGAAGATCTCTTCTAGGTATTTGCCATTGGAAATTTTTGAAAGCCTGGCATTCAATCCATACATCCTGATCACTTCTTCTGCTGCCAGTGATACAAAGGCGGTTATCTTAAGACCGGGATCCATTTTTTTTATCTTTTCAAAAGTTTCAAAACTCTCTCGCAAGAAATGTCCTGCGCCAGTAATGCCCCATGCGAGTACCATATTTTGACCTGAATAAAAGTGTCTAAAAAGTGTCTGGATCAAATGCTCTTATTAGGCTCAGTTTGTTTTTTAATAACAATAAAACTAACGCAAGGAGATCATATTAATTGTGGACAAATGTATTTCGATGATTCCCTAATATCCTTTTAAGGAAAAAAATAATTCAAAAAGGGAAAGACATAAATACTGTCCTAAATCAAACCATTAATTATGATAGAAAGCAAAATGGCATATAGCAGGAACATTTCTGACACTCATGGTACCATATCGATACCCGAAAATTCCAAATACTCACTTGTCTGTACAGGCTGCAATAGCATATATTTTGACGACCGTCTGAAATGCCAGACAGATGCTGCGCTTCTTAGAACTAATTATAGAAGTAAGCATCTTGATTTGAAAGATGTTCCCGGGATAGGGAAATTCCATGACTGGCTTCCCATAAACGATATCATTACCCAGGATTCCGGGCCTATCACTTATAAAAGCACCGAACTGGCGGCTGAACTTGGATTGAAAAACCTGTTCATTTCTTTCAACGGCTACTGGCCTGAGCGTGGAGCGTTCATAAAAACATGCAGCTTCAAGGAACTCGAAGCATTTCCAACGATACAGAGGGAAAAAAATTCCGGTCGCTCGCTTGTGCTTGCATCGGCCGGAAATACGGCGCGCGCTTTTTCACATGTCTCAGCACTGACAGGCGTGAAAGTGTACATTGTGGTACCGTCAAGCGGGATATCACGGATGTGGCTTCCTGAAGAAGTTCCGGATTCAGTGCATCTTATAAAAATGGGTGCGAATTGCGATTATACAGATTCCATCCATCTTGCAGAACGTATAGCATCACTTCCTGGCATGATGGCTGAAGGCGGGGCGAGAAATGTTGCGCGAAGAGATGGAATGGGAACCGTTATGGTTGATGCGGCCTTTCATTCGAAGCGATTGCCTGATCATTATTTCCAGGCGATCGGCAGTGGAACAGGAGGTATCGCGGCATGGGAAGCATCGATCCGGCTGCTGGGGGATGGTAGATTCGGTATGAAACTCCCGGAGCTTCATCTATCCCAGAACCTGCCATTTGCGCCCATGTACCATGCCTGGAAAGCAGGTAGACGGGACATCATCAAGGACCTCGATATGCCAGATCCGAAAAAACAAATACATGAGATGTATGCTGATATTCTCTCAAACAGAGAACCTCCGTATTCCGTTATTGGAGGAGTATATGATGCAATCTCCTCAACAAAAGGAACGATGTACGGTATTTCGAATAATGAGACAAAAACAGCACAGGAATTATTTGAGCGAATTGAAGGTATTGATATCTTCCCGCCCGCTGCTGTTGCAGTGGCATCCTTGATTGATGCGGTAAATAACCATAAAATAAATGCAAAGGAATATGTCGTATTGAATATTACAGGCGGGGGAGTGAAGCGACTGGAAGAAGATTTCACCCTTTTCAAAGTAGAGCCGGCTGCTTATGCCGAAAATGCGGTTGTTCCGCTGGAAGATATAATACCCAATGAACACACACACCCCAGAAATAAAAGTCATTGAGATACTGAAGGGAAACGGAATAGATTTTGCGGCCACACTGCCCTGCGACAGGATCAAGGCCCTGCTTCAACTGATAAGCCAGAATCTAAGAACCATCCCTCTGACACGGGAAGAGAACGGTGTTGGGATATGCACAGGATTATATCTTGGAGGTGGAAAACCTGTCATGATCATCCAGAGCACGGGGGTTGGAAATATGCTGAATGCTCTTTTATCGCTCAATCTGACATACGGGCTCCCGTTACCGATACTTGCAAGCTGGCGCGGTGTTTATAAAGAAACGATCGAGGCCCAGCGGCAGTTTGGCAAAAAGCTTCCATCGATAATGAAAGCCTCCGGCATTGAATTCACGATCATAAATTCAAGAGTTGAACTGCAAAATATAGATCCTGCGATAAAGGATTCGTTCGAAAATACCCGTCCTCATATCGTGCTTATCTCTCCTGTTGTATGGGAAGGATCTTTGTGCGATGTGCCGGAGCCTGTTGAAATAACTTCACGTATCTCCGGATTGGATGTAAGATCAGAAATAAGAAAGCCAATTATGACAAGATATGAAGCAATAGAAGTTATAGCATCTCTAATAGATGATGATATTATAATCGCAAATCTTGGCATCCCGGCAAAGGAATTATATGAAATAAGGGACAGGGAACTAAATTTCTATATGACCGGGTCGATGGGGCTTGTTTCATCTATCGGATTGGGGCTGGCGATGGTTCAAAAAAGGCATGTATATGTGATCGATGGTGATGGAAGCCTGTTAATGAACCCGAATGCATTGATCGGGATAGGAACTCTGGATCAGGACAACTTGACGGTCATTGCAATCGATAACGCAGCTTATGGATCAACTGGGAATCAGGAAACCGCCACATCAAGGCAGATCGACCTTGAACTTCTGGCAAGGGCCAGCGGGATCCAGAAAACTATAAAAGCGCATTCGAAAGATGAACTGAAAAAGGCGATACTTGAAAAAGTGACGTTCATTCATGTCATTGCAAGGCCTTATAACATGAAATGCAGGGAAATCCCGCTTCTGGCAAAAGAAATCAAAGAGAGGTTCATGAAAGCCATTGAAAATACATGAATACAAAAATAGGGTCCAACGTAAAGTTGAGAAGGAAAATAAATCATGCTCCGCAATATCCCGCATATTATGTCTAAAGGCAGACCAGTCACCGTGATATTTTCGGATGAAAACGGTGATGAATCACCTCATTTATATTGTGAATTGATCCAGAAAGCAAGATTTGGCGAGTCTTTCATTATAAGAAACCAGCGATGTCCGGTAGGAGCTTTCGTTCTTGGGGATTCGGATGCAAATCCGTCAGATTACTATTATAATTCCTCAAGATATAGAAACAGAAAGGCTGCGGAATCTGCAGTTTCTTCCCTCAGCAGGCTGTCAAAAAGAGAAAAATCAATAAAGATAGCACCATATTCAGGTGAAGATTTTGATGTCCTTATTCTTTTCCTTACCCCTGAACGTGCCATGAGGCTAATCCAGGCATATGCCTACTGGAATGGAAATCATGTTGAATTAAAGAGTGGAGGTATAGCTTCAATATGCAGCGACTGTACGGTTTCACCATTGCAGGGGAAATTTGTATTATCGCCTGGCTGCAAAGGTTCAAGAAAACACAGCATGTATGGCGACGATGAGGTCATTATGGGAATCCCGCAGGATATTGCCAGAAGGATAGATATAGTTCTTGACAAGATCCCGGAAACCCGCAAATAATTTTGGGTTCAACTGGTTTTTTCTGGTGAAAGGATGTCTTTATTATATTTCTCGATATAAACTACTTCTTTGATATCCGTATTGTTGATGATCTCATTTGCAATTTGTCTTTTTGTCATGAGCCATCTCTGATTGAAGGTCATTGTCTGGTCAAGCTCCACGGTCAATATATCATCATTTATCTGTATTGGTAATTCCTTTCCGATATAAAGCCCGAATAAACCCTGGATTTTACCTTCCCTGTCTTCTATTTTCTCTTTTATCACATAATCATAGGTCACGGTCTGCCCTGCAAGGAACCTGTTAAAGTCAACCTGCGCCATTCGTCCAATTACCCTTATTACCATTCCAGGACGGTTATCGACCTCCACTGGCATCCCGACCTGTGGCTTTTCTTTAAACTGTGTGATGGGTATGGTTTCAATAAGTTCAGGATTCCTTTGACCAAAGGCTTTTTCAGGTGGAACGGTTACGCTACCGCTATCACCTGCTTCTTTGCCTATTAAGGCTTCATCCAATCCTTTGATAACATGTCCTGCACCAACAATGATGACATCTCCGCCATATTTTCCTTTTTCATTATATATGCCATTGGCCTTTGCGATCTCTTCATCCGTGGTATCATAAACACGTCCTTCATCTGTTTTTCCACTGAATGAAAGCCTAATAAAATCTCCGTTTTCAATGCTCATAATTATTCCTGCTTTTTCCGCTCCTGATGTATCAATGGTATAAAATACTTACTTCATGTAATTGAGAAATGCAGGATCAGTTTCATAAACCTTATCTTTCACGATGACAATGATTACGGTATGGTGCGTATTGGCAGCATTGACCTTAACAAATCCATAGCAGCCGTAATAGGAGAAAATCCAGTTAGCACGGCAAAAAAAGCTAAACAACTGGGGGCTGATCTCCTTGAACTGCGGATCGACCTTCTTAATGATGATGCTATTCAAATTCTTGAAGATTTAAGAACGATCGGTCTTCCCATAATTGTAACAAACCGGATGAAAGCAGAAGGGGGTGCATGGATAAAAAACGAAGAAGAACGAATCAGTAAATTGATCTCATTAATACATCTGGCTGACGCTGTAGATATTGAATTATGTGCAGATGAGAGAAATGAGGTCGTAGAGGAAGCAAAAAGAAGAGGAAAGACTATTTTGATCTCTTCACATGATTTTAAAAAGACTCCTGGAACAGATGTTATGAAGGAGATATTGAATGAAGCATTAACTGCAGGAGCGGACATCGCCAAACTTGCAGTTACTCCAAATTCCCTTGATGATGTTTTGAGGTTACTTGATGTTACACTGCACGCAAAAGGTGCTGTATGCACCATCGCGATGGGCGAACTTGGCAGACATTCACGTGTTATTGCGCCAGTCTATGGCTCAGTCCTGACATACGGGTATGTTGAAACGTTAGCAGCGCCGGGGCAGTACAGGGTGGATGAATTAAGGGCGATGCTGGAATTACTCTGAAGATGCGTAAGCTTTAAATATGAAGTTAGTTTAAATATGCCTACAGTGGGCAGAAAAAGGTCTTTTTTTATACCACCATCCAACCCCAATCTGCTCACTACTAATTATTATTTCAAATAAGCGACGTGAGACGTTTTTTGTGTCCGGGCGATCTTTTCTAAAAAAGGTTTGCTCTTTATCTTATTAAGGTGCAGACCGACATCTTCTGGAGAATATCCAAGAGCCAGGCCGAGCAATTGTGTGTAATGGACAACCGGTATATCATAGACTGCGCCTGATCTTGCAAGCTCCACCTGTCCAGAATCATATTGCAGGTGACAGAAAGGACATGCATCCACAATGCAATCAACTCCTGCTTTTTTGATCCGCTCAAGCTTATATTCAGTCATTTTATATGATGTTTCAAGCATTGCTGACCGTACGCCACCGCCTGCCCCGCAACAGCTTGTCTTACTTTCATACTGAACGCTTTTTGCCCCTGTTGCCTCCACGAGTTCATCGAAAAACACTGGACATTCAAAACCTCCAAGTTTTCTCTCTTTTGTTGGTTTAAGAAGATGACATCCATAATGCACAGCTACATTGATCTCAAGAGGTTTTTCGATGAACTTGCTCAGATCATGGGGGCCGATTTCTTTATAAAGGAATTCAATTATATGCCTTACCTCAATAGTGCCAATGAATTCCTTATTTATTTTTTTAAGATGGGCGTTGACGTCATTTCTTATGTGGCTATCGTTCTTAAGAATGCAATTGGCATCCATGAGTGAACTGAAACAACCATTGCATATTGTCAGTATATCAGTATTTTTTTCTTCAGCAATGACAAGGTTCCTTGATGCAATTGTGAGCCATGTTATCTTGTCAAAGGAACGAAAGATTCCTGGAGCAGGGCAGCATGAAGCTTCTTTAAGCTCACTCCATTTAATGCCGAGTCTCTCAAGTATGAGCTTTGTTGCCTTTTCAATACCAGGATAACGGTTCGGGATGAGGCATCCCAGAAACAAAGAAATATCTTTCATTCTTTTATCAACTCATCGAACCCGGTCGATCTAAGAAGTATCTTTATTTCCTTAAGACCGGTTGGATATTTATAGACAGTTTCCGGTGATCCAAGCCCTATTTTTTCTCTGATGGTAATATGAACTTCATCTATCGGAATTGAATGCCCAGTTTCTATAAGGAATTTGCAGACTTTCCTGTGGGCCGGAAGTATCTTTCCTTTCCGCGCCGCTTCGCTTCTTAAAGTCAGTACAGCATCAGTGATCTTTATTCCGCGCGGACATCGCTCCTGGCAGTTGAAACACGTTGTGCACATCCAGAGTTCATTCGCATCCGAGACATCTTTTTTTACAGAATCCCGGACTATTTTTCTTATGTTGAGGCTTGTGTATCTTCCCGATGGGCAGCTAGCATGACATGTGCCGCACTGGAAACATGTACTTAGCTCTGAATTTTTCATAGAAGGAATATGTGTATGCCTGTATTTAAAAGTTTAAGGGACTTAACTTACACCGTAACAAATATATGCAGATAGACCCAATTTGTGGAATGCAGGTAGATGAGAAAACAGCACAGTATAAATCCGAATATAAAGGAAAGGCCTACTATTTCTGTGCACCCGGATGCAAAAAAGCATTCGACTCTGAGCCTGAAAAATACATGAAAAGTGGACCCGCAGGGATGGCTGAGAAAAAACCCTGGTGGAAGTTCTGGTAACTTTTCAGATACCACAGGAATATTACTACTGAAAACATAGGCGGTTATCCTTGCCTTAAATTCCATAAAAAGTTTTTGTTTCAAGCATAATTCCAGGAAAAACTTCTAATTCCGATCTGATATCAGATCAGGCAGCAGAATTGAATGCTATATCGAAGGATTTCACAGAAACGACTCTTTCCGGCTTTATTCGTTATGGATATGCTCTTATTCTGCTGGGACTTGGAATACACCTTGCGCATAATGCCAGGCATTTCCTCGGTGAAGGTTTCACAGGAGACCTGTCGATATTGAACATGCCCACGATACAGGTTATCCAGTATATTCTCTCGATACTTGGAGTCCTGGGCGCCATATATACAGCATATAAGATATCCACTAATAACCCCAATTCGAGGTCATCCGTGCTGCCTTATATCGTATTGATATTGATGTTCGGTATTATAGCACTCTGGATGTACTCGATACCCATGGCTGCGCGGGCGCACTAAGAAAAATCCACATCAGAGAATAAGAAACACAGAGATTAAATAAATATTTTGTGTTTCTTTTTTTTTTCTTTAAAACAAAATATTATCCCTTCAACTTTTTCTCAATGATCCCCGGCCATATCGATGCCGACACTATCATAGAAAGCACGAATACATACACCATTCCCGCATACATATCTATGGGTCTGTACATATCAGGGTTTGTGCTCACTCTGCCAGCGGCAAGGATGTAGAAAAGTAATACAATAACAATAGAAGTTGCGATACTTGCAGCCAGACTGTAAACCCCGGGTTTTTTGTCCATAATTCACTCCTGTAATTTTATGCGCTTCATAAGAAGCGTATTCATAGTGACCGTAACCGAACTTGCAGCCATCGCCGCAGCAGCAAGCGCCGGATTGATAAGATAAGGGGGATTGGTGAAAGGATACAGGATGCCCATAGCTATGGGTATTCCCACCGAGTTATAGAAAAAAGCCCAGAAAAGGTTTTGTTTTATTTTGCCAAGTGTTAGTTTGCTCAGTCGAATTGCTTTTGCAACATCCCGCACATCATTCTTTATGAGAACAATTTGTGCAGATTCAATCGCCACATCGGTGCCGCTTCCTATTGCAATACCCACATCCGATTGAGTGAGCGCCGGAGCGTCGTTAATACCATCGCCAACCATCGCTACTTTCCTGCCTTCGGCCTGGAGTTTCTTTATTTCAGAAGCCTTATCTTCAGGAAGTACTTCTGACAATACTCTGTCGATCCCTACCTGTTTTGCTATAGCTTCTGCAGTCTTTTTGTTATCTCCCGTTATCATTGCAACCGAAAAGCCCATTTTATGTAGTTTTGTTACAGCTTCCCTTGAATTTTCCTTCAGGGTATCGGCAACAGCTATTATACCGGCTATTTCGTTATTCTCTGCCACGAACATTGCAGTCCTTCCATTATGTTCGAGTTCTTCCAGTTTTCCTGCGAGCGGACTGACATCCATACCGTTTTCTGACATAAGCTTACGCGTTCCTATAAGCACTTTCTTGCCGCCATATTTTACCTCTACGCCGCGTCCTGGTATTGCATTGAAACTCTGTGCATCCGGCACATCGATACCTCTGGCTGTTGCTCCTTTGAGTATGGCTTCACCAAGAGGATGTTCAGACCCTTTTTCTGCTATTGCTGCAAGTTTCAGTATTTCATTCTCAGTACCCTTTACAGCTATCACATCAGTGAGTGCTGGCTCACCTTTTGTAAGTGTCCCGGTCTTATCGAAAACGATAGTATCAAGCTTCTGTGCTTTCTCAAGCACTTCACCGCCCTTGATGAGAATTCCATTCTCGGCGCCTATGCCTGTGCCCACCATTATAGCGATGGGCGTGGCCAGCCCCACGGCACAGGGGCAGGAGATAATGAGCACTGTTATGGATATCAGGAGTGAGAAAAGAAAAGGGGAAACCATTCCCATCCCGAATGTTGAAGGCACGTTGAATTTTTCAAATCCTATAAAGAACCAGAAAAAGAAGGTAAGCAGAGCAAGCACATGCACTGCAAGTATGAAATGCCCTGCAACGATGTCAGCAAGTTTCTGAATCGGTGCCTTCTGCGTCTGGGCGTCTTCTACAAGTTTAATGATCTGGGCAAGTGCAGTGTCAGATCCAACTTTCGTAGCTGTGAATTTTATCATGCCTGTCTTGTTCATGGTAGCGCCTATGACTTCTGCACC
>JAGFND010000080.1 GCA_021409285.1 Candidatus Methanoperedens sp. | reverse complement strand
TCTTCCTTGTCATTTTCTCTCTCTTTCAACGCTGGTTTTTACAGATATTCATGTCGCTGAGGTTTTTTTCAGAAGTCTAACAATGGTCTTTTTCATATATGAATTAATATCCGGGAAAGAAAGAAAGATAAGATTTTCAGGGATAAATCTAAAGGATAAGTCAGTGCTATTATCAATATTAGCCGGCGTAATGCTTGCGAGCTACCAGCTCAGCTGGCCGGGAGCACCTTTTTTTGCCATGATAATTTTGATATTTGTTATCATGCAGTACATTATCGATGATATCCGTGGGACGTCAACAGATTATATCGCCATTGCCGCCATACCTATGTTTCTCGTCGATCTAATATTTGTGCTGCCCTACTTTGATCCGGGCAGGGGTTTTGCGGCAGATAGATATTCCTGGCTCCATGTTACAGTCCCTCTTGGCAGCATTATACTAACATTATCATTAAGCGCCATTTCTGCGGAGATAAAGAAAAGAGGATATGAACCATATTATTATCCCATTTCACTGGGCGGCTTCTTCGTGCTTGGCATGCTTGTGATGAAAATCATCCTTCCGGGCATGTTCAATGCAATTGTTTATACTCCCAGACTGATCTTCGAGGTGCATACAGGTGGTGCCAACACAATTGCTGAAGCATCTTCGATATTAGAAAGGTCGGGTATGTTGTGGAGCAATTTCCCTATTGTCGGACCTCTGAAAAGTGATGATGCCGTGCTGTTGTTGATAATTGCTGTACTGGTTGTCACAGGCTACAACGTCATAAAGAAACAGAGACCAGCAGAGCTTTTGTTCCTTATATGGACCGCTGTCATGCTTCTTGCGATGTTTGGGCAGAACAGATGGGCATATTACTTTGCCATTAACGCGGCCCTGCTGGCAGGATATGCAGGAGGACACGTCTGTGAAGCAATATTGAAATGGGGTGGATGGAAGTGGAGGATTGATAAAAAAAGAATTGGTAAGTCCCACTTATCCATGGTCATTGCTGCGATGCTGGTGCTGTTCTTTGCATATCCGAGCGTGGTTGCCACAGTCATAGGTGAAAATGGCCAGCAGCCGATATCCAGATATGGCGGCGGAGAGCCATCCGGAGGAGGTTTTTCTGAATGGCTTGAGACCATGACCTGGATGAGAAATAATACGCCAGATCCAGGCGTGGATTATCTTGCAATTTATGATCAACCCAAAAATGGTACATATCCCTATCCTGAGACGGCGTACGGAGTAATGAGCTGGTGGGACTACGGCCATATCATCACATATTGGGCTCACAGGATACCCAATGCAAATCCATTCCAGTTTGGCATTGGAGGAGGAACAGAACACGGACCCGGTGCTTCTACGTTCTTAACAGCAAAGAGTGAGGAGGAAGCTTCTGGTGTATTGGATGATCTTGGTATCAATGGGAAACCCGGAGCAAGGTATATTGTGAGCGATGGTTATATGGCATATGGCATAATGGATGTATTTGGAATCTGGAATGAAGACTCTGGCTACCGTGTTCAGGTACAGACAGACCAGGGACCGCAGGTTGTACCTTCCTCGAAGTATTACGATAATATGGAAGCGAAGCTCCATATTTTTGATGGCAATAGCTTAAAGAACTATAGATTGGTGCATGAGTCTCCCCTAAATCCAAATACAGAAGGAGGATATGCGGAACAGCAGTATAAATATATTTACAATACTCTATATGGAGGGCATATTCCAATAGAGAATTCCGGTCTTGTTAAAGTTTTTGAATATGTAAAGGGTGCAAAGATAACCGGGAGGTCACGGCCAAATGCAACAATCACTCTTTCAAATACGATAAAAACCAACATTGGAAGAACCATT
This sequence comes from Candidatus Methanoperedens sp., assembly GCA_021409285.1. Taxonomy (GTDB): domain Archaea; phylum Halobacteriota; class Methanosarcinia; order Methanosarcinales; family Methanoperedenaceae; genus Methanoperedens. Next base: position 10,107 of record JAGFND010000080.1, on the reverse strand, counting down.
CAATATTCTCAAACAACTCTATCTGATGGAACGTTCCAATTTACCGTTCCATATTCGACAGAGGGTCCAATTTTCAAGGAAACCCAATTTGACACAGGGCCAACGGGAGCCTATAATGTAACAGCAGAAAATGTCACAAAGCAAATCAAAGTAAGTGAAAAGGATGTTCTAAATGGAGGCACAATAACTCTCGATATTCTTATATAGAACCTCAAACATTGATTTGCAAAAATCTAAAATACTTATAAATAATATCTGGAGGAGAATTTTCATGGCAGCACAACTTGGCGGACAGCCCATCATAATTCTAAGAGAAGGAACTGAAAGAAATCGCGGAAAAGAAGCCCGGAACAACAATATAATGGCCGTAAAAGCGGTTGCGGCAGCAGTAAGGACTACACTTGGGCCAAAAGGCATGGACAAGATGCTTGTTGGAGGCGGCGACATCACAATAACAAATGACGGCGTCACGATCCTCAAAGAAATGGACATCGAACATCCTGCTGCAAAAATGCTGGTCGAAGTCGCAAAGACCCAGGACGATGAGGTGGGGGATGGAACCACAACGGTTGCTGTGCTCACTGGTGAACTACTTGAGCGCGCGGAGATATTGCTCGATCAGAATGTTCATGCGACCACTATCTGCCACGGCTACAGGATAGCAGCGGAAAAAGCTGTCGACCTCCTGAAAGACATAACTCATACGATCACAGAGAATGATGAGGAAGCGCTTTTGAACATCGCTAGGACAGCAATGACAGGAAAAGGCACTGAAGGATCGAAAGAAAAACTTGCGCGGATTACGGTGGAAGCGATCAGGTCAGTTGTGGATGAAGAGGGTGGAAAGAAAGTAGTTGACATTGATAATATCAAGATCGAAAAAAAAGTGGGTCATAGCATCGATGATTGTGAATTGATAAAGGGCATTGTTCTTAACAAAAATAAGGTGCATGATGGCATGCCGGACAAAGTGAAAGATGCAAAAATCGCACTGATTACAAGACCTATTGAGTTCAGCAAAATGGAACTTGACGCAGATATCAAGATATCAACGGCAGGTGAATTTTCAAAATATCTTGATCAGGAAGAGCAGATCGTCAAGGACATTGTGGACAGGATCGTGGCATCTGGAGCAAACGTAGTTCTTTGCCAGCTTGGAATTGAGGATCTCGCCCAGTATTATCTGGCAAAAGCCAATATCCTTGCTTTCGAACGTGTTGAGAAAAAGGACATTGAGAAAGTGGCCATGGCCATTGGAGCGAATCTTATCACAAGTATTGATGATTTTAGCTCACTGGATATCGGAAGCGCAGGGATTGTGGAGATCACAGGAACCGGTGGGAATAAGACGCTTTACATAAGAGAGTGCAGCAATCCCAAAGCCGTCTCAATACTCATCCGGGGCGGAACAGAGCATGTTCTTGACAGTACGGAACGCGCCCTTGAAGACGCTTTAAGAGCAGTCGGTGTTGCGATAGAGGATGAGAAACTGGTAGCTGGCGCAGGCTCTCCTGAGGTTGAACTTTCAATGAAATTAATGGAATATGCATCCACGCTCTCAGGAAGGGATCAGCTTACGGTCAGAAAGTTCGCAGAAGCTCTTGAGATCATCCCGAAAACACTTGCAGAAAACGCGGGCCTTGATCCTATCGATATGATAACAGCGCTTCGGAGGGCTCACGAGAATGGAGACACAGACTCGGGGTTGAACGTTTTCGAAGGAAAAGTCGAAAATATGTGGGAGAGGGGAGTTATCGAACCCCTCCGGGTGAAGACTCAGGCAATAAGCTCGGCCACTGAAGCAGCGATTATGATATTGAGAATAGATGATGTGCTTGCCTCTACAGGCGGCGGTTCAGAAGGACAGGCATGTGGTCAGGGAGGGCCATGCGGTGGCATGGGTGGAATGGGAGGTATGCCTCCCGGTATGATGATGTAGGTCGCTCGATTTCAATCCCATGCTTACAGAACAAGAGGGAAAACTGGCAGTGAGGCTGGCAAGGAAAGGCATTGAAGGATGCCTTAAAAATAAGAAAAAGATTACTTCAGAGAATTTACCGCATGTATTTACCGAAAAACGCGGCGTTTTTGTGACCCTGAATACTGAGAAAAAGGAATTGAGAGGGTGTATAGGAAGACCTTATCCTGTCCTTCCTCTGGGGGAAGCGATAATAGCTTCTGCGATAAATGCAGCACGAGAAGATCCCAGATTTTATCCGATTAAACTTGAAGAGCTGGATGAAATTATTATTGAGGTCACAGTGCTCACGGTCCCAACGTTGATCGAATCAAAGCCAAAAGACCTGCCAGAAAAAATAGTGATAGGAAGGGATGGATTGATTGTCTCCTCGGGGCGGAATTCGGGTCTTCTTCTTCCACAGGTAGCCGTGGAACATGGTTTTGACGCCGCTGAGTTCCTGGGCCAGACTTGTATGAAAGCAGGTCTTATGCCTGATGCATGGCTTTCAGGCGCAAAGGTTTATTCATTTGAAGGACAGATATTTGAAGAGATAGAACCTGACGGGGAAGTCAGGGAAAAAATATTATAACATTGACGCATATCTTTGAATGGAGTATAATATGTCTATTTTGCGATTATCTGAGGATTCCGGGAGCGAGGAAGTTCTACCGTTCGCAACGATGGTGCACGAACTTCTGTCTCTTCCCGTCACAATGCGAAGCAAGAATAAAAAAGGTGTGAGACTTGAAAATGGAAAGATCGTTGATAAAAACTATACCGGGCCTGTACTTGAAGAGGCTTTATCGAAAAATTGTGTGATACATAAGACCCCGGACAGGGGCGCCTATAAAGGAATACCGGTGGTTGTCACTCCCATATATGATAACGATGGGAAAGCAATTGCAGCCGTTGGTGTCGTTGATGTTGTATCCACAATTGATCTTGCATCTGTCTTTGGCAATTATCCCCAGATAGTCCGGCAGGTTGAAGAGAGGAAAAGCTCATACTGAGGAAAGGATTAAGTCTGATGACAATATACTAAGCAGTCCACCAGAGGTAAATTATTATGGCAAGATTCCCGGAAGCGGAAAAAATACTTTTACACATGAATATTTGCATGAAATGCAATGCGCGCAATTCACTGCGTGCGAACAGATGCCGAAAATGTGGGTATACCCATCTTAGGCCAAAATCTAAGGAAATAAAGGGCAAAGGAACATAGAAGCTGTTGATGGGTGAATGAACCCATATATATCCCTTGGCAGACCCCTGACATCTTTGATGATCGGGCTGGTTGTGTTAGCTTCGGCTTTAATAGAAGCTGGAAGCAATTTAGATGGATATGCGCTTCCTATTTTTCTTGGTTTTACTGTTGCATTCCTATTTGGAATCGCAGGTAACTCAATAAATGATTACTTTGATTACGAGAATGATAAAATTAACCATCCAGACAGGCCAATTCCATCGGGGAAATTGAAACCGAAACATGTTTTACGTTTTTCAATATTCATTTTTGTTATTTCGTTTCTGCTCTCTCTTTTCTTAAGTTCAAGGGTTGGATATAGTGCGCTTTTGATAGTCGTTATTGCCTTCACATCTCAGATTGCGTATGAAAAGAAATATAAACATGAAAAAATTATAGGTAACTTGATAATAGGTACTCAGACAGCGCTTGCGTTTATATTTGGTGGCATTATAGTAGGTAAAAACATTATTACTGGATTAATCGCAATTTCAGTATTTTTATCTATTGTTGGACGTGAGATTGTGAAAGATATCGAGGACATTAAAGGAGATAAAGATAGAGTGACGTTGCCGATGAAAATCGGAGTAAAGAAAGCTGGTGTTGTTGCAGCGATATTTATCCTTTTGGCAGTTTTAATAAGTCCATTACCATATTATCCTCTTCATCAATTTGGCTGGGAATATTTATTGGTAGTTTCAATAGCTGATTTATTATTTATAGCCTCAATACCTCTAATTTTCAATAATGCTAATTTGGCAAGAAGGATGCTCAAATTTGCGATGTTGACTGCTATATTCGCTTTCATAGCAGGAACTATTTTTAAAGTTTAAAATGAGGATAAATCAAAACTCATAAATTTCCGGGCCATATGAGCTAAAAATAACAACTCTCTTTTTCAATTTTGTTTCTATTGAATTTTCGTAAAAGGATTTATGGATAAACGAAAGCTCGATTTCCCTCTTTTGCCTGACAACATCCTTTTCGTCCCCTTCATATTTCTTAGACATATGGGTTCCTTTATTTTGCATCATGCTTCTAAGGCAAAGAGCGATAAGCATAATTATCTGCCTGTCGCTCCAGTTAACGTCAGATGAACCATTCTGGGCATAGACAAAGCTATTGTTATCCAGTTTTCCATATAACCACATGTCACCGTTTACATATCCTTTGGCATGCCTGAGAATTACGTTTACCTCAGGAAGTGTCGAAAAAAACTCTTTTCCTTCTTCTGCCGCCCACCTGGTAGAATAGTTGACCATGAAATGTACAGTATGCTCAGAGTATTTCTCACTTGCATCTTCCAGGTCTTTAATATCTTTTCTCAAATCGTAAGATGTATACTTCGGGTTGATACATACATCATGTTTACCTACGAACCTTAACCTAACTTTGTCCATTATAGAGAATTTCCTGTACATTTCAACATGTCGGCGCATACCTTCGTATATATCCTCATAATTTACTCTATTCTTATGTCCCTCATGGATGACATTAATGTAGCTATTTTTTGCTCCCAGCACTTTTAGAAAATGAACAAATCTCATAACAAATAGACCACCGTCGAAATAGGCATCTGATCCTTCAAATTTGGTAGATGTTCTTGTCCCGTCGGTCATATCATAAATAACAAGATCTTCCATATTTTTTATAAATCTATCGATTTCTAACTTTTCACAGCAATCTCTAAATATATCATGAATTTTTTCATCTATAAGCAGAGAAATCATTGTTTTCATCCTTCATATTATAGCCAGTACCTTATGATGTGCCATATTAGGAGTCAACTATAATATAAACATCTCCCATAATCATCAGAGTTTTAGAGTTATAATGTTAAGTGAAAGTTCATCACTCGATAGGTGTCAGAAGAGGGTTCAATCAATAGATTTTATCAAAGGAGTGGATATTGTATTTATGGTAATTTTTAATTATTCTGTCACATTGCGTTATTTCGGATTGATCGACATACAACCTGATTTATTTTACAGGTTATTTCCCTTAATCATAGCCTCGATTTTTATTTTTTTGTCGGGTTCTACGGCTCATGCCAGTTTTGAAAACGATAGGGAAAATTTTAGCAGAAGATATTTATTTAGGGGAGTAAAACTGCTTATTTTTGCGGCATTTATTACCATATTTACGAAGATGTTCGTACCTGATGGAACAGTATATTTTGGTATATTGCATTTTTTTGCAATAAGCTCTTTTCTTATGCCGATTTTTATCAAGTATGATAAACTTAATTTAATAGCCGGGATCTTGATTATATTATCAGGCATTTACCTGCAAATGAAAGAATTCAGTTTTGTTTATCTTTTATGGTTAGGTTTCATGCCTGAAAACTTTACCACATTCGACTACTTTCCTATGATACCATGGCTGGGAGTACTTTTGCTTGGTATTTTTTTTGGGAAAAGCATCATCAATAGAACAGGCCATATTAAATTTAAAAGTGAGATAGCGGGAGCATTCATTTTGTTGGGGAAAAAGTCTTTAACATTATATCTAATTCATCAACCTGTACTTATTTTTTTCTTGATACTATACCAGTTTCCTTATGCTTTCTTCAAATGAGATCGGCTCAAACCCAAATATCTTTTTCAGGTCATTGGGTTCACATACCATATTGTTCCGAAGTGATTCAATTAGCCAGTAAACCACATTTGGATCTACCGGGGCAAGTTGTCCCAGAACCCGTCCGGATATCCAGTGCCACGATCCGTGGACTCTTACGAAGAGTCGTTTTAACCCGACCGCCTTTGCATACTGCTCCATCAGTTCCCTGTATGTCATAATATCAGGACAGCCGATGTCGTAGCTTTGATTAATTGTCTCAATTTTATCAAGACACCCGACAAGATAATGTATCACATCATCGATGTAAATGGGCTGAACTCTTGTGTTTTCCCAATCAAGAATCGGGATCACTGGAAATTTTCTTACCACAGTATCAAGAACCTCAAAAGCTCCACCGCCTCTTCCGATTATGACAGAAGCCCTGAATATCGTATAGTCTATACCGCTTTTTCTGATAATTTCTTCCACTTCTTTCCTGCTTGCAAGGTGGTGGGAGAGTATTTCATCCGGATCACTCATGCCTGTGAGGTGAATTATTCTCCTGACTTTATTCACCCTGCACGCCCTGATCATATTATTTGCGGCAAGCCTGTCGAGTATATTAAATTTCTGCTGCTCTTTCTGTTTTCCCATCATATGGATAAGATAATAGACAATATCTACACCGGCCGTTACACGAACAAGCGAATCATAATCAAGGACATCACCCGTGACATAAAATATATCAGGATTTGCAGAACTTTGCGGATTCCTGGAAAGGCATCTTATCGGGACCTTTCTTTCGGAGAGAGATCTGAGGACATTTCCTCCAATGAAACCAGTGGAACCCGTTAGAAGTATCATATTCTCAATTATGGGAATACTGATTTAATTATTTATTCCCCATCCACCCCAACCTGCCAATAAAACACACGAATACCACCGCCATTAATTTTGTTCGTGCCGGCGAATTAACTATTAATCGCCAAGCTTTATGATATACTTTATAGTATTTAATATTTATGGTTAGATTCACCTTATTTAAATTCATATCTGATAAAAAAAAGATAAGATATATATCCAATGAAGTAATTTAATGATTACATGGTTACTTCCTCTTTTCTTGACAGAATATTCGGAAAAACAGCTCAATTGACTGTTCTTGAATATTTGCTCAGCAATAAAGATAATGATACATATCTATCCGGAATTGCATATGAAACCGGGCTTTCTCATTCTTCTGTTTCGAGGGTTATTGAACCGCTTATTGAACAAAAGATCATCAAAGAAAAATCACTTGGCAAGCAGATAAGAATATTCAGTCTGAATCAGGATAGTGATATTACAAAATACTTGCTTAAAGTTCACACCGATCTAAAAACTATGATGAATAATTCCAGTGATAAGAAATGAACAAAGATGCTACCGATCATAAAATCTTTGAATTGATAAAAAGTGAAGAGAATATTTCCCCTCTGGAGATATCCAGAAAACTCGGAATAACCGAAGTTGAAGTCGTGCGAAGGGTCCAGGCTTTATCTGATTCACGAAATAAAATTCTGATAGTTGATGATGAGATGGATACGCTTCTCCCTTTAAAGATTTCTCTTGAAGCAAGCAATTACAATGTTATCGAAGCTCATGATGGCCCGAAAGCAATTGAACTGGCAAAGACCGAATTCCCGGATTTGATCTTACTTGATCTCATGATGCCAGGAATGGATGGTTATGAGGTTTGCAGCCGCCTTAAGAAAGAATCTCTTACAGAGCATATCCCGATAATAATGCTAACAGCAAAAGATGAGATAAGAGATAAACTTGAAGGTTTTGAGATCGGTGCCGATGATTACGTAACAAAACCCTTCAATCTCAGCGAGTTGAAAGCACGTATTAATAGTATGCTGAGACGATTGAAATAACCAGAGCAAAAAAAAAGGGGAAAAATTGGGCATTCGGTCAGAACTAATTGTTTTTTTTTTTGCTCATTTCAGTAATACCGCTGTCAGCAGTTGTTTACATATCATACGATCACAGCAATGCACGGGTAAATGCTCTTTATAGATTGACTGTAACAATATCTCTTCTGGCAGTCCTGGGCGTTGTTCTTCTTGCTATCGTAATTTCAAGAAGACTTACAAAACCTATAAAATCCCTGGCAGATGGCGCCATCGGTCTTCCTGCGGGGAATTTTAAGCCAATACCCATATCTTCAAAAAACGAGATCGGAAAATTGACAGTAATTTTCAATCAAATAGCAAAAGAACTCCTTGATGCAAGAGAAAAACTTGAAGCCAGGATCGAAGTTGCAGATAAAGACCTTGAGGAGAAGAATCGTGAGCTTGTCATTGCAAATAAAGAACTGAAAAATATCTTGATCTGTGTGATCATGTCACTTGCGATTATTGGTGTATATGAGAAATCCCAGAACCCAAAATCGATATATGTGGTTTCAATGACAGCGGATGAGATGTCAACAGCCCTGATAAATGGTTCCATTCAGGGTTTCATCTCATGGGAACCATATCCGGCAAAGGCCATAGATTCGGGTTATGGAAAATATCTGGTGAATTCGAAAGATATCTGGACTGACCACCCATCATGCGTCCTCACTGTATCCGAGGATCTAAAAGATGAGGATATTATAAGAGCTCTTGTGTGGGTACAGGTTAAAGGGACAAGGTTCATCAATGATCCGAAAAACCATGAAAAAGCACTGAAATATGGATCTGAATTTTCAGGACTTGATAAGAATGCAGTCTCGGCGGCTATCAATAATACGATCTTTATTGAATTCCCTGTTATTGCAGAAACCAAAAAGGGTTATGAGATCCTGAATAATGCGGGAGGATTCAAGAAAAGCCTTGAATCGATGAGAAATATTATAGAGATATAATTAAGGGATTTGAGGGATCTCCAGATTATAAGCCGCCACATGTTAACGGAAGTCTAAGATTTGCATACATTGATGGCAATATCCATTATCTTGCGATCTATGTTGCACAAAAGGAAGGCTACTTTGAAGAGATCGGACTTGTTCCTGAAAAAAATCTCCAGTTCCTGAAATACAGGAGCAGGCTGGCGATCACCAATGCTTTCGAACACCGTGAAATAGACGCGGCGACCCTTGGCACCACGCCGGTTCTAAGATACAGGATGAACAGTAATGGAAGGATACATATTGTCAGTGCTGTGAATTCCGGAGGTACATCTCTTGTTGTGAAAGCCGGTTCGGATGTTGACAGCATAGACGATCTGAACGGAAAGAAAATTGCAACACCAGGCTTTGGTTCGTGCCAGGATGTATTGATGAGAAAGATGTTTGAAGGATTTGAAATAAAAACGGTTTGAGTTTCTGAAACCACAAGTAATATAAATACTCATAACTATGTGTCCCCAGATGAAAGTATACATGTCATACGAAGATTTACCGAAGATAAAGCTTCCATTAGGGCAGGAAATATTCATAAGTGACAGCACTATCCGCGATGGTTCTCAAATGCCCGGGATAGTGATGAAGAAAAAGAATAAGGTAGAGATATATGAATATCTTCATAAGATAGGTATAGAGAAGCTTGAAACATTTCTTTATAATGAAAGAGACAGGGAAGCTGCCAGAGAGATGCTTGATAGAGGTTATCAATTTCCTGAAGTCACCGGATGGGCGCGGGCAAATCCCAAGGATATTGATTTTGTGCTTTCCATGGACGGGATCAAAGAAACAGGGATATTGATGTCGGTTTCTGATTCTCATGTCATTGATAAGATGGGATTGAAGAGCAGGGAAGAAGCTGAAAAAAAATATACTGATGCTCTGCAGTATGCTGTTGATCATGGACTGAAAACGCGTGCTCATATTGAAGATATGACGCGAGCTGATAATGAGGGATTTGTTTTTCCGCTTATCCAGAAACTTCTGGAGATTGACCCGGACTGCATAATACGCCTGTGCGATACTGTTGGTTTTGGACTGCCATTCCCTGAAGTGGATGAACCATATGGCATTCCCCACATAACACGGCGTCTTCGCGAGATCGGGACGAAGAATATCGAGACGCATGTGCATGATGATTTCGGGTTGTCAGTGGCGTGCTCGTTAGCAGGATACTGGTACGGAGCGAACTGGTCAAGCCTCACGTTCCTTGGAATTGGTGAACGCGCAGGAAATGCTGAGCTTGAGAAAGTAGTACTGTTCCTCATACAGCGCATTGAAGGGTTCCAGAAGTATGACCTTACATCGATCACTGAATTTGCCCGATATATTGAAAATGAGATCGGGATCAGAGTGCCGCGCAACAAATCAGTTGTTGGAAAAAACATCTTTGCTCATGAAAGCGGAATACATACT
>JAGFND010000008.1 GCA_021409285.1 Candidatus Methanoperedens sp. | reverse complement strand
CGTGGAAGCGCTTGGCGATGTCAATGATGTCTTTGCCCGGCTCTGCCAGGAAAAGATCCGGCCCAGCCGACTCCATGTCGACCAGCATCCGCGCACGCGCCACACCGGCTTGCTCCGACATGGCGGCCGCCAATGGTGACGGCTCGCCCGCCTTGGCCTTCGTGAGGTCGGCGACCGCCTGTCGTTGCTCGGGCGACAACGGCCGCCCGTCACGATCTTTCGATTCGGCTCCATCGCGCGAGAGTTTATGCAGCACTTCACCCTCGATATCAGCCTGCTTCCCATCAGCCTCCGCGAGCTTCTTGGCGAGCGAGAGGCTCTTCGTCTCTTTGACGATCTTCGCGAGCGCCGCATTCTCCGTGCGCATCGCGTTGATCGTCTCGATCTCGACATGGAATGCTTCGCCGTGGATACGCAACTCGGTGAGGAAAGGTCTGGCGTAGCGCGCTGCAAGGATGGTTGCGAACGTGACTGCCGTGCTCTCGCCTGTTATCCATTTGATCTCACTAGCCGTGAGCGATCGATTGCGGCGAGCCAGACTCTCGATCTCTGCTTGCACGATCATAGTGGTAGTTGCGGTCGCAAAACTCGCCACGCCGCCGATGCCCTTGCCGAGGAGTGTCCGGGCAAACTTTTCGCCGACGGCCGCCTCGTAGAGGGCCATAGCTCCCTTAACGAGGCCGAAAGTGGCCCAATTCTGGAACAGGTGGAGGAAGAAACCTTGGACGCTCGCCTTCTCTTCAAACGGGAGAGTCAGCGCGGTGAAGGAGAATGCTTCGAGTCCTGCTGTCGCCCAGAACCCGAGCCCTGCGCCTTCGGCCAAGGCTCCCACCCCCGCGGTCACAAGCGCGATAGCGACAAGCGCCGCGATCTTGGCGCCGAAGTTGATCCAGGCCTCCCGCTGCTTAAGATCCCGGAGACGCGAGAGCACGCTCTCGAAGAGCTTCTTCCACTCGGGATTCTCGCCGATCTCCTTCAGCTCCTTCTTGAACTGGGTGCTGTCGGACTTTCCCTCGCGATAGCTCTGGAGTAGTCGCTCCCACCGCTTGAGCCAAAGCAGGATGCGCGACATCTCCACCTTGTAGTCACCGCTGTTGAAAATAGCTCCAAGCCCACTACTGCCAGAGTATCCTTCAAGCGTTGTGGAAAACAGCTCCCAGAGGTGTTCGACGATCCCGGTGAGCTGAACACCGAGCTGGAGCTTGTCAAACTCCACCCCGAGAGCGTTCAACTTACTGACCGCAGCGTCGGGATCGATCGCAAGCTGCTCGCGGACCGCAGCGATCTGATGACTCAGGCGCATCTCCTCACGGCTCAAACCGGCGATGCCCTTTGTCTCGAGGGCGGTGGGGCTGTAACGCTGCTCCGGGTGGAGCTTGTCTATCGCCGCGTGCGCGAGCGTCTGGCGCATCATGCGGAGGCGGGCTTCGGCGAAATCGAGAGGAAGCCGCTTCGCACGGTCATCCCCTTCCCCGAGCTTCTGCTGAGCGGTGACCACAAGCTCGGAGATCTGAGCCACTTCGACGTACGTCCTCCCTAGCTCGATCACCGGGGTGACGAAAAACGAGTATGTTGAAGGCGGGCCGACAGTCTGTTGTGGCGGAGCTTGCTTCTCCATCGCCGCGTGATAAGTCGCTGCGACCCGGAGCCCGATCATCGCGCGCTGGAGAATCGCAAGCTGCCCCGCCGACTCCGCATCCCAACGGTGGGCGAGGCGCGGGTCCACTAGCGACTTAAGTATGTCGAGCCGCTCTTGAAGCCGCGTTCGTGCCGGCTCAAAATTGAGCCCGAACCGTTTTGCGTCGGCCGCCGAACGATCGAGCAGCTTGAGCGAGACTGCGATGCGACTCACGATCGTATCGCGTGTTGCTCCCGTCGGTTTGAGCCCACGGGCTTGGATCAGTGCGATCTCGTCCGCTTGCGTCCCGTGCAGCAGCTCGACTGCGGCGCTGCGCCCTGGATCATACCCGTGCTGGAGCGTGGTCTCGCGCTGGCCAGGATTAGGAGACGGCACGTCCTTGAGAATGCGATACTGGATGTCGCCCTCATCCTTGCCCGCCTGCGCTTCCCAGCGATCGAGCATCGCACCGGAAAGCCTATCCGGGTCGAAACCGAAGAAAGGAGGCGCCGGTACGATCCGACGCGAGTGCGTCTCGTCTCCATAGAGTAGTTTGGCCACCTCTTCGATGGTCGTATCCTCGGGGCGGAAGACGCGGATCCATGACCACAGTCCCTGTACAGATTCGAAGCGCCAGTCTCCTTCGGCGATCGTGCGGAGCGATTGGGTCTCGCGGGTGCGCCGTTCTTCCGGTCGGGCGGCGCGGTATGCGTCGAGATTGACGGTGACGGTACCGGCACACAGCGCCGGGATGACCAGCCGGTCGATCGGAACCGATGCTATGATGCGCGCTTGGTCCGGCTCGGGAGGAGTTGTTTGTGATTGCTTCGTGCGCACCTGCTCGGCAAGCGCGGCCTGGTTGCGCGCGGCCAGATACCGCGGCACGATTCGAGGGACAGAGTCAGCGAGCTGTTTCGCCAAGACTTTTCGCATCTCGAGCGCAACCGCGGGGAAGTAATCCTTTCCGCCAAGCCACTTATACTCGATAGATCCGATCTCACGGCCGAGATTGATCGCGGATGCGACGGCCGGCGGAGTAAGATAGCGATTGAGATCGGCTTCGAGAGCCTTGCCGCCATTCGCGAGCAAAGTACCGAGGATGGACTCGATGAAGCGCGACTCGCTCCCGGCGACCCAGGAGACGAAGCGGGAACCGATGGGCAGCACTACCCCCCGCATCTCGGCGCGGAGATCGCCTTTGATCTTGTCGCCGAAGCGCTCGATGTACTCGCTCGTCTGGTACGGGTAGTACGGCTCAAGCTTTCTTAGATCGCGCTCGCCCTCACGGAAGATCGTGGACGAAGCCGCTCGCCCGGCGAACATATGGTCTTCGGCTTGCAAAGGATCATCGGCTCGACTGACTTCAATACCCTCACCCATGTGCATGGGCCATGTGGCAGGCGCCATACCGTCGCTTTGCTGGACAATGTGGGCCAATTCATGCGCCAGTAGCCGTCGCCCTTCGCGCGATTCCGGCGCATAGTGACCCGCACCAAATGCTATGTTCTGTCCTGCCGTGAACGCCATAGCGTTAATGGATTTGGCCGTCTCCGCCGCCCGTGTGTCCACATGTACCCGCACCCCGGTAAAATCTGCACCAAACCGCGGCTCATAAAATGCGCGCATCGATTCGGGCAAAGGCTGGCCGCCGCCGCGGAAAGCGCTGATACTGGATTCTAATTCCGGGGTGACTTCGGGAGTCAATCCAGCAGCTTCTTTTTTCTGGAGTTTTTCTTCCTCTTCTTCCTTCCCTATCTTGGTTCCCTTTTTACACCCTGGACACCTGCGCTGGATGGAGTTGTTCCTGGCAGGATTAGAAACTTCTGTTTCTTTTGAAACCTGCGGCTCAGGCATCCTCATAACCTGCTCAGCCACCCTGTCAGCTTCCTGCTCGTAGATATCGCCAGGTTGCCCGATCCTGAGTTTAGCCTGCAATACCCCTGATTTGATTAGCCTCCCGACTGCCTGGTTCCCGATTGTTCTTTGAAGGAACAGGATTTGATCTATTGGGGAGCTAATGGATTGGGAGGGGCATGTCTTTTGCGTTTGAGAAGGCCTGTTTTCTCTTTTGGTTTCGGGCTTTTTAGCCGCTACCTGGACTCTTTCACTCATCTATTCCCTTGGTTTATAATTATAAACAAGAATCTTACGCTCTGTTCACATCTAAATTTCCCATCATATCCACCACAAAGTTTAAGGATGGCCACCACTCACCCGATCTAACGATTAACTTTTCTTCCTGGGACTACTCTTTGGAGTCGGGCAACTGGAACCACCACATGGTACCAGTCTGTCATCATGAATATCGGGGCCCTTCAGACAAACATCATAACGTCCAGCGTCTACATCTTCGCCAAGTTGTTTAATCACGTCTATATGGATATCCAGGTCAGTGTTCCCTGGAATCTCTGCCTTTATCACATCGAGGATCGGCGCCCCCTTCTTTGGGCTCGTTATCTTGAACCAATCACCACATTTACCGGATTTTAGAGGAGCGATGATTCGATTATGACCCAGAGATTGCAAGATGTCGGTACATTTGCACTGTTGGCCTTTTGGGGTACAAAATGCACAGCCCAGATTCTTTGTTCCAGCAGATTCGTCACATCTGAACCATGTCGCCTTTTTCACACGCTGATAGCCCTTCGGGCATTTATCTTCAGGGTTCGTCTGCTTTATGCCTGGAGGCAAAGTAATACCCATCTTTTTCAGGCGTGCCTCCTCTACCGGATTAACAGTTACAAATTCCAGTTCGGTCTCGTCACCGTTATCCTTTTTTTGGATGATAGGCTGGATATGTGCCCCTTGAACTGTTGGCCAACTGCCGGAGCTTATAAGTGCCTGGTCTACACTGGCCGGCACCGAATCCATCTGAGCGTTCAATTTTCCTGATATTCGCTGGATGCCTGCTGGTGCGCTACTGGAGGTGAGATGCGCCGAAGTTGTCATCACCTGCTCAGCCATCCTGTCAGCTTCCTGCTCGTAAATATCGCCAGGCTGCCCGATCCTGAGTTTTGCCTGCAAAGCCCCTGATTTGAGAAGTCGTCCAACTGCCTGGTTGCCGATAGTTCGCTGGAGGAAAAGGATTTGATCTATTGGAGAGCTAATGGATTGAGAGGAGCCTATATTTTGTGGTTGAGAGACCTTGTTCTCTCTTCTTGCTTCAGACCTTTTATTACTTAACAGGGCTCTTTCGGCCATTTCATATCTCCATTATTTCAGCCTAACCTCAAATTACAATAATATTCAGTTATTTTGATTATTTTGGCCTAACATTATCATTCGTAACTTTCCCTATTATATTAGTGATCGCTGTTCTTAGCATAGTGGACTTCATTTAGTTAGACGAACAGCGGCGAGACGATGGCGGAGACCTCGCTTTTGTCTTTTGTCTGACCAGTCTATTTACCTTCAACATGCAGTTGCGCACTAAGCTCAAGCAATGTCCTTCTTAGAACTTGATGGAACCGGGTTCTGGCTCTTTGCATCAGGCGCTTTAGCTGCTATGCTGATTCTTTCGTTCATTCTTAATCCCGCACGTCTCCCAGATCCCCTTCCTTTGGGATTGTGCAATTGTTTCATGTTTTAAGTATTCTTCAAGCTCTGGAAACTTCCCGCCCGCAACACGTACCAGACCTTCATCAAGTAGAACAAGGGCTAAATCGAGCCAGACATCACCAGACTTATCCTGCCAGCCGTAGTATAACAACATTGCACTAATCTCTCCCGATGGCCTCATTGAACGGACAATGCATCTTAAAGGCCTTCTAAGCCGTGGGAGTCGTTTGGTGATTATTTCGATATATAATTCGGGAGGAGGTTGTGGAATCTCAACTCCATGGATCGCGACTTTGTGCTCCAGACCCCTAATTTTCAGCACAGTGCTACCATCGGGCAGAAGTCGGACGAACCAGCATTCTTCTTCACGTTTCATAGTATCCTCCAAATACTGTACAAACCTGCAATATAAGTTTCATAGCTTGATCTCCACACGACGGTCAATCCAATGGGTGGCAGGGTTGGTAGAGAGCCTATCCATTTCACCGCGTGATGCGACCGATTTGATCTGTTTAGGATCCACACCCTTCTTAAGTAGCTCTAGCGCTACTGCCTCCGCTCGGAGATGACCCAGATTCAAATTGAAAGTTGTCGAGCCTACTGGGTCAGTGTGTCCAACCAAATTCACGGATGTAGCAGGGTGAGCCATTAGGAACAGTGCTACCAAATGAAGCGTCTCCAAGCTGTCAGGCTGCAACTTATGGGCACCAAAGTCGAAGTATACGCGTGTTGGGAGCAAGGCTGGCGATAAATCCGGTGGCATAAACTTACCAATAATATTGGTAGAACAACGGGCAACCTCTCTCCTTCGCTCGTTTGCGGTTGGCTTTGCGCATGCAGTACCGCGACAAGTTTCATATTCGCTCATGGCAGCGGGATTACGCCGCAGAATCTCGTTAACAAAGGTCACGGTTGGACGCCCAACACGTGATACTTGGATGTTTTCAACAAGTATTTGGATAATCATTTGTTGCGCAGCCTTGTTAATATCAATGAACTCTTCACATGGGTTGCTGGCGCCAGGACCAAGTTCTATCATGAGAGTTGCCTCGGCGGGTGTGCCTGCTACAGCGCTACGAGTTGGTGGAGTCTCAGTAGCAGCACCTCCCAAAGGAGCTGGCGAAGAACCAGAGGCCACACAATCAGCCTGGAGGTCATCGACTGCGTGAATCAGCTCATGTACAACTGTATCCACCAATTCTGTGGGATTCGAGAGGTGTTCGAGTTTCGTAGGATTGATTTCCAGTGTCCTCGTAAGCCGGTTATAGCCTCCAAAGCGTTCAACACCCCCTATGGTTAAACCCGGTGTGACTTTCAACCTTAACGGGCCCAGATCTTGATGGGGCACCGCCTTGCACATACGCAGGTAGTTCCATAGGCTGAGGAAGGTCAAATTGGCAAACAATGTATCGATAGCTCTCCTCTCCTGGGAAGTGGCGCTGAGCCTGGCACGAAATTGAGCAGGTGTTAGAAGCATGAATGCCGGGGTGTGGCTTCGCTGCTGTACTGTGTGCCATAGTTCATGGCTGAGCACGGTTTTTTCGGTCTCACTTCCTGTGATGTACTGTCGTGTGTCCATAAAGATATGTTGTCCGAAAGTAAACGCCATGGCCCCTAACAGGTTGGCTGCGCCGTGAGAATATTCATCATCGTGAATTCGCACTTTGCCGAAGTCATGCCCAAACCGCGGCTCATAAAAAGCGCGCGCAGACTCAGGCAATGGCTGGCCGCCGCCGCGGAAAGCGCTGATACTGGATTCTAATTCCGGGGTGACTTCATGAGTCGAGCCAGGAGCTTCTTTTTTCTGGAGTTTTTCTTCCTCTTCTTCCTTCTCTATCTTGGTTCCCTTATTATACCCCGGGCATTTGCGCTGGATGGAGTTGTTCCTGGCAGGATTGGAAACTTCAGTTTCATTTGACACCTGTGGCTCTGGCATCCTCATAACCTGCTCCGCCATCCTGTCAGCTTCCTGCTCGTGGAGATCTCCAGGTTGGCCGATCCTGAGTTTTGCCTGCAAAGCCCCTGAGTTGATAAGCCTCCCAACTGCCTGGTTCCCGATGGTTCTTTGAAGGAACAGGATTTGATCTATTGGGGAGCTAATGGATTGAGAGGGGCATGTCTTTTGCGTTTGAGAGATTTTGTTTTCTCTTTTTGTTTCGGGCTTTTTAACACTTACTTGTGCTCTTTCGGCCATTTCATATCTCCATTTTTGATTTATTTGACATACAGGAAGTGTAGATTTTACTATTATCCCTCTTGATCGGTAATTCGATTGCGATATCCACCTTGCGCCGAATATGCGTCCATTATGCTTGCCTGTAGGATAATCCCCTCGTCCTTCGGATATGGATGGCAGGTGCCATTCCCTGTCCTTCGATATTGTTCACATTTTCTAAATTTCTATCCTGTTTTCATCAACTATGGGGGCCAGCCAGTGTCCTTGAGTTTCGGGGTGCCTTCCGGAGGGGTGCATCCTTTGGTGAGGCAGTCGCCTACCTCTGGGGACCTACCTTCACCTGGTCCGTTGTGGTTGCAAAGGTCCTCTTGTGCTCCCGAATAACAGACGTTCACTGCTAGTCTGTCATTGATTTCGCCTTTGGTAAGGTCCTCCATGGCCTTCGGACTCATTTCGATTACTTCACGTTTATCTGTTTCAAATGTCTTGTCCGAGCAGGCGCCTGGACTTACCGGCTTCGGCTCATAATGAGCACCTGTGCCCCCGGTAGAAAGCGAGTCCGAGCAAAGAACCTTGACCGGTTTCCCCTCGAACGTTTTCCCTTTGAAGTAGAGCAGGGAGACGGTGGCGATCTCCTTCCCATGGGCGGCTGTGCAGGAGGCTACGCCGCTCAGCCCAAGCTTGTCGCGTGCGTACTTTTCAAGCGAGAACGGCCAGCTATCGCAACAGGGGATGAACAGGTCCTTCACTTTTGTGGCCTTGCCCCCCCGGTATATTAAGTGAGGTGCATGTTCGTGTGCGCCCAATTGAAAGCCCCACCGGGAGCAGATCGTGTTCTTTCCCCAGCGCTGAGCACAACCTGTGTCGCATTTGGCAGGTTTGGGCTGAGCTTTGGCCTTCGGCTCGTCCTCCTCGGGAGGGCTTGGGTCCGCCGGTTGCCGGGCCACTGCTCTTGGAGCGTGTCTAGCAGATTGCTGGACCACATGAGTCAGTTCGTGAGCGAGCAGCTGGCGTCCCTCCATGGCATTGGAATCGAAGCGTCCGAGGCCGAACATGATGTCGTTTCCAACTGTGTATGCATGTGCGTTGATCGTCCTGGCCGACATCTCTGCGTTCTCGTCCGTATGTACCCGCACGTGGCTGAAGTCGTGGCCGAATCGTTGCTCCATGTCCTGTCGTAATGGCGGCTCCAGCGGCCTGCCGGGACTGGCAAGCGCCTGGTCTACACTGGCCGGCGCCGAATCCATCTGAGCATTCGATTTTCCGGAGATTCGCTGGATGCGTGCTGATGCGCTATTGGATGTGAGGTGCGCCGATGGTGCCATCACCTGCTCTGCCACTCTATCAGCCTCCTGCTCGTAGATATCGCCAGGTTGCCCGATCTTAAGTTTTGCCTGCAAAACCCCTGATTTGAGAAGCCTACCAACTGCCTGGTTGCCGATGGTTCTTTGAAGGAACAGGATTTGTTCTACAGTCGAGATAATGGATTGAGAAGGACCTTTCTTTTGCGTTTGAGAAAACTTGTTATCTCTTTTGGCTTCAGGCTTTTTAACACTTAACTGGGCTCTTTCGGCCATTTATATCTCCATTATTTAGTATCTCGCTAGCATGATAAAAATAAATTTTGATGTAATTCCATGACATAATTGATTGATACCTGCCCTTTGTTGAAAAGCTGGTTTCTTCTGCATGGCACTATGCAATGTTTGCATGCTGAGTTTTCTTCCTATTTCATGGTTCACTTTTTTCGATGATTTTTTCAAGCTCGATGATAAGCGGTGGCAGATCCTCATTGATCGTTTGCCAGACAATATCAAGGTTGATGTCGAAATATGCGTGGATGAGACGATTTCTCATGCTGATAATATTTGGCCATGGAATTTGTGGCATTGACTCCTGGCTTTCTTTTGTTACATTCGCTGCTGCTTCTCCAATGATTTCGATGGTTTTTACAAGAGCAAGTACCAGTTTTCTATCCTTATCGAGAGAACTCCTGGTTTTGTTCCTGGCAAAGTGTATGGATTCCTTGCAGCATCCAGCATATGGTGCAGTCGTATGAGATCATCCTTCTGCATACTGTACCTGTGCCTCATTCATTACTTCCTGTCTGAAATATCCACTCAGATCCTGTGGTGTTCTCAGATCCACTTTTCGTCCAAGGAGCTCAGTCAATTCAATTTCCATCCCTGCCAATCTGATAAGTCCAGGTATATGGTCTGGGTCGAATTCAACAAGTAGATCGATATCGCTATCCTCTCTAAAATCTCCATGGAGAGCTGAACCAAAAAGTGATATCCTGGTAATGTGGTTCCGCCTGCAAAATTCCTTGATCTTTTCCCCGGGGATTTTGACGTTTATTATTCTTGTCACAATTACACAACCGCAAACTTTCATTATGTAATGATTTGATTCATGCTTATTTAAGATTGCCATACACTTATATTATTCACAAAGTAGATATTTTTATTCTATTATAGTATCCAGTGCTACATCCTATAGTCAAGTCCTTAAATAATCGTAAATTGGTATTTTAAGATCAACTTCAGGACTATAGCTTGGAAAATTCTCAACATGCAAATGCTCTCTATTCTCTGCATAGAATTCCTGCATATTTTTTGAGACATGATACGGTCCATGATCAATAACAATAACCACCTTTTTGAATTTATCAATCAATCGAAGTATGAAATTCTTAAAAACATCACTGTTTAATTTATCGGAAAGTTCATAAATAAAATGTTCTGGATTCAAGGCTCCCATTACACAGTGTTTATCCCTTCTTTTATGCTCATATTTGACGATAGGTTGACTGCCTTTTAAGAACCACCCATATGTAAGATATGGTTTTATCGGGAAGATGCTTTCGTCCAGAAATAGGATCTTATATCCATTTTCTGCATACGGTTGTACTCTTTCTCGGAAGTTTTTTTAAAATCTTCTTGAGCTTTTTTACTGGATTTTTTATGCATTGGTCGTGGCTTTTGGCAGGATAAAGAGACGTTATGGCCAAGGGCGAAATGTCGGTCGCGCCATGTTGGATCGTGTGTGTCAGTTCATGTGCCAAAAGCTTTCGTCCTTCATCTGATCCCGGATCAAATTGCCCCCCCACCAAATGCGATGTGGTTTCCAACAGTGAACGCCCTGGCATTTATTGATTTTGCTGTTTTAGCCGCAAGTGAACCTGTATGCACCCGCACCTCACCAAAATCCTGCCCGAACCGCGGCTCGTAGAAAGCGCGCACAGACTCAGGCAAAGGCTGGCCTCCACCGCGGATAGCGCTGATACTGGATTCTAATTCCGGAGTGACATCGGGAGTCGAGCCAGCAGCTTCTTTTTTCTGGAGTTTTTCTTCCTCTTCTTCCTTCCCTATCTTGGTTCCCTTTTTACACCCCGGGCATTTGCGCTGGATGGAGTTGTTCCGGGCAGGAGTAGAAACTTTTGTTTCATTTGACACAGGCGGCTCAGGCATCCTCATCACCTTCTCCGCCACCCTGTCAGCCTCCTGTTCGTAGATATCATGGGGCTGTCCGATCCTGACCCTATAACACAGATGCAGTTGTTATAGTCGGATTCTGTACCATTTTGGTGAAAGCGTTGCAGTCTACTTTCGCTTGATCCCGATAACGACTCTTACAATGGTTCACTTTTCGTTTCTTCATAGCATTTGTTACCTTAGCAGATTATCTGGATTAGACTTCCTGATTTCTCCGCATTGTCCTTTGGGCTTCACACCTTTTCATTACTGAAAACGCATGCCATAATAAGGTCACACCGAATGGAAGGTGTGGCGTTCTCTGCAATTTATATTGTATCTTCTTGTCGCACTTCGATGGTTCAACTTTCGTTTTCTTCATAGCATTCTTATCCTAACAGATTTTTTGATTTAGACTCTCAAGTTTCTCCATATTGTCCTATGGGCTCTACACCCCAACGTTACCTTTAGCGCATACCTTAGTGTTAGTGTCCATTCACATCCTGAGGTTTGTCCATTAACTTGCCAAATCTAATTCACCGCAAAGGTCGCAAAGAACGCAAAGCATAGATGCAATAATCTTTGCGAACTTTGCTTTCTTAGCGATGAGAATTTTATGTTACCCCCCAACATGTCTGTGGACATTAACCTTAGTAGAATTACCCAAATGGAAGGGGTAGCACTTGGCAATTCATGATATACATTCTTGTCGCACTATTCTTTGTTACATCGGTGTTTCTGAGAAGAACCAACCGATCGCTAAACAAGTACGTGTGAATTCGTCCCGCAAACGTGATCCCTATTCGGTGATCTTTCTCGCACTCTTGCTCCTAAGACAGTCGACGTTTCGATTGGTACAAAGCGAAATTTGGGAATCGCTAATAACGATCAATCCTTATATTGAAAGCTTATTTTGTGCATAAATTTTGTGGGGATAGCTCAGGGCTCTCCCCCTTTTAATGGTATTGTCCACGGCCTCGCTACCACGGTTGGTAGCCGGCGCGGAGCCAGAGGAGGGCGGCGTGGGAAATTGCGGCGGGATCTTCGCGGAAACGCAGCCCGGAGTTCTCACTGAGACGGTAGGCGAAATCTTCGGGCGTGAGCTTAAGGTATTCCTGGGCCTGTTCATCTATTATATCTGCCGGCACCTCTTCGCCCTCGATATGCGTGAACGCACCCGACTGTGGCTTCAATATGGCCTTGGTGGCTGCCTGCATCAGCGGCCATGGAATCCCAAACGCCGAGAGCGGCTTCAGCCTGGCGGTGTCAAACTCCTTCTCCTTGAGCGAACGCAGCAACTCCCATATCCTGGTTCCGACCTTGCGCACATCGTCCGCGCCGGTGCCTACGGCACCCAAATCCCAGTTGTTCGGATTGATGCGCGCGCGCGGTGGCAATCAGCGGGGCGAGGTGTACGTTCAGATAGGCTTCGTCGGGCTTGTGGCCTTCGGGGTATAGCTCATTATCCGCGAGGACCTCCGGGTCCTGCACGAAATCCAGCGACTTTTTCGACTTCAGATAGTGGACAAACTCAAGCGGTCGCAGCGCTAAGATATCGTCGGCGGTAATCAGTATCCCGGCAGGCACTAGGTTCAGCGAGGCGCCGGCGGCGACGGCCTTCGGCACGCCCAGTTCCGCGAACGTCTTTTCCGCTTGGGCGCGGAGGTCATCGGGGTTGAGCGACCCCAGCATGCTCCAGGCCGTCATGCCCAGACTGCGTACCGCCTGCGATGCCGCCGGCGACAGACCGCGCAGGTCCCAGTTATTGGGGTTCGCCCATTCATGCGCAACGACTTGGGGGCGTAACTTGATATCAATTAAGATCCCGCCCACTACGTGGCCCGTGATTTGGGTAGCCTCCATGAATCCCTCAAGGATCATCACCGTGCCCCCGACCAACACCTGCGGAGCATTGAAGACGGCACGTACAAGCCCTTCGCCGACCATCGCGCCCAGATAGCCAACGCCGAGCGCCAGCCCAAAGCCCCCGACCACGAATAAGGCCGAGACTTCGCCCCCTGCCACCAGGAAGACACTCTCGCCGATACCTTCGGCGATGGCACCGCCGAGTTCCGCTCCGCCGATACCGCCGCCCCACGCACCTGACTCTTCGGCCATGACCTGGGCGAAGTCCTCGGTGCCCCAGGCATCCATAAGGCGACGGACCGATTGGTAACCGCCATAGAGCATCCAGATGCCGCCGCCAATACGGATGGCACCCATTGCCATCACAGCCCCTGGAGTCATGCTGATGCGTGCCGAACCGGGCCTGGCGCCCGACAGGTTCGGCGCCTCGAAAAATTGCTTCATCCGTTTGGCCCGCCCTTTTTCGTATGGATCTACAGGGCCGCCTCCAGTGCGCCCTGTCGTGATATCGAGCCGACCTCCCGGGGTATCGACATGCGGCCGCATGCCGATCGCGCCTTCAATCTGACGAACAGGTACTGTGGAGCACTGGTTGCCGCACTGCACCGTCATCGCATCGCCACCTCGGGCTTTGAGTAACTGGTGCATACGCCACTCTTTACTTCCCTGCTTGGCATCCGGCCGTGGCGTTGAGTATTTGTACGTCTCGTTGTATTGGGTTTCTTTGAGATGGTCCCTAAATGTCTCCGCCGTCTGCAGGTCGGTGGTGACGTAAATGACCGTCTGCTTACCCGGCACCTTCGGGAACAAAACGTCGTTTTTGAAACCACCGGGAACGAAACCGAGATTCAATTGCTTAGAAAACCACTCCCCAATCGGGCCTGGCACCATCTCGCCGATATAGTAAATCTGGTGGCCGCGGAAACCGCGAATGGTTAGTGTGCCATTAACTTTAGCGAAAATAGACAGGTGCCCCTGCACCCACATGATGCCCGTGGCGTTAGCGGGGACGTATGAGATGGGCGATGGCGTCACAATTGCTGCGCCGACGCCCGCGGCCGTCAGATCGCGATTGGTAGAGTCTGTGACCTCCGGCGCGACGCCGGGTGGCAGCGTGTCGGCCGGCACGTTCAGGATGGTGTGGGCGAGCGCACCCAGGTCTTTGACGAGCAAGCCCTCCGGCAACATATCGGTCGGCATACCCGTCAATTGCTCAAATTCTCTGTCGCCGATTCGCTCGGCGGTGATCACGCTCTTGTCGCCGGGCGGCGGAGCAATGGGGTCAGACCCCATTTTCTTAGGCTGCACCACTGTGCTAGTCGAATGCTGGTTCTGTACTGTTATAAACGGGTCTGCGGCTGGACTATAAGACATTGAGGCAGAGGGCGAAATGCTGGTCGCGCCCTGTTGGATCGTGTGTGTCAGTTCATGTGCCAATAGCTTTCTACCTTCTTGTGATCCCGGAACAAATTGACCCCCACCAAATGCGATGTTGTTTCCAACGGTGAAAGCCCTGGCGTTTATTGATTTCGCAGTTTCAGCAGCATATGAACCTGTATGCACCCGCACCTCACTAAAATCCGCACCAAACCGCGGCTCATAAAAAGCGCGCACGGATTCGGGCAAAGGTTGACCTCCCCCGCGGATAACCCTAATACTGGAATCTAATTCCGGGGTGAGTTCATGAGTCGAGCCAGAAGCTTCTTTTTTCTGGAGTTTTTCTTCATCTTCTTCCTTCTTTATCTTGGTTCCATTTTTGCAGCCTAGACACTTGCGCTGGATGGAGTTATTCCCGGCAGGATTAGAAACTTTTGTTTCATTTGCCACCTTCGGCTCTGGCATCCTCATCACCTGCTCAGCCATCCTGTCAGCTTCCTGCTCGTAAATATCGCCAGGTTGCCCGATCCTGAGTTTTGCCTGCAAAGCCCCTGATTTGAGAAGTCTTCCAACTGCCTGGTTTCCGATGGTTCTTTGAAGAAACAGGATTTGTTCTATAGGCGAGCTAATGGATTGAGATGGACCCATCTTTTGCCTTTGAGAGACCTTATTTTCTCTTTTAGCTTCGGGCTTTTTAATACTTATTTGGGCTCTTTCGGCCATTTTAAATCTCCAATATTAGCAAAAAAGGGTAGAAAAATATTAGCTAAGGTTAGTGTCCATTCGCATCCTGGGGTTTGTCCATGAACTTGCCAAATCTAATTCACCGCAAAGTCGGCTATGAACCTCCCCGGTTCGTAGATGAACATGAAAAAGTATCGGTAGCCGACTTTTTCATACCAGGTCGCAAAGAACGCAAAGCATAGATGCAATAATCTTTGCGAACTTTGCGTTCTTAGGGATGAGAATTTTATGTTACCCCCCAACATGTCTGTGGACATTAACCCTAAGGCACCTTTATTGTTATCTGGCCCGCTGTTGTGACCTGGATTACACCAGCCCACATACACATGAGTTTGGAACTGTCATTGAGTGCTGGCATGTTTGCCACCATCACAGTCGGGGAACCCGGAGCCCACGGAGCTGGTGTGACCGGGATACACGGCATTGGCGTTAATACACCAAATGCAGCCGTCGTGGCTGCAGCTACTGTTGGATTTAAAATTGAACTGCACATCGCGAAGGGCATAATGTTCGCATTTGGAATATTATCCATAATGTTGGCAATAGGCGTGGCAGTCTTGACCCTGTTTCTTGGGAGAACTGTCAAAGAGCTGGGCGCTGCCCCGAAACTGCACTGGAGCATCGCGCCGCTGCATACAATAGAACCCATTTGTTGTACCTCCTAATATTCAATTATTTGCATTTATTTGATCCGCAGGAAGAGTAAATCTTGATATTGTCCATATCGATCCTATCCATCAATTCAGGGTTGGGTATCTTCTTCTCATAATCTACCCATATCTTCCATTTTTCATTATTCTTGCAATCAAAACCCCTGCAAGGCACGGTTCGATATTCTCGAACAGTGCACCCGTAAGTTTCCCTGTCCATATGAATGCAGTAACCATCATCCCCGTGGGCGATCAGATATGGCCGGCCAAATTCCCATCTAATGATCCCCTCTTCCACATCCTGTCTTGAAAGGGCGAAAGGAAGTTTGCAGCAGATCGCTTTGCATGTATCCAGCCGGCTCTGGCAATCAACATCTGCTTCCCGATCAAAAGCGTACTTATCGTATTCAGGATCCTGGTACATAAGCCCCAGCCCACTATCAACAAACCTATCAACAAGTCTTTGCGAAACCTGCTTTTTACGTTCATCCAGTTCTTCAATAGTCAGAAACCCTTTCTCATTGAGAATTTCAATGAGCGCATACAGAAACGAAGCTGCCTCCAGGTTTTTTGTCGTGTTGGCATTGATTCGATTGTGAGTATAGAGCAACCCCGATGAAAGTTCCTTATGGATGTTTGCCAGGATTTCGGTAAAGTCTCCATTAGATGAATTCATTGCAATACCTTTTTTATGGGTCTCTCATTTCGATTTTCCGGGAGCGGGCTTTCCCAGCAGGCGCTGGACAAATGCATTGCCCTCTCGTTCCTGGAGAAATTTGATTACCTGCTGGCGTAATATTGAGTTAACTGGCTTTGCCAGCTCAGGGCTCATCAATAACTTCACAAGCTGATCCGTGGTCATGGCCTGCAACTGCTCCATTGTTGGAGTTTTAGAGACAGACTGTATAACTTTTCTTACCGGAGCAGGAGTTTTACTTTCAAGTTCATGGTCTTTCATAATACCTCTTCTAACAAAATATTAACATATCCATTATTAAGGTCAGTTTGATGGATTTTTAGATCAACAGAAAGATCAGAACAAGGGAGTAGCCCATGCCTTTCCATCAATTTTTCTTTGTGCTTCTTGTTTTCTCCTTTGCGATTTCCTTCTCGGTTTTTGCCTGTGGAGTTGTTTCAGGACAAATATATGCCTTAAATATATTAACAGCCGTTTCTGCATTTACACAGCTATCTTTCCATCTTGGATAATCTACAATATATTCAATCGGGAGCTTCTGAGGAGCTAGAAGCCTCATCCAGTGCTGCAATAGAGCAAAGCTCATAACATACTTTCTGCACTCCCAATTGTTTATCATGGAAGATTCAATTGGATCAAATTCCGTATCAGAGCCATCTTTCATATTTAATGAGATAAGTCCAAGGACTACATAAGCATCATCGCAGCAATCCCCCGGGCATGGCATCAAAAAGTCTTCACAAAGAAATGTTCTGATTGCTTCTTGATCCATTTCTCCCTCACTCTTTTTATATTTAGTGCAGGGATTATCATTATCGTCAGGGTTTCTAAGAGGCGTTGGACAGCATTTTTGATTTATTTCATCTACAAGTTCGATGCAATAACCTTCTCGAATTCTTGAACTCTCACAAGCCTTTTCCTCACATCCCCCGCCAGGCGCATATATTGGAACCTGATCAGTATATCTTTCATCATATCGGATTATTATATACTTCTTTTTCACATTGGTCTGTGTATCAGTTCCTGGACAAACGCCTGCTGGAATTTTAGGACTTGATCCTGATTTCAGGATCTTATCAATATTCAATGAATATTCTTCAGTGACATATATTTCATTACCTTTACAATCAAGAGCAAGGCCTTGTTTGATGACGATCGTTGAACTCGGAGTTGGAGTGGGCTTTATCTCCAGTCCGCATACAACACCCCATCCATGCAGCATTTTGTTGAGTAATTTTCGCTTATCAATATGATATTGCTGCTCATCTCTGAAGTCCCTGTCTGTCATGAGCATTCCATGGAAATATCGGGTTCTTTTGAAATTGTTATACGAACAATCCTTATTTTTCGAATTTTTATTATTCATTATTAATCCTCCTTTCATCTATGATTTCACATTTTACTATGTTGTCTTGATTTATGATTTTCATAATCCGGATTTTCTTCAACAAAGAACCAGCTCACAAAATCACCGCCCTGATTACCGTTCCCTGAAGGTAGCTTCCCGCCTATGAAATTTCCATCAAGAGCTTTATTTGTTTCTTTATCAAGTATATGATCTCCCCTGAGAACGATCTTGAAGCCAGCTCCTTCTTGAAGAGCTGATATTCTTAAATCAATACACCAATCTAAATCAACCTTAAATACCCATTTTTTGATCTTATCATCATAGAAGACCTTTCCAGGGATATATCTGTCCTCTGAAAATCCTCCTTCTCGATCCTCACGATATTTGACAATAAACAGGAATGTTCTGGCATCCACACCTGTGACTTCTCTGTCAAAACCCACCTGAAGACCGGGACCATCATCATCCGGGTTTTTTTCATTTCTCCTGATCAAATCAACAAATTGAGACCATTTTATATCTTTTCCATGGGGCCAGTTAATACTTGTAATATGAGGTAAGTCACCATGGTAGCAATTGATCAGATCATAGAGCATTGGATTGCTATAGATTAACTTTCTTCTGGAACATATGTCAATTTTGAGAAGGCGATCACCTTCAGTGCCAGAAGAAAGAACATTAGTAACCTCAGCCAAAACCAAACACGGCCGTTTGGGACATTCCGGACATCCTTTCTTCAGTTCGTTACACAGGTAATGATGCACTTTCTGATTCTTAAAAACAATGCGTTCATGTTTTTCCTTTTTAACAATAAATTCATCTGTCCATATTTCATTAATTATGAGAATTACTTTTCTTTTTTCCTCATCGATTTCCAGAGAAAGAGAATTATTGTTTTCATCCGTAAATACTTTTATTATTCTATCATCTTTCTCTATGTTTGCTCTTTTTACCCAATCAACATTATATTTTTGTATTAGATATTCTTTAAATCTCAGTTCATTTTTTCCTGGAACTTCATTCCAGTCAAACCAGAACCCGATTCTATTATCTAATGGGCATACCCTGCCAGACGTTTTCTCAATATCGACATCTTCCTTATACCTGACACGTATTTTAAAACTGTCCCTTATTCTGTTAAATTCATATCGATCATTCTGATCGCAACCCTCAGGCTCAATATTTATCTGTTCACTTTTGCATTCATTATACTCAAGGCAAATGACGAGCTTTTTTAACTCTTCTTTTTTTATTTTTTCTTGATTGCATTCGGATTTTTCCGGATCCAGGCCAATATACTGATCTTCACACACCAGGATCTCCCTTCCACAGCAGTCAATCGCCAATCCTTCTGTTACTTTCACTTTTGTTTCAGAATAACCTTTTTTAAGGTCATCGGGATCGTTTGGAATTCTCTTAACATCCAGGCCGCAAACAATTCCCCAGCCATGTACCATCCTGTTGATGAGCCATCGCTTTTCATTGAAATAACATTGCTCTGCATCATAATCCCGAACGGTCATTAACTTTCCAAAAAAGTAATTATTCCGTTCAAAAAAGGGTATTTTGCATACACCACATCGTCTCTTATCTTCATTTTCAATCATATTTTCCTCCTTTTATTTTATTAAGTCAGTTCAGCATCTTTTTCCACTTTTGAATGAAGTTCAACTTTGCCGGCATGTTCTCCACCCATCATTAGAATCCCTGATCCGATAATTGAATTATCTCCAAGTATGAAGTGTTCCTGGTCAGGCATCATTGTATTCATCCCTACATATACTTCTGAGCCCCCTTTCATATCACCTGTAAAGATTAAATTGTACATCGTGTGAGCAGGTTTTTCCCGATCCAGGATGCGTTTCAACATATTTTCATCAAAAGTATTATCTTTGAGAGAGAGATCCAGAACAACCGTAAACCAGTGAGATATTGAATAAGGATTTCCTGAGACTTCAAAGATATCTCCATCAATAAGGGCAGCCCTTCCAAGAATAGAATCTTCTCCAAGCCTGAATCCCCTCACAGGGGTCTTGAGCAACAGGCTATTGATCCCTAATCTGAATGTCCCTTTATCATTTAAGATCATTGGCTTTCCGATTCTCGAAGGTTCTCTAATCAAAGGCTTTTTCCCGGTATAGATCTCTATTAATTTTTCGATTCCTGCAAGCGTGCCTTTTTGCTTATAGAGCGTATATGCATCATGAATAAATGTTCTTTTTATATTTTCATCCCATTTATCTTCAATTGCTATGTTCAACCAGGAAGCAAGCCAGTTGAGAAAAAGTTTTGAATCAACCGTATCAGGGTCAAAATATTTATAAATATCATAGATCCTTGTCTCAAGATCATAAAATACTGTTTCAAAAATTGACAGGAACCGCTCTAAAAAATCTTTGCTGACCGGATCATCCTGACCGATTGGATTTTCCTGATATATGGCGGGCAAATAACCCAGATATGATTTGCGGGGATAAAACACCTTCATCTGATCTATTGAAGGACTGAGATTTTCATCAACCGTTGATAAAGCGATCTTAACCCATAAATAGCGCCCGGTATTTTCTCTGAAAAGCATATCCAGTCGAGTTTTTTGTTCCAGATACAAAATCTCATCATTTAAAGTATTTGGCTTTTTCCCACTTTTTTCACTTATCGATAATATTTCAGGACCGATCCATTTATTATTTATAATATTTTCTATGCTAATTCTTTTATTAATTATTGATTTCTCAGGATCGGAAATTATTTTATCGATACTTTCTTTTAAATTTAAATCATTAACAGAATAATAATAAACTTCAATGACAGCCTTAGGCGGTATATTTCCCTCCAGAGATAATCCATGCCACTGAGACTTTTCTTTTCCATTATCTAAAGTCCTGGAATAAAAATAACCTTTTTCTTTTGTAAATCTACTTTGCATGCTAAAAGAAGCTATTCCCTTATTGCAGCTCACATACAGGTTGTTTTTATTATCGACAGCAATGCCAGTGATCTCATCTTTGAGACCAGGTATTTGAACTGTTCCAATAAAGCTTCCATCAGGAGCAAATTGATAAATGAATTCAGCGTCTGCAATAAAAAAAATCCCATTTTTATCTATAGTGATAATAGAAGGAACAAAATCCTGATATTGATTACTTTCGTTATCTACAGGAATTGCAAGATCAATATACCCTAAATATTTTCCCTCGTCAGAAAACTTAAGGATACATGCTTTGAAACCTTTATCTTCTCCATTTTTGCACTTTTTATCAAGTATATATAATATATTTTCTTTGCCTACAGTCAGACTTAAAGGTTCATTCAATTCTTTGAAACAAGACTGAGGTAATTTTATCTGAATACCATGATTATCGTACTTCAAAATTTTACTATTTTTATATCCCCGAAGATCAAGAATATATATATTCCCTTTTTTGTCCATTATGAAATCAACAGGATTTTTTATATATTCCGGGATATTATTATCTCCGATAAATTTATCTATTACATATTTAATTTGATAATTTTCCCTGGAAAATCCCTGTAATCTTTTATTCCCCATATCAAGAACCCAGAGTGTATATGTATCAAAAATAATTTTCTTAGGATCATAAAATTTTCCAATATCTTTGCCGCAGCCGCCAATACAGGATGTTCCAATTCTTTTCCCTGATAATACATCATAACAGTAAAATTTACATGACGTTGAATCCAGTACATATACCAGTCCACATTCATCCAGTGCTACTGCAGCCGGATTCATTTTTGCAAATATATTTACTCTGCCTTTCTCTTCTTTTGCTATCAATTCATGTTTTCTATTATCGCTAATAAACAGATCTACTTTGGTTTTTTCATTTATAAGATGAAGCAAAACATATTTATTATCAATGAATAATTTTATTGTATTTTCATTTATTTTTTGGATTTCTGCTGTTGCGATCCAATCAATGGAAAAATTATACATTAAAAATTCTTTCAATAATGTTTCATCCTTTCCAGGAATTTTATTCCAGCAGAACAAATACATTTTATCATCCGGTTCTCCAATCCATTTAGTAAACGTAAGAACAGAAAAAAGGGTGATTCCTTCATCTTTTTCAAAATTCAGGCGATAAGAAAGACCACTTTCCCACTGGTCTTTTGTCTTAAAAATCTGAGTCATGAATTCGCGTTGTATCGTCATAATTTTGCCTCTATTATTTTAAACTGGTGTTCACCTGGATATACCAGTGAGATAGGAGAAATTTTGATAATGCCTTTATAATGCTGGCCTTTATCATCAATAAAAGAAAGATTCGTTGCATAATCTACACCCTCAACTTCATCGATTATCTGATATATTTCAGAAGGATAAGCCGCTCTGCCAAAAGGCCATCCTGTTCCATCCGGTCCGCCTTTCATGGGACTCAAAAACTGATCAAGCTTTTTCTTCGTAAGTTCAATTATATCTTTTGGACTCTTACCTTTTTTTATATAAATATTACAGCTTATTGTGATCTTTTCATACTTTGGGCTAATAACGATTATGTTCGTGGTTATCAAACGATGTTGATCCAGGTGCCGTGAAATAGTCTGCAGGAAACCTTCCCCGGCAGCCGGAGTAATGTTTCCTTCCCTCATATAGGGAACTGCAACAAGAGTAACCGTATCAGGTATTTTTATCAAGGGAATATCAGGATTATAGTTTGGTATTGCTTTTGCCCTTGCCACCCTTAAACCAGGTGTATGGATAGCCAGATATTCATAATCACCTGATGTAATGGAACGATAAATCTCTCTGCACTCATTTTTAGCCCTGTTTTTTGCATCATCCATGGTCTCAGCAGCTTTTCCTGCTGTCGCTG
Organism: Candidatus Methanoperedens sp.; assembly: GCA_021409285.1. Taxonomy (GTDB): domain Archaea; phylum Halobacteriota; class Methanosarcinia; order Methanosarcinales; family Methanoperedenaceae; genus Methanoperedens. The sequence continues at coordinate 16,726 of JAGFND010000008.1, read as the reverse complement.
CTCTCATATTTTTCCCTTTTATCCCGCTAATTCCAGATTCATTGATCAAAAAGTTCTGCCCGCCTGGAATATTACCCCCCGGTCCAAGCGTGACCTTATATGAAGCTAGAATTTGTTGAGAATCAAGTGGAATACGGCCATTTAAGCCGTTGCCAAAGATGATTTGATTTTTCTCTTGATTGAATATGTAATGGGTATCTTCAGGACCGGATAATTCGAAATCCTCTATCTCATACCAATATTCACTTTCTCCATCCATTTTCTCAAGCTGAATAACCAGACGGTTCTTTTCGATTTTATTTGGGAATACAGCTTCCATCAAAAAGCGATTTAATGTCCTGACTTCAAGATCAGGACAAAATTCCATTTTTTGGAAAATTTTTTCGGATAATTGGGATAAATCTACAGATTTAAATGACTTCAAATCATATAATTCTCTGATATTCAGGATTTTATTTAAGGTATCAATGACAGCATATTTCAAGACCTCATCTGGTTCTTTGTCTCCTTTCCATCTATTAATGCAATCTTGTGTCCCCTGTTCAAAAAAACTCAAGATCTTTTTTTCAGGACCGGGATCGACCAAATTTCCTTTTTCTTTAAGCTGGTTCAATAGACCTGGCCAGTCTGTAATATCTTCAACTGCAAAATCAATCCTGTTGATATAAGGGTCATTTTTGAGCTGCACGACCTGATCAGGAATTCCCTTTCCTTTTCCCAGGTCTTCTCTAATAATTCTTTCGATCTGGACAGCTGAAATGGTGTTAAGCAAAATCTTGCTGACCAGGGGCATTATCTCATAACTCCCTTCTAATATCCGGCATTGGATCCAGTATGCGCTTTTCTCTTCATCTTTATCTATATCTGACGGCCAATCAAAAATAACTCTTCCGCTTCTGGTCAAAGCATTCGTAGTATCTTTTCTGACGGAGAGGGGTTTCAATTTTCCCATTGCACTGTATTCCCATATCAATGTAGCAGATGGAAATACTGCAGATGGTTCATTGCCATGGTTTCCTGCTGGTTCCAGATCTTCTTCATAAAGGATAAAAGTAATTCTGATCTCCTTTCCCGGAAAACTGTTATCAAATCCTAATTTCAAAGTCGCATCGACAGGGGCTGCATCCCCAAAAGCCGCAAAATATACATCCCCTTTTTCGTTTGATCCGGTGTTATCGATTGTCTGAGTATCAAAGGTTGTAAGAATTGATTTGATTTTCCCCGGGACAATTGTCAGGTTTTCTTCAGTTTCGAAAATAATTTTTCCATTACCTTTTTCTGTAATAACCTGCATACCGGCATTGATCGGAACATTATTATTGCCAACATCTTCAAATGTTATATCTGCTCTTGCAGGCTGGGCAAAAGCAGGAGTCATCCCAACAAGTTTAAGGAACTTCCGATAATTCGCATCTGTTACCCTGTTAAGCTGATAGATCTGCATCTCTGCAATCCATGCAAAAAGTTCAATAAATGTTATCCCAGGATCACTGAAATTATAGTCAGTCCATTCCTTGCCATATCTTGCAAGCAGCGTACGTGCTTCATTTACAATATCATCAAATTTCCTATCATCAAGATTTACATTTTCAGGAAATGCGTCAATTAAACCCATACTATTCCCCCTTTGAAAATTGTGTATTAATGGTATGTGTTCCACTAGCTACAAGAAAATCAGGCCTGATTTCTATAATATCTTGACTATATATGTTCAATCTGCCATTCTCGTTTTTAACAATAAATTCATCAGTTCTGCCATCATTGATTATCAGATTTACCTTTGTCTCACTATTGTTGAGTCTCAGCAAAAGAGAATTCTCCCCATCAGAAATTTTAATTGTTCTTGTTTTTATTATGAGCTTATCATTTTCTTTATTTACCATGAATTCTTCAAATATAATATCATTGATCATTACTTTTATTTTCGTTTGTTCAGGGTTCAATTTGAGTGAAAGACAGTTTTTTCCATCAGATAACTTTATTATCATAACCATTTCATGATATTTTGAAAAAATTCTTTCTATTTTAGCAGTTCTTATCCAATCCTCATAAAAATTCGGAATGAGAAAATCTATAAGTCTACTGTCCTTTTCCAAAAACTCATCCCAGCTGAATAAATTTGCTTTTTGCTCATCGCTATTTATGATATTTGCTGCTGTTACCCAGTTTGCATCAAAATTCGTTATTAGATAATCCAGCAGTCTGGTATTATCATCACTTATTTCATTCCAGCAGAATAAAAACTCTTTATTAGGTACATCATAGTCTAATATAAGATTTTCTAAATGGTCAACCCCGTCGATCTCTCCCAGGAGCGCATAAATATCAGAGACATTTACATCCCTGCCAAAATCCCATCCTTCTCCTTCAGGACCGCCTGTTAATGGATGGAAAAATTCATCAAGTTTTCCTTTTACTTCACGCTCTACCACAGAGATCAAATCAATGGAAGTAACCAATACATCAACCGAAACACTGATATCAATATATGTTGGGCCATCCACCCAGACATGCCCTGGACTTGAAATTATATTTGCACAGTGATCTTCAAGATAGCTCCTCACTTTTCTTTTCAATTCAAGGGATGGTACTGGCTTTGGAATTTTTTCATCGGGAACTATGATAATAGTTACCCAGCCCTTTTCTTTTAAATGTTCATTATTTGCGTTGGTTTGATTATTGGTATTGGAAAGACATTTTACTTTTGCAATTTTTCTCGAAGCTTTTTTTACAAGCCATTCGAAATCCTCAACCGTTACTGCTCGGTTTCGATGGCTGATCATAGCAGGACCAATTTCAAGCATCTGGTCAAGTGTGGCAGCTTCTGCGCCGCCATCAGCAGCGCCCGGGTTTAATACTTTATCAATTCCCGTTACAGCTGATTTGAGCGATTTAATCTCCCGTTCATGAATATTTCCATCTGCTCCTCCGCCAGTTTGATATAAGAATGCTTTGACATTATTTTCACCCATTGTTGGAATAAATCCATTAGTGCCATTACCAAATTTGATTTTTCCTGTAGCACGGTCAAGAGTGTAATGACGGTCTTTTTTGGTTGAATCGAAAAAGTTCTGGACTTCTGACCATAGGACCCATGTTTCAATTGTCATGCCAGTTTCATCTTTTACTTCAAAGATCGGATCTACTTTCGTTCCGTCTGGATTTTTATCTTTTTCAAATTGGTCAATTAAATCCTGTTTTTCCTGGTCTGTGAGTACCTCTTGTACCCGTATCTCTTCTCCTTCAAGAACAGGTACTCTCAGGAATGAAAATATCTGGTCGGGCCGTCCATCACTTGAACCCAGGATCTCCTCTCTTATAGTTTCAGCCTGGACTGCAAAGGTTGTATTTGGATATATACCACTGAGAAGGGGATATTCTTCTTCATATATGCCCCTGGTCAGGCTTCCTTTTATCCAGTAAAGATATTTTACAGATAAAGTTCTTGCAGAAAAATCAGGAGGTCCGGCAAATTCCAGAATATCGGTCTTTATCAAACCTTCTGTATTATCAGAATATCCTTCAAGTTCATTCCAATACGTATCTTTGCTGTATGACCATTTCATAATCGGTTTGTTATCTTCGGTGAAAGGAAGTTCTTTTGCTGCAAAGAATATTCTCAAAGGGCCGCTCTTGAGGATTTTATCAAAACCCATATAAATACTTGGAAATTCTTCATCCGGCTGAACAAAAGGTTCAAAGAACTTGTCAGGAATCTTACTTGCCTGCGTCTGGTCGAGATATCTAAGATTATTATATACAATACATTGCTCAGGGTCTTTCTTTTCTTCAAAAGAGTATTCGATCGTGATCTTCTCAAAAATAGGTGGTTTGATATTGGTTTTTGTGAAATTTAATAATTGTGTTGAAGCTGCATTACTGGAAGAAGTGATGTTTTTATTGGCAATGAAAATTTCCTCTCCATAATTGCCTCCTATTAACCTTGCTCTTATCCAGTAATTCTCTTTTCCTGCAATTTTTGATTCAACAATATCATCTGGCACTCTTAATTCAATCTTACCCCCTGTAAGAAGATTTGATGTTTCATCTTTGATTTCTTTAAGGACAGTCCAGCCTGTATCAGTCAAATATTCCCATGAAAGAGATGGGGTTAGTATTTGTTCATTTGGATCTTTATGTTCTATCCATGAAGGATTATTTTGAGTTCCAGCCTGAAAAGGAACAATCCGTTCCAAAATCCTATTTTGGCTGGTATCTGAAAAGATTAACAATTTATCATTAATATTTTCATTCAAAACAAAAGGAGAATTTGCAAGCTTAACTGGCATTTGATGGTTTGTATCCCATTTTTTTTCATTGTTATATTCGTATAGAGAATTATCTGTGCCTCTTAGAAAGATACGGATATTTAGCTGTGAAATATTGGTATCTAGTTCTGAAGATAGTTCTGGTGAAGAAGGTTCTGGTGAAGATCCAATGTGAATATATCCATGAGGATCAGAATCAAAAGTAACCCCATTATTTTTTATAACATTCCATTTTGGATCATTTGCATTATCATATTCCCATAGTTGATTATCATCACCTTTAATATATATTAATATGTTAGTAGCATTGTCAGAAATCCCGGCAAATGGCCTGGAATCTGCTTTAACCCCCAATGGTAATGATTCAATAGCATTCCATGAATCATCGGAGCTGTCATCTCCCATTTTAGATTTCAATTGGAATAATTGGCCATTTTGTCCTTTAAGGAATATTCTTACTATATTTTTATCATGAACTGATTTATCAATTACTACAAATGGAGATGAATCAAATGTCTGATTATTCTCATGTGGATGACATTTCCACTCTCCCTTCTTCTTATTAAATTCGTACAGATAATTATCTGATGCTATGACAAAAACAGACAACTCAGGCAACTCATTGTCATATATTGCAGCAGGATCAGAATTAATATCCACATTATCTTTTTGAGAGTACATGTTCAGTTTTCCATTTTCCATTTTTGCATTAAATTCATCAGTTCTACCATCATCTGATTTCAGAACAACTTTTGATTTGTCTTTAAAATATTTTAGTAAAATAGAATTACTATCAGTATATATTTTTTTAGTACAATCATCAACGTTTTCAATTTTTTGTATTTTTACGAATCCAAAATTCAATTTGAGATATTCAATGAGTTTTAAGCTATCCACCCCTGGAATTTTGTCCCAATTGAACAAATATTGCCTTGGGGATTGCCAATCAATCCACTCCCATTGTATTTTTTTCGTGTCGAATAACCTTTCAATAAGATGACCATTATCCCCCCTTAAGAAAATAGAGAATAATTCAGGGCTATCAGCTGTTGAAGAATTAAAGGGAATATATACAACAGCGCTGGGTGTAGAACTGGCGAAGATCTTTGTATTGGGTGGAAATCCATGGTCAATCCATTCTGATTCTTTTTCAGGATCTTCTGGATTTGTCTTGATTTCAATGAATTTTCCAAAAAATCCTCTTGCAAAAACTCTGATTTTTTTATCAAACACGACATTATCCGTCTTCACAATGAATTCATCGGTTCTACCATCATCAATTGTTAAGATTGCCTTCGTTTTATCAGAATTAAGTTTTATTAAAATAGAGTTCTTTTCATCAGAAATCCTAATGGTATCTGGAATCAATTTATCTATTTTTCCTTTTTTCACCCAATCAATACGATATTTCAGTATTAGAACGTCTCGAATTCTTTGGTTATCATTTTCAGGGGAAGGATTCTGGCTGGAATTTTCGTCAGAGATTTGATCCCACCTGAACAAATATTCATCAAATAATATTGCAGTTGGAGGCCCGAGGCTTCCCCCTGGATCTAATTCAATATTCAATTTGATCGTCCCTCCTTTTTTAGAGAATGGCTCGCTGCTGCCAATCGCAAAAATATCAAAAATCCTGGGCTCTTTCCCAAAAGGCATGAAGGGTTTTGAAATATCAAGAGGGATGTCATTGTTAAAAGCAAGATCGGGGACAAGATCTATACCTTTGGATTCAACCGTGAATATAATATTATCAAGTTTGGGTAATTTACGGACCACGTCATTACCCAGGGGTTCTATAAGTTTGCATCTGATCCACCGGCTCTTTATGGCGCCCTCATCTTCTTCACCTTCAGCCAGCTTGATCTCCTTCTCCGTGATCTCTCCGTCCTGGAGCTTGATGAGTTTTATCACTCCCTCATTGGCGAATCCATGAGTGCCATCAATTATCTCATCGAATTCCTGCCAGTCCTCAACTTCTTCACCATTGTTTTTGATTTTTCCCCAATATTGCCATATATATTGAAGAGCCGAAACTCCTGCTTCAGTTCCTGGATGCTGGGTCACATAAAGATTGAATTGAGCTTTGCCTTTTATATTAAAAAGCTCTTTATGAGCTAAATATAGGATATGCTCCTGTAAATTTTTTCCTTCAAAAAGATTGAAATTTGTGATTTTTTCAACCTCTGTATCTGGCGAATGATCAAACTCCAGTTTGTCTTTAATCTTTACAATAGTGGCTGCGATGGCAGAAATTTCAACATATTCTATTTTCTCAATATCCACAATCTTGAGAATGTCTTTTTCTTTAAGGTCAGTTACATGATCAAGTTGAAAAGCTCTGGTACCATTTGAAGCCAGCGAAACAATAGTATATGCCATATTGCCTTGCGTCGTCTTCTCGATATCCAGGAAATCCTGAGGCGGTTTATATATTCTGTCGTTGACAGGATCTATTCCGTATACTTCTATAAGCTGACCTGGGGTTGCTGTGAGATTCTTTTCAGTTTCAAAAAGAAGCTCATCATGCTCTTGGGTTTTGTCAGCCGAAACCTGCGTTCTTTCTGGTATAGGTATTTCTTTGTCCATGCCTTTTGCAAGGCCGAAGGTCACAGGTACCCTTGAGGACTGGGCAGGCAATTGTTTGATCCCCAGCATATCCAGGAATGCTATAAAGTTTTTTTGCGGAACCTGATTAAAGTGATTAATAATACTTTCAGACATATGGGAAAAAATCTTTATCAGGGCTACACCGGGATCATTCTCAGAAGCTGCTGTCCATTCAGGAGTGTAATGTGGAACAAGTCCTTTGATCATTCCCTCAATATCCTCAAATCGCCTGGGATCTATTTTGGGTGGTTTATTCTGGATCATTATTTCCCCTCATTTAAATAAAATGGAAATACAAGGTTAGAACGTGTGTTCGTAGCACGCACGATATAGTCAATGCTGACTAACAATTTTCCTTCATCAGCTTTTTCCGCTGAAACATCAACATTTTTCAAATCAATTCTTGGTTCCCATTGTGTAAGACCCTCACGCACACTTTTTTCAACCTGTTTCATAGTGACCGAATTAATAGAGACAAATACCAATTCATGTATCCCGCATCCAAAATCAGGGCGCATCACACGTTCTCCCTTTGCTGTACCAAGGATAATCCTGATGGCTTCCTTAATATCCTCTTCATAACTTGATAATGCAATTTTTCCATCAATGTTTACCTTGACAGGATATTTCCATCCAGTGCCAAGAAAATCTTTTGCTTCATTTATTCCCATGTTCCTCACCCAATTAATACAGTACCAACTGCTATCACCTAATTGATATTTACCATAGCTCCTTTGATGGTAATATTTCCAGATGCTTCCAAATCCATCCCGGCATTTGCTTCGATCTTTGCCGTTGTTGAGGATGTTACTTCAATTTCTTTTGCAGTAATAGTAAGTTTACCTTTCGGGGCTGATATTTCGATATCTTTGTCTGATATAATTGATATCTTATTTTCGGCTGTATCAATAATTATCCTGTTATTCTCTGATTTATCTATGATTTCAATTTTCTCTTTGCCCTTTGTATCATCCATTCTTATTACGTGCCCGCTTCTGGATCTTATCATTTTGATATTGTTCTCACCGTTTTCATTTTTCCCGGGCGGCCTGTCTTTCTCATTCCATATCACGCCAAGGATGCACGGTTGATTTATATCACCGTGTTCAAAAGCCACAAGGACTTCATCATTCACATCTGGTAAGAAGAAAAATCCTTTATTATTTCCTGCCATCGGGCTCACTACCCACGCCCAGTTATTGTCCGGCTTTCCCCTGCCCGGGAATTCAATTTGTACTCTTCCTATCTTCTCTGGATCGTCTTTATTATTAATGACTTTTGCTATGGTCACTCCAAAGGTATTATTGCTTTCCTGCGCATTATTCATATCAATCATTTCAAGAGGATTCATCAGAGACACCTTCGAACTTCAAGGGTGGTTTTATACCCACTTTCACCAATCGAATGCTTTGCACTTTTCACATAATAAGCTCCACTGAACCTTTGACCTACTTTCTCAATGTTTACGGTCATGCCGGGTCGAAGCTGTGGATCCCCATAACTTTCAAGTGTTCCTTCAATTAAAGTCTGATTTCTTTTTTTCAATTCTGCCATTGCAATAGCTTTAGCTTCTTTTTCGTCTTTGACAACCTTCCCTTCAAGTCTTATCTGGACAATGTTACTTTTGGATTTTGCCATTATTTGATCCAGATCGTGAACACCAATACCGCTTTTAATTTCATTGATATTTGCAGTTCCCAGAATAGGCTCCTTTTTTTCCTTATCATAGGCATGTAATTGGACTTCATTCGTTAGATTAGCTGTGGTCATTCTTGGACTAAAACTCAGGAGATTATTTTGTAATATAAAGGTCACATTTCCTTTCTCTTTATCTTTTGGTTCACGGAAATAGAGTTCATCCCCCCTGACGAAAAATTCAAATCCTAACTGATTTGCAAGCCTTTTTACAAAATCATAATCCTTTTCATTATGTTTCCTTTGAATATCTTCTTGTTTTATTTTTGTATCGTCGATCTTTTTTGGTTTTAGATTGTTATCGTTTGCTATTTCCTTAACTACATCTGAGTAAGTCATCTTCTTATAACTCAATTTTTGTTCATTTTTCTTTTGCATATCATGAGAATAATCGTAACCCTCTAAAGTCAGGGTTGAAGGGCCTGTTGTAACAAAACCTGAGTTAATACCTTTTATTTTGCCTTTGATCAAGCTTTGTTTTCCAGGTTTTGATGCATACCCAAAAGTTATTGTAACTTCAGTTCCCGGGGAAATACTCGGATCATCAAGCCACCTGAATTTCTGTGTATTAATATCAAAAATTTCATTCAAAGAAACCGTGAATTTTGCCGGAGTGTCCAGGTTTTCATCAATTTCCATACTTGAAATACTTTCTCTTGGAATATCCTTGCCCTTCAAAGTGACATTAAAAACCGGAGCATAAATATCAAAACCTGATATCCCATCTGCCATATTTCACTCCACAGGAGGGATGATCAGCTGCTTACCCGATTCCATTATTCTTGGATTATCGATTTTATTTATTTCAGCTATAGGTCTCCAGAGATTGGGTGTTCCATACTCCTTATTTGCAATAATCCACAAACTGTCTCCTTGTTTTACCGTATATATTTTAGTCTTATCAGGTGACGAAAGTGCTTGTTCACGTTTATTAAGTTCTGTTTTGAATTCTTTTAATTTGATCGTAAGTCGTGCTCTTACGGGTATGACCTTATCTGGCCCACCTTCTTTAGAGCGGAACATAGTGAATTTTTTTGTAACACTTTCAAGCACGCAATCAAATGGTTCCTCGGAAGTGCCCCATATAAACTGCAAAGGTCGTGGTGCATGAAGGCCGGGATCGATATTCATAAGGTCAGTAAGCTGGTTTGTATATTTTCTGACATCAACTCCACTTTCATATGTATCATAAAAAACTTCAAGTGAAATACTGGCAGAGTTCCCTTTTGTGAATTGCAGGTAAGGTGACTCAAGCCCTGGTACAGAGATTTCTGAAAAACTATTGCTCTTTTCATATGAATATTCAGGTGGGAAATAAAGTATCTCTATCCCCATCCCCTCTTTGTCAGCTCCTTCCCCTTTTAGTATTCTAATAAATCCTTTTTTCGGTTCTGGCTTCATATCTTTATAAATACCCCCTTCTTTCTTTTTCTATTTTCATATTGTATTCTATCATTTTATAAACCTTATTTGAAAGTCTATTTATATCAATCTCTGGCTGCATTTCTGATTTTCCTGAAGAACCCGACAGAACTTTTTGTGCAACGATCTCTTTTGCTTCCTGGGATATTTTTTTTATTTGTTCTATTTTCTGATCCAATTGTTTATTATTTTGGAAGTAAAAATTATCGTTGTTTTGCACATTCTTATTTTGGGAATTCTGGAGGATCTTATTCAAGAATAAATTTCTATATACTAATAAATGAGATGATTGATCAATCAAACCTGAATATCTCTCAATATTTTCTTTTTTAGATGAAATATATTGTTTGCTGTAAATCAAATTTTGATTGTTTAATGCTCCACCTGATAATGTAATATTTCGTGGATTTAAAGCAGTATTCTGGAGAATCTTATTCAAAGATAAGTTTCTATATGATAATACATGAGATGAGTGATCAACCAGGTTTGAACTCACGATGTTATTATTAATTTGTCCAATTGATGTGGAACTATAATAGATAGACTTCGGAAATATCGTATAATCCGATGTTTTATTTTCTTTTTTTGCATAATTGCCATAATTCATGAGAAAATGCCTTACTATTTGATTGGATAAGGAATAGCCAAAGGCTGATTCATTGAATATTGCGCTGGAACCTTCCATGGATGATTTATAAAATAAAATATTGGGAAATATTATACTGTTTTTAGATTGACCAGGCACAAATTTATACATTGATGCAGGAGATCCTGAGATGGTTCCTTGTTGGAAAGTTATTGATTTTTTGGTGTCATTAATAATTTCTAATATATTTGGCCTGTATATGAATTCAGTGAAAATTTTCTCAATTCCTGATACCCATTCTTTCATTTCTTCAATACTTTTATTAATTATATGATTTATCATTATTTAATTATGAAAATTGAGTTGCATGAGTAGATTGATATTGAATTTTTGAGGAAAAATATGCTTAAGATTATTGCCAAAAACCATGAAAGGAAAATTTAAAAAGTTCCATTTTCCTTTCTGATACTTTCTCAAAATTTTTTTAGAAAAATTCGAATCTGATAAAGAAATCTTTGATAAAATCATTTTTACTCCCTTCTTTATCCATTATGCGCAAGTTCATGCGCAAGTTCAATAGTTTCAAAAGCTACGGTATTACTATCTCCTTTTAAATCCGGCCCTGTCCACTTAACTGGATAGGCTTTATGGAATTTCCATTTCCATTTGGTATCGTCACCGGCGATATCTTTCAGGATAACGGTCACATTCTTCCTTTCAAATGTACCTTGAATTACGTCCTGGCGCCATTTCCATAGATCGGTCAAGTCGGTAATTCCCCGTTTAAGAGTAATATTTTGAAGCTTTGACCTCTTGGGTAATATATGCACAAAATCGTTTACTCCACCTTCTTCATAAGGCTCAGTCTCTGTTTCAAATTGCAGGCCTGTCACTTCTGTGACATGGGCTACTGTTATTTGTGCAATTTCAACCCTAAATCTAAAGCCCCTATAAGGATCTATTAACTGCATATTTATTCCTCACACCTCAAGAATGCTTCTTTGTTTCTCTCCACTGATCTTGCGATTAATCCCGGATATCTCTTCAGCCCATCTCTGTCTTTCCCTGTGCTCCATATTCATGATATCATCAGGAGACCAGTGGAAATGAAATGCAATAAACGCTACCTCCTCGTATATTTTGTCGAGGGGGTAGCTTATTATTCCCCCTCTGGCATTGCCTCGATTTCGAAGTGGTGCTCGCATTTGGGACAGATGGCCTTTATCTTGCCTGTGCCGTTATCATTGATCCTCCTGTAGAACTCCTGAAGGAAGGAAAGGTCTCCTGCAAACAGATTTTCGATCACGTCTGAATTGATTGACTGCAAATTCCCAAGCTTTGAGATAACCCTTGAAAAGAGGATCACAGTCAGGTAAGCCGGGTTTGACTGCACTCTTGAGTCCTTTAAAGGAAGTATTTCATCCGCCGCTGTTGCAAGGCGCATGATACCCTTTTTGTGGAGATTCCCTTCCTTATCTACATATCCTTTGGGTAAGGTGAACTCAAATTCTGTCTGAAGTACCATGATATCCTACCTACTTGACCCTGGTGAAGCCTTCATGGACAATTTCAAGTGTTTCGATTGCAACTTCATTCCCTTTCCCGCTGAAATCGGTTGGGTCGTATTTGCTGGGCCATGCCTGTACGATTTCCCACCGCGATTTATCATTGCCAGCTTCATCTATCAGGACAATAGATACACTTTTTCGCTCTCCTTCAGCACCATGTTCTATCACCCGTCTTCTCCACTCATAGAGTTTCATGTCGTCCGTGATGCCCCATTTCAGGGTAATATTTCCGAACTTCGTTAATCCCGAGAGTTTACGGAATACCGGGAGTTCATTCCCCTCCCTGTACTCAACAGGGTCTGTGGTTGTATCTGCGAAAGTACACTCACTGAAACCTGCCTGTTCTATTCCTTCAATCCTGAATCTAAACTGCCTGTATGGATCTGCTCTTGCCATATTTTATCCTCCTTTTTATATATTATATTTATGTCCATTCCTGAATACTGTATCATTTATTCTGTCGCTGCAGAACCTCCAGCCCACTGAGCTATGCGGAATATCACGAACTCTGCAGGCTTTACCGGGGCTATTCCGATAACACAGATCAGCCTGCCATTGTCAATATCATCCTGTGTCATTGTGGATCTGTCACATTTCACAAAGAACGCTTCTTCTGGCTTTGTTCCCATGAGAGCTCCATCTCTCCAGACCCCGGTAAGGAATTGTGTTATGGTTGCAACAACCCTGGCCCACAACTTTTCATTATTAGGTTCAAAGACAACCCACTGGGTACCTTTTTCTATGGATTTTTCGATGTATATGAAGAGCCTGCGGACGTTAATGTATTTCCAGAGAGCATCAGTCGTAGATGTCCTTGCACCCCAGACCAATATTCCCCGCCCATTGAAGGATCGAATCACATTTATTCCCCTGGGATTAACGATGCCCTGTTCTGCTTTGGTTAAATTAAATTTAAGATCATTTGCTCCTCTTACAATCTCATTTGCCGGGGCCTTATGTACTCCTCTTTCGTTGTCCGACCTTGCGTATATTCCTGCAATAGCTCCTCCAGGAGGAATATACTTTAACTGCTCGGTCAAAGGATCTATAACTCTAATCCATGGATAATATATTGCCCCGTATTTAGATATTCTTGTTATAGAAGTTATTTTCAAATTATCGATATTTGGCTCATTCTCTATAGCATCAATGATCGCAAACCGATCCTTTAAATTTTCGCATTGAGATAGGATATCATCAAAGAGTGCCTTACGACCAACATCTGATAGAATATGGGCATCTGGAGCATAAACTATTGAAATCTCATCGACATCATTGAAGGCAGTAAGACCTCGCTTATTGCCAGGTTCTGCATCAGGTTTACCGAGAAAATCTCCTCTATCCCAGGCTGGAAGCGGAACAGGATCAGGAAGAGTGGGATCTGGTTGAGCATTTCGTCCATTTATTAAAGCCTGGAAATAGTTTTCCGAGTTAGGCGGCCGTCCTTTGCTGTCCTTATCAATCATTATCAGGTATGAAAGATCATTTAACGGATCGCTTAATTGTTTTATGTAATAGTCTGAACTTTCTGGATCTCCTGAAAGGTTATCAAAGATTTCAATTTTACTGGCTTTTTCTAGAAGCTGGCCTATTTTCTTGTTTTGTTCTAACTTTGATGGTGGCGGGGCTGGTATCTTAAAGTCGTCATTTGAAGGAAAATTCTTACTCCAGTAAGCCACAGTCAGTTTAAATTCATCTGGACCGTTCGATGCATCCTCAATCCTTATAGCTACCTGGTTTCCCCAGGTTCCTTCTCCAACTGCTTTAAACTGTAATTGTGTGGGGTCAGCGCCAACAGTTAATTCAGCTGCTCTGGCTGAAACATTCCCATTTTCATCCAGGCGGACTATCCGTCCTATGTAGCAGCGCTGTCCTCCATTTGTAAAGAAATTTTCTACTGCATAGGTCAGATAGGATACTTTGATATAACCGCCAAATATCCGCATATACTGCAATAAACTGGTTACGGGTATGGCTCTATTTGTTGGCCCACGTTCAGTTAAGCCCAAAAATCCCGCTGTACTCGTACTCACTCCTTCGATCGGTCTTGCCCCGATTTCGAATTCTTCAACATACACTCCTGGTGTTAAATATTCTGGCATATTTTATTTCCTCCTTTTAATTCATTTTATTTTATTTATAATATCAGCTTTTCTACTCTGTATTTTCATGTTCTTTTCTTTCGTCTTTGCCTCAAGATCTGCCTGAGCCTTTTTAAGTTTCCCTTCTTCCTCACTTAACAGGGCTTTTGCAGTTTCCAGGTCTTCCTGAGCTTGATATAGTTTTGTTTTAATGATATCACTGGTATTATATATTTTTTCTTCAATTTTTCTCAATTCATCAAGATAAAAGAACAGGATTTTTGAGTTCTCCTCTTTTTGAAGACCTGTCTTTAAATCTTTGAGCACATTAAGGTCTTCTTCGATCGTTTTCTGGTATTTCTTTATATTATCGAAAACGATATTTTTATTCACAATATCTTCTTTATCTTCACTGATTTTATTATTTTTTTCTTTAACATCGTTGATTAGTGTTTGTTCGTCCGTGATCAATTTTTCAATGTAGTCATCGACGGTTTTTATCTTTGCAGAAATATTCTTTTTGGCATTTTCATCAAGGTCAGCATCTACTACAGCTTTTTTTTGTATGACAATAGCAGTAATACTTTCCTTTGCTGTCTGGATATTTACCAGTAGCTGGTTGTAAGGGTCAAAAACCTTTTTAACCTCATCTACTTTTTTTGCTAATACATCCATACTTGCCTTCAAATCTTTATTTGCATTTGAAAGCCTATCGATTTCACTTTGATTGGTCGTGACGTTATTACGTAATTTTTCATATTTTTCCTCTATAGTTTCTGGCATTTTAACCTCCCTTTTATAAAAATTATTTGAAATTTATTTTTATCACTAAAAATTGATTTTCTCCGAGATTATAGTCTTCCCCTTCTCCAGATTTGTTTTTACAATTTTAACCGTGCTATTTATATTCACCTCAATTATTATATTATTGTATATGTTCAGCTTATCTTTCTCTTTCCTCACGACAAGTTCATCAGTTCTACCATCATTGATTTCGAGGGTCACTTTAGTTTTTTCATCGTTAAGTTTAAGTGAAAGAGAGTTATTATCTTTAGTTAGCAGGATGGTGTTACCATCGGCGGTTTTTTTAATTTCTGCTGTTTCTACCCAGTCAATCCCATAATCCTGTTTTAAGAATCCGGTTAATTTTTCATTATCACTCCCGGGAATTTTGTCCCAGATGAATAAAAGTAATCCATTAAAATCTGCTTCGTCAAAATAAAGAACAAATTCTCCATTTTCATTCGTTTTTGTTTCTTTCAGGTCTTTTACCTTGACTCCGGCTTTTTCAGCAGGAAGATTATCTGGACCAAATACCATTCCTCTTACCAGAGTTGCATTATCAGGAAAAGGATACGATGGCTTTGGTTTAAGATTAATTTCATCCAGGATGTAGTTCAGAACACGAAGAGAACTTCCTTTGGCTGAAAAGTCATACTTCAGTCCTTCAGTCCAGATTATCGTTTTGTTATTAACAATGTCAGTGATCTTCCTCTGTTCTATATTACCCCGAAGGTTCTGGAATTCAACAATGTCCCCTTTCTCTAACCCGGAAGTATCTTTAAGTTCGATGTTTTTCATATCCTTAGCAGGTCCGCCAATTGCAAATTCCAATAATCTTAGATTGTTTATCCCCGATATCGTCCGTTTTTCTGGAAAATAAGGATCAGATTCGATACAACAAGAATATTTTCTGGGAAGAAGATCAGTGAAAATGTAATATCCGCTGGGGTTCTTAACCGCATTGAAAAAACCTGCGTTCGTTTTTATATCACATTCTTCATCCGAAATGTCGCCTTCTTTTATCCTCACTTTTATCTGGCTGAGGGGTTGTTTCCCGGTACAATCATCCACAATCCAGAGAGCCAGTGAAAGGCGGGTAGTATGTTCATCGCCTTCATAAGCGGTAAATTTATCCGTAGCATAAGGCCATTTGAAGGTCATCTCATTCTTCCCCTGGATTTGGTTTCATTTGACCCGAATCTGTTTCTTTTGATTCAACCCTCTTTATGCTAATCTCATGCAGTGAGTCAATATAAACAGGAGTAATAAGATAGCAGGCAGAAGGTCGGTAGGATTTGCCCTGGAACGTCGTCCATATCTTTGTCATGTCATCAAGACTCATTGTATTCAGGGTTATTCGAAGTTCATAATCTGAAATAGCAGGCATAGTATTATCATACAGGATCTGGATTGCCTTTCCGAGTATGCGGTGTTCCTCCTCTGTTCTCTCGGTTCGATCGCTGATCCCGGAAGAAGGATAAGCTGTCAGCATATAATACAATTCCAGGGGCAAAGGAGGATTTCTAAGATGCGCGGGATCTATCTGCTGCATCTCCTGGTTCCTCAGATACGCATTTTCCCGCACCTGGTACAGGAATAGGGATAAACGGACATTATCGTTAGCTTCGATCTCTCCCGGTGAAATGAGCATGATTGTTTCCGGGGGAATGCCCATATTGTCCCTTAACAGGGTAATTAACACTTCTCCTACATCTG
>JAGFND010000079.1 GCA_021409285.1 Candidatus Methanoperedens sp. | reverse complement strand
TTTTTTGTTAGTTATTGAATCTTATATAGATTTCCGTTAATTTTAAGATTGACTCTATTAATATAATTGCATTATGTTTTATACCAGAAAATGCCCGAAATGTAAAGGGTTCTATTTGTTATTTCAATAGTTCAATTCAACCATATTCATTTAGAAAACATTATATTCTCCAGGCCCAATAACCTAAAAGGTGAAAATAATGGCTGTTGGTTTTGTATTAATAAATGTTGCCCCGGGTTCAGAAAAAAAGGTTTTTGACATTATGATTAAATGGGATGAGATACAGGAATTGCATCCGCTTTTCGGGGATTATGACTTGATAGCGAAGATCCAGGCCCCGGATTATGAAGGGCTCAGTGAGATCGTGGTTAATAAGATAAGAGCAATCAAAGGAGTAACTGAAACAAAGACCCTTACCGGAGCAAAATTCTGATACCTCCTAAAAGAACCTGGATGCAAGTGTTGATTTTACGTCACATATTTCTATCCATCCGCAAGATTCACAGGGGGCTTTCTCTGGTTTTTCAGGCATGAAACCATTTTGTATTTTCTTTATCCTTTCAATGACCTGAAGTACTCTTCTTCGTTCATTTGTCCTTATTGTGACCTGGCGTACCTTTCCCCAGCGGGCGTATTCAACAAATCCTCTTTCGGCCGCAGAATCATATTTTTCCTCGACCAGTAATGAATAAGCTGTCAGCTGGAGCCTATCGCTTTGCCAAACACCATTTTCAGGGATATTACCGGTCTTGATAATGGATGGGGTCATTCTTTCATCGATCATTAATAATCTATGGGGACTTCCAGTCAATCCGAATTTTTCGGAAAGAAGCAATGGTTCAACCTGAACTGGTCCATTTGAATAAAAATCAGTGTATGATGAAAGGTTCAAGCTTATTTCCCTGAGGCAGGAACGCACTGAATAAACCGCTTCCTTGATGGTAGCATCATCAATCCCTAAGAGTTCATTTCGGTAGATTATGCAGATCTCTCTTTCGATCCTGTCCAGTTCATTATTCAGGATCGATATCTTATCTTCAATTCCGGCAACAGATCCATATGTTAAGGCCAATTCCTTTATCATAAGACTCTGCAGGTATTCTGAAGTTATCGTTTTAATCAATTTATCCCCTTTATGCGTGAAATAACAAATTCTGGGGCATTTCAGGTAAGTGTTAATATCAGAAACTCTTAACATGGGGGTATAAAATTCGTTTGTTATTTAAAAAAATATCCATGCAATAAATGTGCATGCCATAGTAGAAATCAGAAAATCTGGATGCCTTTCCCAAAACCTATATGAATAATAAAGTAGTATGCAAAGAAAAATGGAGATAAATCATGGGAAATATTAGACCGAATTATATCAAATCATTAGGACACCAGTTACTTGAAGAACATAGCGATATTTTTACGACTGACTTTGCACAGAATAAGGAATTTGTCACAAGATATACAAATGTAGAATCCAAGGGTATAAGGAACCGTGTTGCAGGATATATAGTACGCCAGTTAAGAGTCAAAGCCATCCGAAAGAAGTAAATTAGAGGTTTTATGATCGATGGTGTTCTGCCAGCCCTAATAACTCCTTTTACCAGGGACGATGAGATAGATAAGGAAGGTTTCCAGCAGAACATTGAATTTCTTATCAAAGGGGGGGTTTCAGGCATTGTACCATGCGGGACAACGGGAGAATCAGCCACACTTTCTATCAAGGAACATGAAAAGGTCATTGACATAGCAGTTGAATGTTCGACTGTTCCTGTCATAGCGGGAACTGGATCTAATAATACTACAGAAGCGCTTGAACTCACACGATCTGCAAAAGATGCAGGGGCTGATGCTGCACTTTTAATTACACCTTATTATAATAAGCCCAACGACAGGGGAATGCTCGCTCATTTCAGAAAAGTCGCTAATGAGGTAGATATACCGCTGATTTTATATAACGTTCCTTCACGTACTGGTATCAACATGAAACCCGATGTTATAGCCAGACTTGCAGAGGAAAGTAATATTATAGGGATAAAAGAAGCAAGTGGTAATCTTGATCAGGTGACACAGATCCTTGAACTTACACAGGATGAGGACTTTGTGGTATTTTCTGGTGATGACGGCCTTACATTGCCCATAATGGCTATCGGAGGCGTGGGCGTAATATCTGTTGTAGCCAATGTGGCCCCGAAACTTATGGTATCACTGGTTGAAGCCTTTAAGAATGGAGATCTAAAAGAAGCGCAAAGATTGCATCTTGCACTTGCACCTCTTGTTCGAGCGGTATTTCTTGAGACAAATCCTATTCCGATCAAGAAGGCCGTTGAGCTGATCGGGCTTCATGCAGGGGATCTGAGGCTTCCTCTTGCTCCTATTAGTGAAGATAATGAAAAGAAATTGAAAGCAGCACTGAATGACCTTCATCTTATAGAGTGAGCAATAATGATAAAAATAGCAGTCACTGGGGCATGCGGCAAAATGGGCGGTCTTATTATTGAAAATGTACTGAGGTCAAAGGATATGAAACTTGTTTCTGCCATCGATATAAATAATATTGGCAGGGATATTGGCGAAGTCATGAAGATCGCAAAGTTGAATGTCGCAGTGGATGATGCGAATAATATTGATGCGGCGCTCGACAGGACAAGACCGGATGTCCTTATAGATTTCACAATCGCGAATGCGGCAGCCAGGAATGTGATCGTATGCGCCAATAAAAAGATCAAACTTGTTGTGGGAACAACTGGTTTCACACCTCAACAAAGATCGATCATGGATGAAGCCATCCGAATGAACAGGATAGCGGCAGTAATTTCACCTAATTTTTCTATCGGAGTGAACGTATTCTGGGGTCTGCTTTCTGAAGCCGCTGCGCAGCTTGGAGATTATGATATAGAGATAATTGAAGCGCATCATAATCAAAAGAAAGATGCGCCCAGCGGGACGGCTATGAAAGCGGCTCAGATCATATCGAAAACCCTGGGAGGGAAAGATCTCATTTATGGCCGGCATGGTCTATCGCAGCGTCAGAAGGAAATCGGGATACACGCAGTGAGGGGTGGCGATATCGTGGGCGATCATACAGTATTATTTGCAGGTGATGGTGAGCGCATCGAGATAAAGCATCAGGCTCACAGCAGGCAGGCTTTCGCAAATGGGGCGGTCAGGGCTGCACAATGGGTATATACAGCATCTTCCGGGATTTACGAGATGAAAGATGTTCTGGGGTTAAAATAATACTTTCACCCCGCTCTCATAAGATTTATATGTTCACAGGTGATAGCTGAGTTTGCCTCATAACTAGAAAACAAACTTGAGGCTTGAGGAAAGATATGAAAGAAATAGCAAAAAAAATCGAAGCCCGATTCTTGGAACTGGGCGTTAAAGTACAGACAAGCGAGATCGAAACCAGACTGGAGCAGTTGATAAACAAATTCAAGGTCCCTCCTGAAGAAGCTCGCAGGAATGTAATTAACTACTTCTTGAAACAGCATAACATTCCTAAGACGGAATTCTTTGCATCGCGAGAAACACCACTTGTAAGAGCATCTGAAATAATAGAAAATGGAAAATGGGTAACCCTTCGCTGCAAAGTTGTCCAGTTGTGGGATGCAAACCACGAATCTCTTTCCCAGAGCGGACTGCTGGGCGATGAATCAGGTACGGTAGCATTCAAGAAATGGGTTAAAGCCAACCTTCCACAGGTTGAAGAAGGTAAAAACTACCTATTTAAAAATGTGGCAACTTCCGAATGGCAGGGTCGATTCAGTGTCAGTCTGAATAAGACCAGTGAAATCATCCCGATAACAGAAGAAATAACAGTAGGAAATACACCTGTGGAATTTTCAGGTGCGATCGTTGATATCCAGAGCGGCTCTGGCCTCATAAAACGATGCCCCGAATGCAACAGGGCGCTTATGAAAGGTGCATGCGGCGAACATGGGAAAGTGGAAGGACTGTATGACCTGCGAGTAAAAGCCGTTATGGACGACGGAGAAAAGGTGCAGGATATCCTGCTTAACAGAGAAGTGACGGAATCTTTTACTGGTATCACTCTTGATAAAGCAAAGGAAATGGCAACAGAAGCCCTTGATCAGGCTGTTGTGCTTGACATGATAAAGAGCAAGCTCGTGGGACGCTATTATGTAGTGGTCGGAGCAAGGCTTGACAGGTTCATTCTCGTTGATTCGATCAGGCAGGATACAAAGCCAATCGAAGAAAATATAAAAAGGATACTTGCGGCAGCAACCGCACCAGTGGCACAGGAGGCATAATCATGGCCGAAAATGGATCAGGATTTGTCAGGGAAGTTGCGCACCGTGTCTTCGCAGCAGAACTAAAGGAATCAAACCTCCAGGCAAAGGAAGGACAGGATCAGTATTCACCTCAATATCTTATCACCCCCACAGGCGCAAAATGCAATCGTGTCTTTATAGTGGGCACACTGACTGAGAAAGAAGATGTAGGTATGGATGCAGAATTCTGGCGTGGACGCATCGTGGATCCCACAGGCGCATTCTTTGTATCAGCCGGGCAGTATCAGCCGGAGGCCGCGCAACTACTGGCAAAGACTACGCCACCCGAGTTCATAGCAGTGGTCGGGAAGCCCACAATTTATACAACGAAAGAAGGAAATGTCCTGACCTCTATCAGGGCCGAGTCCATGTATGTGGTGGATGGAGCAACGCGTGACAGGTGGGTGGTTGAGACCGCAGACCTGACTGCGAAACGGATAGCGAAATTGCAGAGTAATGAGCCAGATGCGGTCAGGGCAAGGGAGCACTATTCCACCAATGTCGAAGAGTACAGGGCCATGGTGGCAATGGCGCTGGAGTCGATGAAGGCACAGTAGTGCCTCAAATCGAATTATTCAAGGGAACAATTTAACCTTACATCCTTTTTTCTTTATTTTGCCAGGAAATCTTGTGTGAACCCGCCATTCCTGTCCTGAATCTGGGGCAGTTATCTATATTACAATTTCTTGTGAGTTTCAGGTTGCATTCTGTCACAAGCCGCAAAGGTAAGATATCTGCTTTCTCAAAGCCGGCAAATGAAGCAAAAATACCTTTCCCGATTGCACACCCTGAAACGGCTCTTATTTTCATAGACTTACTCCCACTTCATGATAGTTTTCAAATGTGGTAAAAGAAAGTATTGCTCGTTACGATATATAATGGTTGCGCTCACTGTTCTGGCAGGTTTATTCTTTTTCAAACAAGATAATACCTGTTTTTAGACACTCGGCTTCTTTAAGCGTCAGCTCCCTGCAAATTGCATTTTTCCCAATTATGGCACTATTGCCCAGTGGATCTTCGATCACAACAGTAATTTCATGCCCGCCTTCTTTGACTTTTTGGATCAGAGACTTAAGCTCCTGGGCACGTTCCATTTTTCCTTCCTCCCCCCATCGCAATACCATATCCAGAATCTCCAGAATCCTGTCAAGGACACCCTCGATGTTCGAGATGAATGACTCAGATGCAGGTCCGGGTTCAATATCAACACCCAATTCAGGTATCCTTATTGTTCCAGAATTGGAACGCACGACCCGCGCATCTATGTCGTCAATACTGGTCACTTTGAATTCATAATGCACAGGTTCACGCTGTGCCAGTATTAACGTATCAGAATATCGGAATCCGCATTCACATATAGAAGTGACATACATCACTTCCCCGAAAAAAGGGATGTTATGCGGTACCCAACTCGTTATAAGTTCCTTATAACAGATCGGGCATACGCTTCTTGTAACAGATACAGCGGGCAGTTGTTCTGAGTTCACTTTAATTTCTGTCTGTCGATGCGCACACCCCGTGGGGTCACGATGACCTGATCCTCTTTTATCATTGCGATATCCCCATGCACATCACTGACTACCTGTTTCAGGTCCTTTATAGATCTGTCAAATAGAAGTTTATCATGTTTTGATGCCGCGACATCAATGATGAGGATATTCCCTTCATAAAGCTCCTTTTTCAAATGTGGAAGTGTATCAAGTCCTGAAAGTTCAGCAACTCGTATGTACATGTTCGTTGGTTCGTCTTTGAAACCCCCTTCGAATTCTGAAAGATCAAGTTCCTCATACTCCTCAGCTTCTGATTTTGCATTTTTCCCTCTTCCAAGGATATTGTCTAAAATCTTAACCATGAAATCATCACCCTTCCTTCTTTCTGATTGTTTCTATTTATCTATTTCTGTTCAAGTTTCCATACTTCATCACCTACATAGTGAACTGACTTAATAGCTTTTCCTTTTTTCCCTGGCATTTCAATGCCTTTGACAAGTGCTCTTCCGATCGCAAGCGCTTTTCTGTGGGCTTTTTCGACAACAATTACAAGATCCCCCTCTGCTATTTCAGGATCTGCTTCAACGATCCCGGGACCCATTACGTCAGCTCCGTTAATCAAGAACTTAACTGCGCCGGGGTCCACGACAACTATTCTGCGCGTGGGATTCAATTTGAGGGCCCCTTTCACTGTAGGAAAGATCTTTCCTTCGATCTTGAAAAGATGTGGTTCTCCGTCTACGAATATGAATTCCCATTCATCGGTAAGGACATGTTCCAGTTTCCTGTTCGCAAAGGCTGAGGCATCTCCGAAAGCTTCAACAATATCATTGATGAGAGCTTTTTCATCTGTCTTTCTGAGTACATTTCTTGATTTTATTTTCATTTGCCACCAATAGTTTTAAATATTCTACTGACAACTCTGGAGCACTATAGCGTTAATAGATTATTAAACTTTATCAGGAGCGTATTATGGGAAACAGACCCCTCGACATTCTAAACAATGCATTAAATAAATCAGTATTGATACGGCTAAAAGGTGCCAGGGAGTTCAGAGGCGAACTGCAGGGATACGATATGCATATGAACATTGTCCTTGCAAATGCTGAGGAAATAAAAGAAATAGAACCAAAGAAACTTGGAACAGTTGTTGTACGCGGAGATAATATCGTATTCATATCTCCATAGAAATAAAAGGTGATAATAAATGTCAAAAGGTACACCCTCAATGGGACACCGCCAGCACAAGACGCATGTAAAATGCAGAAGATGCGGCAGCGTTTCAATGAATACTCATACGAAGATGTGTGCATCATGCGGGTTCGGAAAGACCTCGCATATGAGATCATATAAATGGCAAGAGAAAAGCGGATATTAAGGTGACCCTGGTTGCATGAGGAATGTGGCGTTGTAGGTGTCTCTTTTAAAGATGAAGCCCCTGCTGCGCTGTCAATCTATTATGCGCTTTATGCACTTCAGCACAGGGGACAGGAATCTGCAGGAATAACAGTTCATGATGGCACTCAGGTCAGGACTTTAAAAGGTATGGGCCTTGTCCCTGATGTTTTTAACAGATCAGATATCCAGAAACTGAAAGGCTATGTGGGGATAGGCCATGTCCGCTATTCGACGACAGGAGGCTCAAAGATCGAGAACTGCCAGCCTCTTCTCGTGAGTTCAAAAAGTGGAACGATAGCAATAGCTCATAACGGCAATCTTGTGAATTCAAAGGAATTGCGAGATGAACTTGAAAAAGAAGGCAGAATATTTTTATCAGATTCGGATACGGAAGTGATAGCTCATCTTCTTGTTAAGAAACTCATGCACTCTGATCTTGAGGAAGGAGTCAGGGAATTGATGAAGCGGCTCGTAGGTTCCTATTCACTTGCCATCCTTGTTGATAATAAACTTGTGATTGTCCGCGATCCGCTTGGGATCAAGCCTCTGTGTCTTGGACAGATAGATAATGGTTATATAGTCGCATCTGAAAGCGCAGCCATTGATATTTTGAACGGACATCTCATACGTGATGTAGCTCCAGGGGAAATGCTTGTTTTCTCGAACGGTACCTATGAGAGCAAGCAGCTCGTTAAATTAAAGAACTCCGCTCATTGCGTTTTTGAATATATCTATTTTGCACGGCCCGACTCGATAATTGATGGGGAACTTGTGTATGGTGTAAGGATGCGGATAGGCGAGAATTTGGTAGACGAACATCCTGCTGATGCTGATATTGTCTCTCCTGTGCCTGATTCCGGTATCACTTCTGCAATAGGTTTCGCGAAAAAATCAGGGATCGATTACAGGGAAGGACTGATGAAGAACAGGTATATCGGCAGGACTTTCATTATGCCAGGGCAGGATATGAGAGAAACGGCCGTCCGGCTCAAGCTTAATACCATTAAACCAAATATTGAAGGAAAAAGCGTAGTGCTTGTTGATGACAGCATCGTTCGTGGAACAACATCAAGAAGGATAATTGATCTGATGCGAAAATCCGGGGCAAAGGAAATACATATTAGAATCGCCAGCCCTCCAATCATATCGCCGTGCTACCTTGGTATTGATATGGCTACAAGAGAAGAGCTTGTTGCCGCGCATAAAGCTATAAAAGGGGTTGAGGCTGTTATTAACGCTGATTCGCTGGGATATATCAGCATCAATGGGCTTGTTAAATCGGTAGGGATACCGCTTGATGATTTGTGCCTGGGTTGTTTAACAGGGCTATATCCTGTTGAGATACCGGGTGAGCAATGCTCCCGGAGACAATTGAAATTGTCGGAATTTTGAATATGATCATTGAAGATGCTTTAGAAGGTTAAATGGACCTATTATTTGGTACGGCGGGGATACCTCTTTCTTCAACAGGGCATGACAGCATTTCCGGTATCAAGCGTCTCCATGAACTTGGTCTTGGCTGCATGGAGCTTGAATTTGTGCGGGGCGTAAAAATGGGTGAGGTGACGGCAAGTGCAGTCGGAAGAATTGCAAAAAAACTTGATGTGGGATTGAGCGTTCACGCCCCATATTATATAAATCTCAATGCACGGGGAGAAACGCTAATCAAGAGCAAGGAAAGGATAATGAACTCGGCAAGGATAGGGTACATCTGCGGCGCAAGAAACGTGATCATACATGCAGGTTTTTTCCAGGAGGAGCCGCATGAGACAGTGTATCGCAAAATAAAAGGAGAGCTTGTCGATATTATCGGTACTTTGAGAAATGAAGGTGTGGATATCATGCTTCGTATTGAGACGATGGGAAGGAAATCGCAGTTCGGAAGCATTGATGATGTGCTTGATATCACTGAAATAGAAGGTGTGCTTCCCTGTATTGATTTCTCGCATCTTCATGCGATATCGGGAAAAAATAATTCCCTGGAAGAATTTTCTGCGATCTTTTCACGGGTGGAGGAAAAACTTGGAAGGAAGGGTCTTGATGATATGCACATGCATGTCTCAGGGATAGAATATTCGGAAAAAGGCGAATTGAATCATCTCATATTTGCAGAATCCGATTTTAAATATCGTGAGCTTTCGCGTGCGCTTTTTGATTTTAATGTAGGGGGAATGCTGATCTGCGAAAGCCCGAACCTTGAAAGCGATGCGCTTTTGTTTAAGAAGGAATATGATTCGCTCAAGTAATCACAAAGCCTCCGGTAGAAACAGTGCGCGCAGTTGATATTATTTCGTTCTAATCCTAAAGGATCAATCCTTCTATTCCTTCAAAATGTGCTCTATTATTAGTAAGGATTTTACATCCATTCTGCAATGCTATAGAAGCTATGAGCAGATCCCTTATTTTTATGGTTTTGAATGACACTTTTACCACCATATCTACATACATATACGTTTATTAAATCAAAGAACAATTCCAGATTATGAAAATAATAGCGATCACAGGAAAGGGAGGAACAGGAAAAACAGCAGTGGCCGGTATGCTGATAAGGCATTTAGCCCGAAGAGGTAAAACGCTTCTCGCGATCGATGCCGATCCTGATTCCAACCTTCCTGATGTACTTGGAGTGAAGATCGATAAAACTATCGGGGACATGCGGGAATTCATGTTGCAGGAACGCGATAAGATGGCTCCGGATACAAATAAGGAGAGGCTCCTTGAGTCAAAGATATATGAAATTCTCACTGAAATGCCAGAATATGATCTTCTTGTCATGGGACGTCCTGAAGGTTCAGGTTGCTACTGTTTTGCGAATAATCTCCTTCGCGGTATCATGGATAAGATATTGAAAAATTATGATCTGACGATAATTGATACGGCAGCAGGCCTTGAGCATCTCTCCCGAAGGATAATCCGTGATGTGGATGAACTTCTTGTTGTTACAGACGGCTCTCGAAGGGGTTTGCAGACCGCTGAGAGAATAAGGGAACTTGCAAAGTCGCTGAATTTGAATATCAAGAAAATGCATGTGATCGCGAACAAAGTCACACCTGAGAACAGGGGGCAGATCGAGGAGTATACAAAAAAGCTAAACATGGACCTTGCTGGCATCATACCTTTTGATGAGAATATAGCGAAATTCGATCTTGAAGGGAGGCCGCTTTCCGAATTGCCCGAAGAGTCTGCGGCGCTTCATGGAGTTGGAGAAATCGTAAAGAAGATGGGATTGTAGTAAGGTTTTTTAACGAATAGGAAAGTATAAACATAATTAAATAATAAATAATAATTGCTATTATTTTTTTTGTGGATTATAATGACACCATACGTCACTACCCCCGACCGAGGTCGGAGGCATCCTATGGATGCTCATTGATTGCATTTCTTTCGGCTTATTGGCCATTTATTTTTACACACAGGCGCAGGATTGTGAATTAATGAATAACCTTGTTCATAATCCTATTACTTTCTTTAATGCTTCCGTGGCCACTGGTACACCAATTGTAGTGGCGACGTTAAGGGCCCATTTTCCCGCTTTTGACAGATATTCAAGCGACCCAGGTCCATCTCCTTTTTTCGCGCAACTTTCAGCGGATGCGATAGCGCCCATTGAACTATAATGTTCTGCCTCGGTTGCTTCATCTTTTAATTTCAGGCGAAGTTTTGAAAGTTCCGCGGCAAGAGCTGGCAGATCGATTTCACTTTCATTTTCGTTCCATATTTGATTAAAGGTTATATGGTGCGCATGCGCCCCGGGGCCTACTGCACCGGCCCCTTTAACATCATATTTATCTCTCATGGTTACCTCATTTGTAAATATGTAATTTGTTCCAGCTTTGTAGCGACCTTCGGCTGATGAAAGTTGAAGAAGAAGTTCCGAATATTTTTTTATCTTTTTTTCATCATCAAGATTAAGGATATCTTCTTCAAATAAGTTTACTTCAGCATTAATTGTATTTTTTATCGTATTTGAATCTATGGAGCTAATGATACGGGGTTGATATTCTTTGGGAATATGTGGGTTGTAGTGATAAGATGAATCAATAGTAAATAAAATTGTAGGAATAAATGCCATTTGAACAGCGCCTATTAGGTAGCGGCACATAGGCGATTTTGATTCGATTACGCAAATCGCCAAATCTAATGTAGAAATTACCTCATATACATGTTGGTCTTGAAGTATAGAGCATGTTGATTCGTCAAATTCAATTGGAGAATATCCCCGAGCATCAATAGTTTCTATGATAACGTCTCTTACATTTTTTGGAAAATCTGAGATACCCGTAATCAAACATGATCTTCTTCCCATGGCAGGTTGATATTTGGGAGGGGTATCTGTTCCCAAATAGGTATTCATGATTTGAATAGAGTGTTTATGTTCTCTAATTTGCCTTAAGAAGGATTGACGAGAGAATCGGCTTTGTAAGATGCGTGGTGGAATAATATCGTTAGGAAGAATATCCTCAATGAAAACTAATAATGGCTTACGTGCCTTCAGACAAGTTGAAATTTCAAAAAGAATATATTCTGAGATACCACTCTTTCGCCAATTTAAAACTGCAACCATTCCATCAATACCTTCGCCACCAAAGTATAAAGAATAATCCTTATTTTAATTCAACACATTAATAAATTTTTCACCAATACTATCTTTTGCCTGTTCTGAAATAATTTTATTCCATCGTATTTATCAATACCTTCGCCACCAAAGTATAAAAAATAATCTTATTCTAATTTAATTCAATACAACGAATAAAATCGTTCGAGTCAAAAGCTCCTTTTATCTGATCTTTAATTTTATTTAAGTGTGTTTATTC
>JAGFND010000078.1 GCA_021409285.1 Candidatus Methanoperedens sp. | reverse complement strand
TGGTCAGTCGGATGCACTGGAGACCATAGAAATAGAACCAGGAGAGAAGGATATACTCAACAATGCAATCAAAACAGCAGAATTTTTCCTGAATGCAGGTGGAACAGCGTTTGAGCCTGCGCTGAGTCAGGCTCTGGAACTCATCTCAAAACAGAATTTCAAGAAGGCTGATGTGGTATTCATCACTGATGGGAACGCACCAATTGGTCCAAAGTTCCTTTCTGGTTTCCTTGACTCAAAGAAAAGCAAAGAGTTCAGGGTCTTTGGTGTTTTAATTCAATCTCATAACACAGAAACACTGAAGAAGTTCAGCGATGAGATCGTAGACGTTGCAGAGCTATTGGATGCTGAAGCAGAACCACTGCTGGAGATATGAATGGACTTAAACGAGAAAACAGACCGAGACGCACAGGGGCTATATTTGCAACTCAATAAGGCAATGGCCAATCATGACATGAAAGCAGTGTCGCGAGCTATGAGGGACTTCGCAGGGATCGGCTATTCCATTCAGATAATGACCAGGCATGTCGCAAAGAATGGCGACAGGCTGGAGATCACATCGACGTTGGAGAAGCATAACATGATTGTCAATGGCAGGAAGCACCTCCCTTCGATTCTAAGATATCGAAAGATACTGAAGCACCTTGACGATCACCCGGAGGATTACGGTGAATATTTCTTTCACAAGAATGAACTTTCACCGGAGGATTATAGCTGGATGTGCATAAATGAGGAAGAGGAAAAGAGGTATGGATTTAATGACAAGCACTGTTAAACAAATAGAGGTAAAGGTATATTCAACAGCAACGTGCCCAAATTGCACAGTACTAAAAAGCATGCTCAAGAAGGAAGCCATAGAGTTCAGTGAAGTGAATATGGCATCACCGGCTGGACTTACAGACCTCAGGATGGCCGGAGTATTCACAATGAGTGCGCCGGTTCTCCAAATAGGAAACTCATACTACAGTAATCTGTCAACTGAGAAAGGGCTGAATATCAGCTACGTAAATGAGCTTTTGACCAAGCATGACCTGATATCTTCAATGAATAGAGTGGGATAGTAATGTCATTGGGCGTATCGTGCACAGAATCGAGAAATAAAATCAATACTGAATCGGGTCATAACAAAAAAAAGGCGAATAGAATTGGAAAATGAAGAAGAATTGAAGAGGCTAACACTCCACGCTTTGAAAGAACTTGGTGAGATCGCCGAGGTTCTGATCAAGCAGGACAGACCTGAGCATTGGAAGAAAGAGTTAGGCGATCTGTGTGGCTTGTGCATAAAGCCTATGCTGGAATTAGCGGAAATGGATTTTGAGACTGCGTGCAATATAGGTATTGATCGTAAACTCAAGAAGATGGAACTCAGAGAGATGCATAAGAGTACATAAGAGGCTACCCCACAACCGGAAGTGTAGAGGATGTGATCAATTTTTTTATGCCTCTTCATCTAGTGTTTATTGGCTAACTTAGCTTTGCTGGTGGCATATCCCAAAACTCCTTATCACTTCCCGGGGATGCACTATATGGCGTTCCACTCCCCATGCCTCTCCTCAAAAAGGCATGCTTTGCCACATTTTTCACAACTATATTTATATAATAGTATGTGTGTTTCACCTT
Organism: Candidatus Methanoperedens sp.; assembly: GCA_021409285.1. GTDB lineage: Archaea > Halobacteriota > Methanosarcinia > Methanosarcinales > Methanoperedenaceae > Methanoperedens. Next base: position 10,582 of record JAGFND010000078.1, on the reverse strand, counting down.
CTATACAACTAATCGTTGTCGGGTTATGAATAATTATGGCAGAAATTAGAAATTTTGTATTAAGGGAAAAGAACGGAAAAGAGGATGGAGTATTTACGGGTCACCAGCCGCGCCAGGCAGCTTTAAAAGCAGCTAATCGCAGCAAAGGAACAAAATCAAAACCTGTCGAATTAAGATTACGAGAAAGAGGCACCAAGAAGGTTCATATTTTCAAAGGCTGGACAGAAGTCGTTGCAGCCCCAAAGAACAAACCCAAATGGATGCCCGCAAAGATCAACAAGCCGAATGTAAAGAAAGTAAGCGTTGAAGCCTTGGATAAAGTTTAATTATCATTAATTATATTTTATTTTATTCTTTTTTTTCTACTATCTCTTATTTCCCAAGCCTTTTCCTGATATTCCGTGCGAACATTTTCTGAAATACCCTGAACTCTTTCATCCTGTCATGGTAAATCATGCGCAATATTAAAATGAGTCAAGTCATGTGCCAATTAGATTATTTTCCTTTAGTTGATTAAATACCTCTGTCCCTTTTTCTGTCGGAATATACTTATACTTCTTCCAAGTATGCTTTTTAGGAGTAAGACACTTGATCAATCCCTTCTCTTCCAGTTCCCGCATTGCATAACTGATGTTCTGTAATGATCTCTCTGTTGAATCTGCTATATCGGATGCCTGTATCATCCTTTTTTCATGCATCATTTTTAATACAACAACTCTTCTATCTACTCCCAGAACCCACATTATGTTTATACAGATATTCATGCTGATCAAAGATCTTGATAAAGGACCTGATGAGATTTTCTTTAAAAACCCTGGATGATTTGAAGTTAAGGATCGAAGTGAAAATAGAATTGTGTGCAGAGAACAGCTGAACTCACTCTTTTCATTTTTGTTTTAGCAATTATTTTCATCGGTTAACGAATTTCACATTAACGAGGTGCGTTGAGCATGAGATACACGGATCATAAGCCCTCACCAGCATTTCCAGAGAACGGGTTATTTCTTCATCGCTTTTATCAAGTATTTCCGGGACCAGCTTTTCCATATCCCTTTCAATATTATTGAGATTTTGACTTGTAGGAATAACGCAATTGGCATTCAGTATGATCCCTTTCTCATCTATCTCATAGTTGTGAAAAAGAGTACCGCGAGGAGCTTCCACTGCCCCCACGCCATTACCTGCTTTGACAGGGATCCTTGATCTTTCATTTAGCCCCACCACGATTTCTTCATCATGATTTATTCCAATATTCTTTAGATCCTGTACTATTGAAACTGCTTCATTAAAACAGTGCACGCTTTCAACCATTTGTGCAACAGTATTCAAGAATGGATTGATACATCTGGGTTTTATCCCAAAAGCATCAGCCGTCTCCTTAGCTTTCGGATGAAGTTTTTCATAATTCAAATTAAATCGCGCAAGTGAACCCACAGCATAAGACTCACGGCTCAGTTTAGTATGCTTTGCGGAAGAATGAGGGACAACGAACTCGTTCGTAACTCGTTTATACTCCTTTTTATTCATCCTCACTCCATCAGATGAGCCCATATCTCCTGTTAAGAGCGGATATTCGTCATTTTCGCTAACAAGCGCAACGTATTCTGTATCCCGCTCAAATCCAGGAAATTTAAAAGCAGAAACAAACTCCACGGTAGCCTCAATATCATGCCGCATTCCTTCTAAAAGTTCAAACATAGCATCAAGATCCTTTTCCTTCGGCAGCTTAGTAAATCCGCCTATTATCATAGAGATGGGATGGACATGGCGACCGGCAAGGATGCCGCATAGATCATTACAGGTCTTCTTAAGCCGTAATGCCCGTCTGATAACTTCATTGTGAGTGCCGATCAACGGCACAAAACTTTTCACTCCAAGAAGATCAGGCGCTGCCAGGAAATAGATGTGCAACAAGTGGCTGTCGAGTATTTCGAAATAAAGGAGAAGCTTCCTGAGTTTTATCGTCTGTTCAGACGGCGTGATCGAAAGCGCATCTTCAGCAGCCTGGATCGAAGCAAGTGAATGCGAACAGGAACAGATGCCGCATATCCTGCTTGTTATATGCTGTGCTTCAAATACAGAACGACCTCTCAGGAGTCCTTCAAAAAAACGGGGCGCTTCCACAATGTCCAGATGGCATGTTTCCAGTCTTCCCTCTTTTACATTTACAACTATATTACCATGACCTTCGACCCTTGTTAAATACTCTAAATTAATGTTTAGATCCCTGTGCATTTTGTTCAATTTCCCTGCATTTGTTGTACATATTTATCTTATTTAAAATAAGGTCAAGCGCGATATTATATTTTGAAAGAACATCACACGCTCCTTTTTCATTAGGATCGCTCACAATACCGCGACAGCCATAGCATATATTCCCGCTATTTATACACCATGAATTGCACCCCGCCCTTGTAACCGGACCCAGACAGCCAACCCCTTTATCGTACATGCATATATTCTCATTCTGTTTACATTCAACACAGACTGCGTAGTCAGGCACATAGTAAGGAATACCCAGCAGAGCGGCTTTTAAAATTTCTACGAACTCAGGAATATAAACAGGGCATCCGGTTACGGAATAATCAACCTTTACGACCTGATGGACTGCCCTTGCCTTTTCACTAGGGAAAAAGTGGAAATCTGAACCATATACATACTCCCTGATCTCATCAAGATCAAAGTTATTTTTCATTCCATTCACGCCGCCTATTGTGGCACAGGAACCATAAGCGATCAATATCCTGGATCTTTCCCTGATTTTTTTTATACGTTCAACTGCATGCTCGTCCGTGATACTCCCTTCTATGATCGCAATATCAAGCTCTTCATCCCATTTTTCAGACATGATCTCCCTGAATTCAACAACATTTACTATATCCAATACGTCAAGGAGAATTTCCCCCATATTCGCAACTTGCAACTGGCATCCTTCGCAACAAGCAAAGTCAAAAAAAGCAACCTTTGGTTTACTCATATTAAAATGCCTCTTTCAAATGTTTGATAGCTTCATAATTAAAAACCGGCCCGTCCTGGCAGCAGTATAAATTCTGTATCTGGCAGTGACCGCACATACCCACACCGCATTTCATATGCCTTTCAAGGGATATCAGGATCTGACTTTCAGGAACATTCATGGATAGCAGTTCTTGTATTGCAGGTTTGTACATAGCAGGAGGTCCCACAAGCGCGGTAAATGTTCTCTCCGGATCGATCCGGACACCGGGAATAAGAGTTGTTATAATTCCCACCTTTCCCGTCCAGTCAGGGGTAGCCTGGTCAACAATACATTCAAAATATACATCTTTTTGCTTTTTCCACTCTTTTATCTCATCAAGGAAAAGCATATTATCCGGGCTCCTGCATCCATAAAGAATATGGACATTTCCGAAATCTTTGCGGTTGTCAAACACATATCTGATCAATGATCGAAGGGGAGCAATACCTAATCCACATGCGATTATCAACAGATCATTTCTTTCAAGAATCCTGATCGGGAATCCTTTTCCATATGGTCCTCGAATTCCGATCATATCTCCGATTTCCAGTTTATGCAGTGCGTTCGTTACCTTTCCAGCGGCTCTTACACATATTTCAAAAGATCCATTATTAGTTGGGGAAGAAGACACTGATATGGGTATTTCACCTGCCCCGAATACAGAGACCATGACAAACTGTCCGGGTTCGTGGTCAAGCTTTTGGCCGCCTTCCAGCGCTATTTCAAACAGCTTCTCATTTTCTGTCATCTCTTGTATGCCAAGGATCGTCCCTTTTTTTATACCATAAGCAGAGTCTTTTAAAATTATTTTCTCCATAATCCAATTTAAGCCTTTGCGTCCTCCTTCGTTCCTATTAAAGATTTCAATGTCTCTTTAAGCCTGATACCCGCCATGCAAGTACGGCTGCATCGGCCGCATCCTGTGCAAAAAAATCTTGAAAATCTATCTATCGAATACCTGAATTTACGGTAATAACGATGTCTTTGCCTTTCTTTGCGAGTCTTTCGAAAATTTTTACCTCCTGCAACTTTAGCAAATGTCCCAAGCTGGCATGAATCCCAAACTCGATACCGCTTTCCTGCAATAAGGCGAAGGTTTATCACATCTTTTATATCAAAACAGTAACAGGTGGGACATACATTGGTACAATTTCCACATGCCAGACACCTTTCGTCAAGATCGTCCCATACCTTGCTCTCAAATGACCTGTCAAACAGATCAGGAATAAGATCCAATTCGATCGGAAGTTCATTCTTGAATAATGCTTTTTTCTTTTCACGAAATGATGCCAGCTCATTCAGTTGGGAACTTTGCGCGCTCTTGAAAAAACCTGCGCTTTCGATGAGCTCTTCACCTGCCGGGGTATTGATGTGGACGATGAAATATGCCCCAAGGTCAGTAAAAAATAGATCATATCCGCCATCGGGCAGATGTGTATTCATAAGATGACAATTTGCATATTCATCGCAATATTCATTGCATTCAAGCCCGATGATCTTTATATTTTGCTTATGGATAAGATAGTTGTGATCCTGGGGATGTTGCGAAAATACCATGTTCAAGCACTGGATCCCGGCAATATCACAGGTATGGACCCCAAAGAGGAGCATTTCTTCATACTCTGTGACAGCTTCTACATTCAATCCCTTGCTAATATCATACTCCAGCAGCGTTTCGCGAACCGGCATGAAGAATTTTTTCGGGGGAAGGATTGTAGGGATATATTTGAGTTCAATTTCCTCGCCAGATCTTATTTCTTCAAATGCATAATTATTATACCCCTTGAATACAGGTGCTGCCAGTTTATGCAGCTTTGAAAGTGCAGAGATGAAGCTGTTAAAATCTTCTTTTCTTAGAATTGCATACTGGTTGTCTTCCATTTGTTTGTTATAATATCATTTTCAAGAATATCAAATTAGCTCAGATTTGACCGCTTCGAGTATGGCAGGAAATGCCGTAGTTAATTGCGCGGATAATCCAAGACCGCATTCAAGCGTCTGGGGTTCGATCCCGATAATGACTATCTCAGAAGGCATCTTGTAGATGCCATTTCCTGCTTTTATCGCGTCAAGAAAGTTGATATCATGCATGCTCAGGTTCAGAGCGTTATCCTGTACTTCATGAGCAGGATCAAATGAAAACCTATAGATGCTGCCGGGGGCGCCGCCTTTCTTATATGCGTCCACAATAATTGCCCTGTCGCTTTCTTCCATGTAATCAAGCACATCAAAAGCCCTTGTGGCGCCATCAAATACTGCCACATTCGGGGGTAGTTTTTCTTTCCTGAGAGCTTCAACAACATGGATGCCTATGCCGTCATCTCCCATCAACAGATTCCCCACTCCGATTATGACAATTTTCCCGTTCAAAGTTTATTTATGTACCTCTACATCCTCTTTTCCATAGATCATGGATCTCAGGAGTTCCCTGTTCACGGGAATAAGCGCAAGATAAACGTGGATTGCCAGTATGCAGAAGAAGTACAGGAAGACCAGGATGTGAATCCACCTCAACCATATCAGGTTTATTCCCAGACCGGCTAGGCTCAGAAAGGAATTGACAATATCAAAGACAGAACTGTAATACATGCCAAATCCGCTTATTGCAGCAAAGCCCAGGAACCACAGGTCTCCCCAGTACTTGAGCTTGATGACAGGGTGGTATTTCCCGTGGAACTTTTTTGCCTTGACGTCGTAGGTTCCGTATTCGGGATATTCTTTTGAAATTCCTATGAAATTCTTTGTTATCTTTATTATGTCCCTGATGTCGTCCCACGATATCCACATATAGCGCCTATCGCCTGTCATAAAATAAATATGGGCCAGGCTGTCCATCAGGATCACAAAGGCCATTATCATATGCAACGTGAGGTTCTGGGCGTGATCCCCGAAAATATAATTACCGGTGTATATCCCGTATCCCGTGATTATGAAGCCGATAATGAGAGCACTATGTAGCCAGTGGGTGGCCCGTACTCCAGGCGTGAACTTCTCGACCTGTACTTTTTCCATGTTCTCTCCTATGTTACCTGAATACTGTATTTTTGCCCGCCTGGCATCATCACATGCACAGTGCATGAAAGGCAGGGATCGTAAGACCGCACCGTTCTGACAACATTAATGGGATTCTTGACATCAGATACAGGTACGCCGATGAGCGCTTCCTCGATCGCCCCTCGCTGCCCCATATCATCTTTTGGCGTGGCGTTCCATGTCGTGCCTGCTATGACCTGATACCGGTTAATTTTCTTCCTTTTTATATCTGTCCAGTGCCCAACAGGCCCGCGGGGAGCTTCCCAGAGTCCAACGCCAAATGCTTCATCGGGAACTTCAAAATCAGTGTACGTTGGTTCACCGGTTTTTAGTTCATCGAGCCATTCCATTATCTTATCCCTGAGTATGAGCGCCTCCTGCATCCTTGCAATGGTCCGGTTAAAGGTCGAGGCTTTTTCTACCCCTCCCCCAAGGTTCTTTCGAAGGTCAAAAGGATCCGATCCTGCGATTACCATCCTTGCAAGAGGACCCCCCTCAACGGCCATTGTTCCATATCTTGGTGTCTTTGCCCATGAGTATGCACCAGCTTTTTCAGTGTCTACTTCCGGTATGGGAGCATCGCGTGTCGGGACGCCTCCTGAGCTGTCTGTGTACCAGGAATATTTTACATATTCGGTGATCTTTTTCTCATCCATCGGTATCACTTTTGATCCGTCCCAGACGCCCGCTGGTTCAAATGAGGTACCATCCGGCATGTCATAAACTCCGTAGGATACATACTTCTGATGCCCGACACCCCAAGTTTGCGCTTTCTCTTTCAGGGCATACAGTGCCCAGTCCACAACATCGTTTAGGACATATCCTTTTGAATAATCGTGTTTCCCGCCAGATACGTCATCAAGAACTGCAGGAAGGTCTGTGGTTTTGCCTATCCAGTCAGAGACTTCAAACATCCTTGTCTTCATCTGCATTATCTTTTCAACTGAAGGCTCATGCGTCAGTCCGCCATGGATATAGGTCATCTGGTGGGGGACTTTTGCTCCAAGTATGGACAAGACTTCATGAAGCTTCCTCTGGTTCCCGACAGCTTCCCTGTAGCCCTGTCCTGTTATCGGGTCAAGCCTCTTCAACCCGTTCTTTGTGAGAGCATCACTGTAATCCGATCCGCAGAGGGCATAGAACCACAACGCATGGGAATAAAGAGTAGTGACCGCCTCAATGAGATTTCGCATCTTCCTTGCCCCATCCGGGACTTTCACTCCTGCTGCATTTTCAAGGGCGCGGACGCCTGCGATGCGGTGGCTCTGGTGGCACACGCCGCATATTCGCTGGGCAAGTACAGGTGCGTCCCTGGGATCTCGGCCAATAAGGATGGTTTCAAATCCCCTGAACATGGTGCTGTTGCACTGGGCATCGATGATTGTTCCATTTTCCACTTTCACAGAAATACCCATATGCCCCTCTATCCTCGTGATCGGGTCGATCTTGATCTCGGTCACCATTATTTCTCCTCCTCGGTGCGCTTTGGATTTTTACTGACCCCGCGGCGGATAGCATGGGCGGCAATACCCAAAGCCGTCGCAGCCACGGCTATCTTGCCTGCTGTTGCCACATTTATCCCGATAAGTGCAGGTACGTTCTCAATGGTCTCAAATAACGGCGACATATCGTCAGGGAATCCTTCATTGAAACAGCCAATGCATGGTGCTCCTCCGTTCATGCAGACATTTATTCCGCTGTTCCATTTTCGATATGCACAATCTGAATTTGTGACAGGCCCGCGGCATCCGAGTTTGTACAGGCACTTCTCATGTGAGAAATCCGTCTCATGAAAGCTCTTCGCAAACTCTCCTTTATCGTAGAATCCTCTCCTGTCGCATTGGTCATGGATATTGTCGCTAAATAAGAACTTCGGTCTTCCTTTCTCGTCAAGTTCGGGAATTTCTCCCAGGATAACTGCAGAAAGCGTGAGGAGAATATGGTCCGGATGCGCGGGGTCACCGGGCAGGTTCACAACAGGAAGACCTGCTTTTGATTTATAATCCGCTCCCAGGGCACCGCCTTTCTTCCCCTTATGATATTGCACCCCCATCGAGTTGGTGACATTGCCATTCGCTGCGGGGATGCCTCCATAGGTGGCGCATGCTCCTACGGCTACGACTGCTATCTTTGTCTTTGCAGCAAGTTCCTTAAGGATATCTATCACGGGCCTATCGCCCATGGTTGCAAATTTAGGATCCGGGATCGCGCCTTCCACAACAAGCACATCTGGTTCGATGTTAAGGGCTGCCATCGCTTCTTCTCCCTGAGCTGCCATGATAGTGGGATGGAACCTGATATCCACGTTCAGTTTCATGATGGCATCATAGATATCCGGGTGAGAACCCTGTAGTAACGAGATCGTGCAGCCTGAATCGCTCTGTCCCTGTATCCATACGAGCTTGACACCCTTTTCCTGTGCCGCCTGCTCGATCGCCTTAACAATGTCAGAACTATAGATGTCAAGGAACATCCCTGCGCCAATAGTTCCCGCTAATTTGAGAAAATTTCTCCTGTTTAACATATGTCACCATCCTCCCGTTTTTCCTATTTATTACTATATCCATCCTTTATTTATACTTTGTTGAATAATAAATCACGGATGTGCATTGCAGTACCTGCTAAAGTAACAGAGATCGATGGAGAGGAAGCCGTGCTTGATTACGGCGGTGTGAAAAGAAAAGCGAATATCAGCATGCTAAGCGATGTAATGGTAGGGGACTACGTACTTGTCCATGTAGGATACGCCATATCAAAGATGGATGAAGATGAAGCATCAGAAACGTTGAAACTCTGGGATGAAATGCTTAAGGCTTCTCCATGATGCAAAATAAATTCAATGATAAATCAACAGCAGCGCGTATCATCAGGAAGATCAGAACTCTATCAGGCGATAAAAAAATCAAGCTCATGCATATTTGCGGGACGCATGAACAGACAATTACAAAGAATGGTTTGAGAACACTTCTTCCAGAAAACCTTGAAGTTGTGCCCGGGCCTGGTTGTCCGGTCTGTATCACACCTGCAAATGAAATAGACAAAGCGATACATCTCTCTCGCTGCGGTGTCATAATAACTACTTACGGTGACATGCTCCGCGTCCCCGGCAGTAGTTCCTCACTTGCAAAAGAAAAAGCTACGTGCGGTGACATCAGGATCGTTTATAGTCCTTTTGAGGCAGTCGAAATCGCAAAAAAAAATCCTGAAAGAGATGTCTTATTCATGGGTGTCGGTTTTGAGACGACAGCCCCCATGACGGCACAGGTGCTAAGCAGCAGTCCGCCGGAGAATTTCAGCGTTCTATGCTCGCACAGGCTTGTTCCACCTGCCATGGAGCTTTTGTTAAAAGGGAGATACAGCATAGATGGATTCATCAACCCGGGTCACGTTTCTGCGATCATAGGGACCGCACCTTTTATCCCGATATGTGAAAAATACCATATCCCCCAGGTCATTTCAGGATTTGAACCTCTTGATGTACTGATGTCCATTTTCATGCTCCTTCGACAGATCAGGAACAGCGAAGCAAAAGTTGAAAATGAATACACGCGGGTGGTGAAACCCGAGGGGAACGTTCAAGCCAGGAAGTTGATGGATGAAGTTTTTGATATTTGCAGTAAAGAATGGAGGGGATTACCTGTAATTCCTGATGCTACACTTAAGATCAGGCCAGAGTTCCAGGAACATGATGCACAGATAAGATTTAACCTCAAATTGCAGGATGGCATTGCATGCGGCACGGACTGCCCGCAGTGCGGAAATATCCTTAAGGGTCTGTCAAATCCCGCTGATTGCGAGGACTTTGGGAAGCTGTGCACCCCGGAAAACCCTGTCGGAGCATGTATGGTATCAAGCGAAGGCACATGCAATATCGCATACAGATACGGGAATTTATCGATGAGTTCCCGTATTTAAAATACTGGCAAATTATTTTTATGCAGTTAACAGACCCTTGGCACAGGGTCGCCAACAGGCGGTTCCATTATTCGTCTTCCCCCTACAGTAGTTTCAAGTATCACCTTTGCGTTGTATTTGTTCATGACCTCTCCGATGATCCGTGCATTCTTCCCCTGCTCTGTGTTGTGCAGTACTTCCAGCAACTCATGCGCTTTATCATTCTTTACGCCGATAACCGCTTTTCCTTCGTTAGCGACAGTATAAGGATCAATACCAAGCATGCGCGATGATGCTATTACTTCAGATTTAAGGGGTATCATATCCTCGTTGACGATTATTCCGGTATTGCTTTTTCGAGCCCAGTCATTAAGAGTGGCCGCAAGCCCGCCTCTTGTGGGGTCGCGCATCGCTGTAATTCCTCCGACCTCGAGGGCTTTTTTTACCATATCCCACAGGGGCGCAACATCTGAAGTGAGTGTTGTCTCAAAACCGAATCCTTCCCTGAAAGACATAAGCGAAACTCCATGGTCGCCCACTGTTCCAATCAGGATTATTTTATCACCAAGTGAGAGGTTGCTGTCTTTAATGACCTTTCCCCTATCCGCTATTCCTATTCCTGTGGTATTTATAACGATTCCATCGATCTTTCCTCTT